>DASVIS010000246.1:0-9087 GCA_036381995.1 Vicinamibacterales bacterium | reverse complement strand
TTCGTCCCGCTCGACAGGAGTTTACGATCCGAAGATCTTCGTCCTCCACGCGGCGTTGCGTCGTCAGGCTTGCGCCCATTGCGAACAATTCCCCACTGCTGCCTCCCGTAGGAGTCTGGGCCGTGTCTCAGTCCCAGTGTGGCCGTCCGCCCTCTCAGGCCGGCTACGGATCGTCGCCTTGGTGGGCCGTTACCTCACCAACTAGCTAATCCGGCGCGGGCCCCTCTTCAAGCGCCGGGCCTTGCGGTCCCCGGCTTTGATCTCCACCTGTCCAAAGGCAGGATGTTATGCGGTATTAGCGTCCCTTTCGAGACGTTATCCCCCACTCGAAGGCAGGTCACCCACGTGTTACTCACCCGTTTGCCACTCTACTTGCGGCCGAAGCCGCTTTCGCGTTCGACTTGCATGTGTTAGGCACGCCGCCAGCGTTGATTCTGAGCCAGGATCAAACTCTCATGTTTAAGTTCATTGCCGGGCTGGACTTGTCCGCCTTCGCCGGCTGACGCCAGCTGCAGCGAGACTCGCTTCGCTCGGACAATTTGCTCAACGCGAGAACTTTTGGCTCTCTTGCTTGCGTTGTTTCGGATTGTCGAATAATCCGCGGTTGTGCCCGAATCCTCGCGAATCCAGACACCCGCAGGCTGATACTCGACGGGTTGTGTCCGACTCCGCCCGCTTCCGCGCTGACGCGCTTCGGCGAAGCTTCGTCGAGACTGTGTGTGCTTGCACGCACTATCTAGTTTTCAAAGAACCGACCGAATCGTCGCCACTTTCGCGACTGGCTCCCCAACCACCGTTCGTGAGGGAACCTTTTGATGTTACCCCTGCTCTCGAACCCTGTCAACCCTTTAATATCGGATCGCCAATTCTCTCGAGCAGCGACCCCAAACAAAACCCGTTTGGGGGAACCTTACAAGTTTACTAATCCCGCCTCCGCTTGTCAAGCACCTTTCGTCCCTTCGTGGAACTTATTTGGTTGCCGTGAAGCTCACACTCGGCGGAGACGAAAACGCTCCGATCGGGCTGGAGCAACGAGCCACCGTCGTTCCGGTGGACCACATCCGAGGCAGAAGGCTAATATACGACGCAGGGAAATTCCTGTCAACCCCCACTCGATCATTGGGGAATCACGCCGCCTGCGTATCTGACGATCTGGAACGGCCGCCGTCCCGCCGGCCTGCGGCGCGAAGGTCGGATTCACAGATCGCACGATCGCCAGATTCAACGATCAGCGGATCTTCAGTGTCGGACCCGCACGACGTGCCGGCTCCTCTGTCCCTTGCGCAGCACGAACAACCGCCCCTCGATCGCCTGCTCGAGCGTCAACCGGCCACGCTCGTCCGTCACGCGCGCGTTGTTGAGATAGACGCCGCCCCCCTTGATCAGGCGAGCGGCCTCTCCCTTCGATGCGGCGAGCCCCGTCAGGCTCATGACTTCCGCGATCGCGAGGCCCGGCGCGGCAAACCGCGCCGCCTCGATTTCCGTGGACGGGACATCCGCGAACACGTCGAGGACATCGTCCGCCTTCGCGTCCGCAAGGCTTCCGCCGAAGAGGATCCCGCTCGCCCGCTCCGCGCGCGCCACCGCATCGTCGCCGCGCACGAGCCTCGTCACCTCGCGCGCCAGTTCGCGCTGTGCCACGCGCTTCTCGGGCGCCGCGGCCAGCTCGCGCTCGAGTTCGGTCACCGGCCCCTCGGGGAGGAACGTGAAGAACTTCAGGTACTTCACCGCGTCGCGGTCGTCGGTGTTGAGCCAGAACTGGAAGAACTGGAAGTCCGACGTGCGCGCCGGGTCGAGCCACACGGCGCCGGCCTCCGTCTTGCCGAACTTCACGCCCGACGCCGTCGTCACGAGCGGCATCACCAGGCCGTGCGCCTTGCCGCCCCGCAGCTTGCGAACGAGGTCGCACCCGGCCGTGATGTTGCCCCACTGGTCGCTGCCGCCGAGCTGCAGGGTGCAGTGGTAACGATCGAACAGCGTGAGGAAATCGTAGGCCTGCAGCATGAGATACGTGAACTCGGTGTACGAGATCCCGTCCTCCTCCTCGATGCGCCGCTTCACCGATTCCTTCGCCAGCATGTAGTTCACGGTGAAGTGCTTGCCCGTGTCGCGCAGGAACTCCATGAGGCTCAACTTGGCGAGCCAGTCGGCGTTGTCGACGATGCGAGCCGGGTTGGCCGAGGCGTTGAAATCCAGGAAGCGCCCGAGCTGTGTGCGGATGCCTGTCAGGTTCTCGTCGATCTGCTCGAGGCTCAGGAGTTGGCGTTCCTGCGTCTTCCCGCTCGGGTCGCCGATCATCCCGGTGCCGCCGCCGGCAATCGCGATGGGACTGTGACCGAAGCGCTGGAGGCGCGCGAGCGCCATCAGCGGCAGCAGCGACCCCACGTGCAGGCTCGACGCGGTCGGGTCGAATCCGATGTAACAGGTCACCTTCTCACGGGCGAGCAGCTCGCGCACGCCCTCGGTGCCCTCGTAGACCATCCCCCGCCACTCGAACTCCTGGTAGACGTCGCTTGTCATCGCCTGCTGCGCCTCCCTCATGTGCCGCGGATCTTTCATTCTATCAAGGGAGCGGCTCAGGGCTGTGGGCTCACGCTGAAGCGTCTGCCTTCGACCCGCCAGCCGCCGGCGAGCACGAGGCGGATCGCCTCCGGATAGAGCTTGTGCTCGTCTTCCAGGATGCGGGCAGACAGCGAGTCCGGCGTATCGTCGTCGAGCACTGGCACGGCGCGCTGCAGCACAATGGGCCCGGCATCGAGATCGCGGTCCACGAGATGAACGGTTGCGCCGGTCACCTTCACGCCGTGCTTCCAGGCCTGGTGTTGCGCGTCGAGTCCTGGAAACGCCGGGAGCAGCGATGGATGAATGTTGAGGATCGCGGCGGGAAACGCCTGGATGAAGACGGGGCTGAGCAACCGCATGAACCCGGCAAGGCAGATGAGGCCCACGTCGCGGGCCCGAAGCTCGTCGACCAGCGCGCGGTCGTAGTCTTCACGGCTCGGATAGGCGCGGTGACTCAGGTACACGGTCTCGATCCCGGCACGGCGCGCGCGCTCGAGCCCGCCCGCGGCCGGCTTGTTCGAGATGACCACGGCGATACGCGCGTCGAGCGTGCCCGCGGCGATCGCGTCGATGATCGCCTGGAGGTTGCTGCCGCGTCCGGAGATGAGCACGCCGAGATGACGATTCATCGGTGAGGCCCCGCGCCACACCTGTTCATCCCGCATACGCCACCGCACCTTCTCCCGGGATCAGCTCGCCGATGACCCGCGGCGTTTCGCCCTCGTTCGTCAGCACCGTGGTCACGCGACCGACGTCTGCCGGCCGGCAGGCGATGATCAGGCCGATCCCCATGTTGAACGAGCGATACATGTCATCGATCGGCACGTGGCCGGCCTTCCCCAGGAACTGGAAGACCGTCGGCACTCCCCACGCGCGACGGTCGATCCGGGCGCCGACACCCGCCGGGAAGATCCGTGGCAGGTTGTCCGTGATCCCGCCGCCGGTGATGTGCGCCAGGCCCCGGACCAGGCCGGTTTCCGCCAGGAGCGGCTCCAGGACGCGGAGGTACGAGCGGTGGACCGCCAGCAGCGCGTCTCCGACGGTCATCCCGAGGTCGGGAACGACGGAATCCACCCTCAGCTTCAGTTCCTCGAACACAATCCGGCGGGCCAGCGAATAGCCGTTCGTGTGAAGCCCTGTCGATGGCAGGCCAATCAGCGCGTCGCCTGGCTGGAGCGTGGAGCCGTTGATGATGCGGGCGCGATCGACGGCGCCCACGATGAAGCCGGCCAGGTCGTACTCGCCGGCGGCGTAGAAGCCGGGCATTTCGGCGGTTTCGCCGCCGAGCAGCGCGCAGCCGTTGCTGCGGCAGCCCCGCGCGATCCCCGTCACGATCTGCTCCGCCACGTCCGGCGCCAGGCGACCGGTCGCGAGGTAGTCGAGAAAGAACAGCGGGTGCGCGCCCTGAACCAGGATGTCATTGACACAGTGGTTGACGAGATCCTCGCCCACCGTGTCGTGGCGGTTCGCCATGAACGCCACCTCGAGCTTCGTCCCGACGCCGTCGGCGCTCGCGACCATCACCGGGTCGGCGAACTGGCCAGGTTCGATCCGGAACAAGCCGCCGAACGACCCGATCTCGGAGAGGACGCCAGGCGTGAACGTCGAGCGGGCCAGGCCCTTGATGCGTCGCACCACCTCGTGACCCGCGTCGATGTCAACTCCGGAGGTTTTGTAGTCCATAGGGATCAGGGACGGGAGACCGGGAGCGAGGAACGAGGGAAGGCTCACGGTTCATGGGTCGAGGGCGTCACCAGTCTCAGCGGCAGGTGCAGCTGCAGCTCCGCAACCTGGTCCTGCGGGAACGGCACCGGATAGTGGCCCGTGTAGCACGACGTGCAGTACTGCGATCGGTGCGAGTTCACGCCCGCCAGCAAGCCCTCGAGGCTCAGGTAGTACAGTGAGTCGGCCTCCAGATACTTCCGAATCTCCTCGATCGTGTGCGTCGCGGCAATGAGTTCGGATCGGCGCGGCGTGTCCACACCGTAGAAGCACGGCGAGATGGTGGGCGGACAGCTGATGCGCACGTGCACCTCGCGGGCTCCGGCAGCCTTGATCATCCGCACGATCTTCCTCGACGTCGTGCCCCGGACGATCGAATCGTCGATCAGGACGACGCGCTTGCCGTCGAGGATGCTGCGGACGGGATTCAGCTTCACCTTCACGCCGAAGTGCCGGATCGACTGCTGCGGCTCGATGAACGTGCGACCGACGTAGTGGTTGCGGATGAGCCCCATCCGGAGCGGAAGGCGCGCCTCCTCGGCATACCCGGTGGCCGCGCACACGCCCGAGTCGGGCACCGGGACCACCACATCGGCGTCCACCGGCGATTCCTTCGCGAGCAGCCTGCCGAACGTCGTGCGCACGGTGTTGACGCTCTCGCCGAAGACGTAGCTGTCGGGCCGCGCGAAGTACACGTGCTCGAAGATGCACTGCAACAGCGGAGCCGGGGCAAACGGCTTGATCGATCGGATGCCGGAGGCATCGACGACCACGATCTCGCCCGGCTCGACGTCGCGCACCCACGTGGCGCCGATTAGATCCATCGCGCAGGTTTCCGAGGCCACGACCGTGGCGTCGCCCAGGCGGCCGAGGGCCAGCGGGCGGAAGCCGTGCGGGTCGCGCACGGCGATCAGCCGGTCCGCGGTCGCGAGCACCAGCGAGAACGCACCGCGAATCTGCGCGAGCGATTCCACCACTGCGTCCTCGACGTGTGAGGCCTTCGAACGGGCGTACAGGTGGAGGATGACTTCCGAGTCGCTGCTGGTCTGGAAGATCGCGCCACCGCGGCCCAACTCGTCGCGCAACTCGGTCGCGTTCACCAGGTTGCCGTTGTGACACAGGGCGATCTGCCCGTGCTGGCAGTCGATGAGGATCGGCTGCGCGTTGATCAGCTTGCTGGCTCCGGCCGTCGAGTAGCGAACGTGGCCAACGGCCAGACGGCCCTGGAGGCGTGCCAGTTCAGCCTCCGTGAACACGTCGGCAACATGGCCCATGGCCCGGTACGCGATCAGCCGCTCACCGTCGGAGGCGGCGATTCCCGCGCTTTCCTGCCCGCGATGCTGCAGCGCGTACAGCCCAAGGTAAGCCATCTTGGAGGCTTCCGGGTGTCCGAAGATGCCGAACACGCCGCATTCTTCGTGGAGCTTGTCAAACATCAGACCTCATTCCGTCACGCACCCACGTTCTCGAACACTCGCGCAAAGATCCGATCGACGTGGCGCAGGTGCACCGAGAGGTCGAACGCCCGCTCGATCTCCTCGGCTGAGAGAACGCGCCGAACATCCGCATCGTCGAGCAGCAACTGTCTGAATGGACGCCGCTCGTCGAACGAGCGCATGGCGTTTCGCTGCACCCACTCGTAGGCCTGCTCACGCGAGACGCCGCGCCGGGCCAGCTCGAGCAGGATGGTGCCGGAGAACACGACGCCGCGTGACAGATCGAGATTCTCGCGCATCCGCTCGGGATGGACCACCATGTGCCGGACGATCTTCGTGAACCGGCGCAGCACGTGGTCGAGGGCGATGAAACTGTCGGGCAGGATCACCCGCTCGACCGAGGAGTGCGAGATGTCGCGCTCGTGCCAGAGGGCGATGTTCTCCATGGCCGCCAGGGCATTGCCGCGCAGCAGCCTGGCCAGGCCGACCACCTGCTCGCACCCGATTGGGTTGCGTTTGTGCGGCATGGCCGACGATCCCTTCTGGCCGGTCTCGAACGGCTCCTCGATCTCGCCGATTTCGGTCTGCTGCAGCCCGCGAATTTCGAGCGCGAACTTCTCGAGCGAGGCGGCGGCGATCGCCAGGGCCGTGAGCAGTTCGGCATGCCGGTCGCGCTGGATGATCTGCGACGACACCGGCGCTGGGTCGAGGCCGAGGCGCGCGCACACGGCCGCTTCGATCGAGGGATCGAGGTGTGCGAACGTACCGACCGCCCCGGACAGTTTGCCGACGTTGATCCCGGCGCGGGCGCGGCGCACGCGCTCGATGTTTCTCTGGTTCTCCGCGTACCAGAGTGCGAGCTTCAGGCCGAGCGAAATCGGTTCGGCGTGCATCCCGTGCGTCCGGCCGATCATCGGTGTGTGCCGATGCTCCTCGGCCCGGGCACGGATCGCGTCGGCCAGCTTTGCGAGCCCCTCGAGGATGAGATCGCAGGCCTCGCGCATCTGCAGGGCCTGCGCGGTGTCGATCACGTCCGAGGACGTCAGACCGAAATGAAGCCAGCGCCCCTCCTCGCCGACGCGCTCCGCCACGGCCGTGGTGAACGCGATGACGTCGTGCTTGGTCTTCGCCTCGATCTCCTCGATCCGCCCGATATCGAAGCCGCCCCGCTCGCGGATCGCCCTCGCCGCGGATCCCGGGACGATTCCGGCCTCGGCCATGGCCTCCGCCGCCGCAACCTCAACCTGCAGCCAGCTCTCGAAACGCCGCTGCTCACTCCAGATCCGGCCCATCGCGGCGCCGGTATAGCGCGCAATCATGAGGTCCTCCCAAAAGCGGCCTCCGGCTCCCGGCGGCGCCTGGCCTTGGCCGGCAGCCGACAGCCGCTCTCACCCCAGGCGCAGGCGTTCCGCCGGATATTCCCAGCCCTCGAGCGGCCCCAGCACGGTCCCGGCCAGCGCGCCGTCCGAGAACAGATCGGCGGCGACGCGCTGAAGGTCGTCGGAAGTCACCCGCTCGATACCCTCGAGCGTCTCGTCCAGGCCGAACTGCCGGTCGAAGTAGATCTCCTGGCGCGCGAGGTGCGACATCCGGCTGGCAGTATTCTCGAGGCTCAGCATCAGGCTGCCCTTGAGATGATCCTTCGCCCGGCGTAGTTCCGCCTCTGGCACCGGCGCGTTCTTGACCCCGCGCAGTTCTTCGACGGTCAGGTCGATGACCTCGCCGACCGCCTCGGTGGCGCACCCGGCGTAGATCGTCAGCGCGCCGGCGTCCCGGTAGGCGCTCAGGCCGCTGAACACCGCGTAGGCCAGACCACGTTTTTCCCGCACCTTCTGGAACAACCGCGAACTCATCGAGCCGCCGAGCAGGGTGTTCAGGACGTAGGTGACGTAGCGGTCGCCATGGCCCTGGGAACAGCTGGCCGTGCCCAGACAGATATGGCTCTGTTCGAGGTCCTTGTTCCGGACCGCGAACGACGGTGCCACCACCGGCACGCGATCCGTCGCCATGTCGCCAGTCGGCACGACGGCGGCAATGGCCTCCTCCACCAGCGCTCGCACCTGCCCATGTTCGAGGTTGCCCGCCGCCGAGATGACGAAATTGTTGGCGGTATGGACGCGGCGGAAGTAGTTCCGCAGGGCCTCCTGAGTCAGGGCGTCCACCGTCTCCGGCGTACCCAGGATCGGCCGCCCGAGTGGATGACCCTCCCAGAAGCTCTGGGTGAACAGCTCGTGCACCAGATCGTCCGGCGTGTCCTCGACCATCTTGATCTCTTCGAGGATCACCTTCTTTTCCCGTTCGATGTCCTCGGCGTCGAACGCCGGGTGCAGGACGATGTCCGAGAGGACGTCGAGCGCCCGCGGCAGGTGCTCGTCGAGAACCTTGATGTAATAGCTGGCGTACTCCTTAGCCGTGAACGCATCGAGCTGACCGCCTATCGAGTCGATTTCCTGCGCGATATCCTCGGCGCTGCGGGTCGCGGTGCCCTTGAACAGCATGTGCTCGACGAAGTGAGCGATGCCGCTCCATTCCGCGGGTTCGTGCCGCGAGCCGCGCGTCAGCCACACCCCGACGCTAATCGAGCGCACGTTCGGCATCGACTCGGTGACCAGACGAAGACCGTTGCCAAGGAGCTCGCGAACAATCATGGGGCGGTGCGATCCTTTCGCCGTGCCACCACGGCAAGTTCCCGGAATCGGGGCGTCAGAACGCAGCCGTGAGCCAGCTGGTATGCTAGCCGCAAGTGCTTGAAGTACAATGAATTAGCACGACCACTCACAAGCCATAATACCATGGCGTGGCCCACCCTTCAACGGGAAGGTTCCCCCAGGATCGCGCATAATACCGGGAGGAACCCTCCACGGAAGTCAGGTCACTGTGCCCGAGACCATCCTCCTGCCCGACATCGCCGGGCTTGAACGACAGGAGCTCGAATCGCTGCTGCAGGAAGGCGGCGTCGAGCCCTACCATGCGCGCCAGCTCTTCCGGTGGGTCTACAAGCGGGGGGTAACCGACTTCGCGCTGATGACCGACCTCTCAAAGCCCCTTCGGCTGCGGCTGCCCGAGCTGTTCCGCCTCTCCCGCCCGACTGTGGCCGGTCGTGAGAACTCGTCGGATGGCACGGTCAAGCTGCTGCTCGAGCTGGGCGACCACCGTCGGATCGAATCGGTGTTCATTCCCGACTCGCCCGGCCAGACGTTCTGCATCTCGACACAGGTCGGCTGCGCGATGAAGTGCGCGTTCTGCCTCACTGGCAAGATGGGCCTGACGCGGAACCTGATGGCAGGCGAGATTGTCGGCCAGGTGTGCGTGCTCGCCGAAACGCTCGGCCTCCTCGACACCCGCTTCAACATCGTCCTCATGGGAA
>DASVIS010000245.1:0-31039 GCA_036381995.1 Vicinamibacterales bacterium | reverse complement strand
AGCAGTTCCTGCAGGCGCGGCACGCCGGCGGTCTGAAGGTAGTGCGACCTGTTGTCGGCAATCGCCTTCGCCATCGCGGCCTTCACGGAGTCGGGCGCGTCGAAACTCACGTCGCCCTGGTCCAGCCTGAATGGCCGCTCGACCGCGTACATCATGTCGCGGATGCGAATGATCCCAGACAAGGGCACCGAATCGAGGAAGTGAGACATGGCACCTGCGGTCCTGCGATCTTGCGGTCGCACGTCGGAGCGAACTACTGGCGATAGGCGAAATAATTCGCGATCTGTTCGGCGACGCGGCCGATGGCTTCCTCGAGCCGCTCTTCCGAGCCGAAGTGGTTGGCCGTGAAGATGCTGACGATGATCCGCTGGCCGGACGCTCCGGCGCCTTCGAGGACGCCGACGTCGTTCCCGATGTACGGCAGGAAATCGCCCGTCTTGTGCGGGATCCGGAAGCCGGTCAGATAGCGCGGGATGCGGGTGCGATACAACTGGCCGCGCATCATCTGCAGCATCAGGTCGGACGAGGGTTTGTCCACCAGCGTGCCCTTCTCCATCATCTCCAGCAGTTGGCCGATCTCGCGCGGCGTCGAGAGCCCGTACGGATGTTTCGCGTCGCGGTGGAACTGCGCGCGGTCACGCGACGCGTTGAGGGCGTCGAACCACGCGCGGGCGGGTGCCGGCGCGACCGTCTGCTTCAGTCCCAGCGCCTGCGCCCGTCTGTTCACCGCCTCGGGGCCTCCCACCATCCGGTAGAGCACATCCGTGGCGGTGTTGTCCGACACGATGATCATCAGCGTCAGCAGATCTCTGACGGTGAACGTGTCCCCGGGGTCGAGGCTCCGCATCACGCCGGTGCCCGGCAGGATGTCCTCCCTGGCCAGCGTGTACTTGTCGGCCAGGGCGAACTTCCCGTCCTTGATCTGCTGAAACACCTCGGCCATGAGCGGGATCTTGATCACGCTCATCGTGTCCATCTGCTTGTCGGCGTTGATGGCCATCTCCTCGCCCGTGTCGAGCGACTTGACGTAGATGCCCCAGGTGGCGTTGACGCTGGTCGTGATGCGCTCGACCGCCGATTGCAGGCGCTGCACGGGCGCGGGCGTCGGGGTTGCCGGCTGCCGGGCCTGTGCCCTCGCCAGCCCGGGCACCAGCAACGAAGCGACGCAGACCACAGCCGCGCAGCGTGAGAGATGGGTACGGATCATGATGCTCCTGCTTCTCCCGAATCTGGAATCCTGCCGTTCACATCGACGTCATTCCGCTCCGTTCGAGGATCGCGGCGAGTGTCTCGTGGGCCCGTCCGAGCGGAAGATTGCTCACGTAGAACCGCCGGGCGCCAAGCTCGATCATCGTCCGAATCGTGCGGGCGCACACCTCCTCGGGAGACGCCCCGTCACCGAACTCTCGCGTAAGCTTCTCGGCCGGCACGGGGATGAACTCCTGGAGGAGCGCGAGCGTGCGCGGCGTGGCGCTTCGGAAGTAGAACACGCCGAAGATTCCGGGGATCTGGACGCCGCGCCGGGCGATCTCGTTCAGGAAGCGTTCGACCGGGGCCGGATCGTGGTGCGACACGATCTGGGTCAGGAAGAACTCCCCCGTGAAATCCGGGTCGACGAGATAGTCCACCTGGCGGACCGGATCGCGATAGGGGTTGGCCCATCCGCCCAGCGCGAGATCAGAGCTGCGCGCCCGGATCTGGTGGCGCAACTGCCACGCGTGCTCCACGGACCGGGGAACACCAACCCGCTTGTCGCCGCCCAGGACCACGAGCGACTCGAATCCGTGCTGGTTCGCCCTGTCGGCATACGCCAGGCAGTAGTCGAGCGGGTGCTTGCTGGTCAGGAACGGCACCACCCGATCCAGCGGCGCATCGTCACCGAGATTCACGATGAGGTGGCGGAGATTGTCTTCCTCCGGCACACCGACGGCACTGTCGGTCAGGAAGACGAAGGTGTCGCGCAGGGTCAGCGCGCGGACCGCGTGATAGGTGTCGATCCAGGCATCCATGCCGTCGGCCGACGCGAGTTCGGCGCGGGGCGGGCGAAGTTCGGCGGCGACGACCAGTCTGCCGGAACGCAGGGTTTCGAGGAACAAGCTCACGACTGGCTGAGTATACAATAGCCCTCGATGCCACACCCCGACCGCCGGGCTCTCGCCGCGCTGCATGCCATGCCGTCCATCGCCTTCGCGCACTATCCGACGCCCGTTGAAGACGCTCCGCGGCTGCGGGCGGCCATGGGTGGAGGTCCACGACTCCTCATCAAGCGGGACGATGCGATCTCGTTCGGGTTCGGAGGGAACAAGGTCCGGAAGCTCGAGATGGTCGGGGCACGCGCGCAGGCCGACGGCGCGGACCTGCTGATCACCACGGGCGGAGTCCAGTCGAACCACTGCCGCGTGACCGCCGCCGTCGCTGTCCGCCTCGGGATGCGGTGCGTGATCGTCGCCAATGGCGCCGCGCCGGATCGACTGTCGGGAAACGCGCTGCTCGATTCGATGTACGGCGCGGAAGTGCGCTACGTGGCGTCGCGCGAGGACCGCGCGCCGGCCATGGAGGAGACGGCATCGGCGTGGCGCGCGCACGGCGGCCGGCCGTTCGTGATTCCGCTCGGGGCTTCGACCCCGCTCGGCGCGCTGGGATTCGTACGGGCGGTGGGCGAGATGGTGGAGCAGTTGCCTGCGCCGCCCGACTACATCTTCCACTCCACCTCGTCCGGCGGGACGCAGGCCGGGCTCGTGGCCGGCTGCGCGCTGCATGGAATCACGACCCGCGTCATCGGCATCAGCGCAGACCAGACGGCGGCCGGCATCCAGTCAACGGTTGCCGGGATCATCGAGGGTGTCGGAACGCTGCTGGGGATCGATGGGCTGGCCCTCGCCGCGTCGTGCGCGGTTGAAGCAGACGACCGGTTCGTGGGCGACGGATACGGCGTGCCGAGCGCGGCGTCGCGCCAGGCGCAGGCGCTCCTGGCGGGCACCGAGGCGCTCGTGGTGGATCACACCTACACGGCGAAGGCGCTGGCGGGAATGATCGGGTGGATCCGCGACGGGCGCATCGAGGCCGATGCGACCGTCCTCTTCTGGCATACCGGCGGCCAGGTGGGAATTTTCGCGATATAGTCTGCAAATGCCGTCATTGACCTTTCTCGGCGCCGCACGTACCGTCACGGGTTCCAAGTACCTGCTCGAAGTGAAGGACCGCCGCGTCCTGGTGGACTGCGGCCTGTTCCAGGGGCTGAAGGAACTCCGACAGCTCAACTGGCAGCCGCTTCCCGTCCCCGCTTCCAGCATTCACGCCGTCGTCCTCACGCACGCCCATATCGACCACAGCGGGTTTCTTCCACGCCTGCTCGCCGAGGGCTATCGAGGCCGCGTGTTCTGCACGCCGGGGACAGCGGACCTCTGCAGGATCGTTCTTCCCGATGCCGGACGGATTGCCGAGGAAGACGCGCGCGAAGCGAATCGCCACGGCTACTCGAAGCACAGCCCGGCGCTGCCGCTCTTCACCGAGGCGGACGCGTATCGAGTGCTTGCGAACCTGCAGCCCGTTGGCTTCGACAGGCCAATTTCGGTGACCGCCGGGGTCACCGTGCGGTTCGTGAACTCCGGGCATCTTCTCGGGTCGGCCTTCGCGGTGCTGGGGCTCGATGTCGATGGCGGCCGTGAGGTCGTCTTCAGCGGTGACGTCGGTCGATACAACCGGCCGATCCTGCCCGACCCGTTGCCGCTGAAGCATGCGGACACGCTGATCGTCGAATCGACGTACGGTGACCGCGTGCACGAGCCGGACAACGACGGCGCGGCGCTCGCGCAGATCGTATCCGAGACGATTGCGCGGGGAGGAAAGGTCATCATCCCGGCGTTCGCGATCGGCCGCGTGGAGGAAGTGATCTACTGGCTCAAGAAGCTCGAGGACGCGGGGCGCATCCCCGCAGTGCCGGTCTTCCTCGACAGCCCGATGGCGCTCGAGGCCCTGAAGCAATATACGGAGCGGGCCAACGAGCTGGACCCGGACATCGCGCCAGGGCGCGGCCAGGTGTCGGCCTTCATGACGAAGCGGTTCCAGGCGGTCTCCACGCCCCGGCAGTCGTCCGAGCTCGCCGATTCGAGAACTCCGGCGATCATCATTTCGTCGAGCGGCATGGCGACGGGCGGCCGGGTCCTGGGCCACCTGAAGGCGGCGCTGCCCAACCCGCGCAACACCGTGCTGTTCTCGGGGTTCCAGGCGGCTGGCACCCGCGGCCGCAGGCTGATCGAGGGCGAACGCGAGGTCAAGATTCACGGCGAGATGGTGCAGGTGAACGCGCAGATCGCGCAATTGCAGTCGATGTCGGCGCACGCCGACGCCGGCGAGCTGATGCGCTGGCTGAGAGGATTCAGCCGGCCGCCGCGACTGACGTGCGTCGTGCACGGTGAGCCGAGCGCGGCCGACACCTTCGCGGAGCGCATCCGCAAGGAGTTGCATTGGTCCGTCGTCGTTGCCGACTATCTGCAGGCCATCGAACTGCCCTAATCGGCCGTGGACGTTCGCGGTCCAGGTCGATCCTTTGTGAGCATTCAACCGGTTCTACCCATGTCCGATCGCCCCTATCTCCTCGAACGCGTCGATGAAGCCGCCATCGTCCAGCTCTACGCCGATGGCTTTTCTGCGCTGCCACTTCGCGACAAGGTCCTGGTCTGGCACCTCTACAATGCGGCGCTGGCGGGGCGCGACATCTTCTACGACCAGCGCTACGCGCACAACCTCGAGATGCGGGAGCTGCTCGAGGAGATCGTGACGCACCCGGCGGGCATCGACGCCGGCACGCTCGCGGAGATCGTGCGATACACGAAGCTGTTCTGGCTGAACATCGGTCCGTTCAGCAACATCACGTCGCGGAAGTTCGTGCTCGCCTGCACGCCGGAGGCGTTTCGGGCCGCCGCCTTTCACGCGGCCAGCCACGGCGCCCGCTTTCCGCTCCGCGAGGGTGAATCCGTGGCCGCCCTGCTCCAGCGGTTGGAGCCGCTGTTCTTCGATTCGTCGTTCGAACCGATCTGCACGAGCAAGACTCCAGGCGCCGGCCGCGATATTCTCGAAGCCAGCGCGAACAACTTGTACCAGGGCGTGACGATGGCGGACCTCGCCGGGTTCGAGGAGCGCCACCCGCTCAACTCCAGGCTCGTTCGACGGGGCGACCGGCTGACCGAGGAGGTGTATCGGATCGGCGGCCGCTACGGGAAGGAGATCGCGGCGATTGTCGGCCACCTCGAAGCCGCCATTCCCTATGCGTCCGTGCCGATGGCCGCAGCGCTGGACGCACTGGCGAGGTTCTACCGGACTGGCGAGGACGAGGACAGGCAGGCGTACGATATCGCCTGGGTCTCCGATCGCGCCTCGCTCGTGGACGCGATCAACGGCTTCATCGAAGTCTACCTCGACGCGCGCGGCATCAAGGGCGCCTGGGAAGGACTCGTCTTCTACGTCAACCACGACAAGACCGAGGCGATCCGGACGCTCGCCCGAGAGGCGCAGTGGTTCGAGGATCACATGCCGTGGGATCCCGCCTACCGCAAACAGAGCGTCATGGGCGTGACCGGCAACGCGGTCGACGTGGTCGTGGAGACGGGGCACGCGGGTCCCGTGACGCCGATCGGGATCAACCTGCCGAACGACCAGCACGTCCGGGAACGGCACGGCAGCAAGTCGGTCTCGCTGTCGAACGTGTCCGAGGCCTACGAGAAATCGACCCCGCGCGGTTTCCGCAGCGAGTTCTCCTGGACGCCGGAAGAGACCGAGCGGGCCGAGAAGTGGGCCGCGTTCGCGAACGAGCTGAACACCAACATGCACGAGGTAATCGGCCACGGCTCGGGGCAGGTCGAGGAGCGGCTCAATGGCAACCCGCAGGCATTCCTGCGCGAGCACTTCTCCGCGCTCGAGGAGGCGCGCGCCGACCTGGTCGGCCTCTACTTCCTCGCCGACCCGAAGATTGTCGAGCTCGGCCTCGTTCCGGCCGACAGCCGCAACGACATCGTGCTGGCCGGGTACGAAGCGTATTCACGCAATGCCCTCATCCAACTCCGGCGGATGCGGGAAGGATCGCAGATCGAAGAAGATCACATGCGCAACCGCCAACTGATCGTCCACTGGCTGATTGCCAAGACGACCGCGATCGAGGTGCGCGCGCGCGGCGGACGGACCTTTTACGTGATGACCGACGCGGCCGCGTTCCGCGAAGGGGTCGGACGGCTGCTCGCCGAGGTGCAGCGCATCAAGGCGACTGGCGACTACGACGCCGCGGTGACGCTGTTCGAGGCCTACGGCGTTCATTTCGATCCGGCGCTGAGGGACGAGGTCGTCTCGCGGGTGGAGGAGCTGAACCTCCCGTCGTACACGGGTTTTGTGATGCCGCGCCTCGAGCCGGTCCGCGACGAATCGGGGGAGATTATCGACGTCGCCATGACCTACCCGATGGACTTCATGGCGCAAATGCTGGAGTACTCGGGAAAGGCCGAACGCCGAAGAGCGGTCTGACCCCTTGACGCACACTCACTCCATCCCGGAGCTCACCTGGGTTGACAAAGAGATGGTGTGCCCACGGTGGTACCCCAAATGGCGGGTGGCGTCGGGCGGGGGTCCCCCAGCCGCCCGCAGCGCGGCTCCCGTGACCAGCGCCCTTCGCGCGAGGCCGGCTGGGGGATCCCGACGACAGGACCCGCCCGGACTGTCAACGCAAGTGAGCGTGCGTGCACGTTGACGGTGCGGACGGGTCCGAGTTCCGAGACTATCGGAGACGTCGCATGCGATCTTGTCTGCTCAGCGCGGTCGTTTCGGGGGCGGTCGTCTTCGGCATCGTTCCTTCCGCCGATCAGCGTGAACCCGGGCCCGGCGTGACCCGCCTCGCCGTCATTCGGGCCGAGAACGCGAGGGCGGCAACGCCGGACCAGCTTCAGGTGTTGACCGCCACGGCCACGGCGGCGTCCTCTCCGATGCAGGCAACGGCCGTGCGGGCGCTCGGCCGCCTGGAGCGTCCCGACCTGACGGCCACGCTCGTGCCCCTGCTCGACGCCCAGGCGTCCCGCGTGCGCGCCGAGGCCGCCAACGCCCTGGCGCAGTCGGCGGGCGCCGATCCCGCTGCTGTGCGGACCGCGCGTGAAGGGTTGATGGCGCGTCTCGTCGGCGAGCGGGATGCCGAGGTGCGGGGCGCGATCGCGGAGGCGCTGGGCCGTCTGCCGGTTCCTTCGCCGGCCATCGCCGTGGACACCGAAAAGGCGTTGTTGGACGTCGGGTCGCGGGTGGAGATCACCAGGCGCGTGGAAAGGAGCGCGGCAGGAGGGCGGATCGTCGGCCTCACGTTGGCGCCGACGAAGGTGGTTGCCGTGCCGATGCCGGCGCTGCTCGGCGCCCTGCGTGGCCTCGAATCGTTCGCGCGCGGGCGCGCGCGTGTCGGGCAGAGCCTGATGCCCGAGACGATCGATCGGCTGAAGACGCTCGTCGTGGCGGGTGCACGGTCGGCGTCCCGCGTCCGTCTCCTGGCGCTCCTGTGCCTGCTTCCCGTGAACGGGGTGGATGCGGACCTGGCCTCGCGGGCTCAGGATGATCCCGACATGCAGGTTCGTCGCCTGGCCGTAACTTCGGAGGCGGCCAGCCTGGCGACGCTCGGGCGAGCGATGAAAGATCCTGCCTGGCTGGTGCGGTACGAAGCGCTCCTCCGTTACGGGAGACGCTTCCAGGCCACCGAGGGGTGCGAGCCCGTCACCGGGGCGATCGGAGCGACGGCCGATCACGTGTCACTCCTCGCGGTCGACCTGCTCTCGAACCCTTGTCGCCCGGAAGACAAGGCGATCGAAATGCTGCTGGACCTGGCGGCGGGGGAAGGCCAGGCGCAATGGCGTCGCCCGGCACACGCGATGGTGGCCCTTGCCAGAGCGGCGCCCGAACGGGCGCGGCCGATGCTTGCGCGGTTTCTCCGGGCCAGCCAGTGGCAGAGCCGGATGTACGCCGCGCACGCCGCCGGACGACTCGGCGACGTCAACGCGCTGCGCCAGATCGCCGGGGATGCGAACGACAACGTCCGGGAAGCGGCGATAGCGGAGTTGTCGAAGACCGCGAAGCACGACGCGGACGCCATCTACATCAAAGCGCTCGCGGCGTCCGACTTCCAGTTGGTCATGGCCGCCGCCGGGGCGCTGGCCGGCAGCCCCGACCGCGAGACGGCGGTTCCCGCGCTCGTGTCGACTCTCGCGCGCCTGACGGCGCTCGACAGTGACTCGTCGCGCGACCCGCGCGTGGCCGTCCTCGATCGGCTGAATGAGCTGGGATCGCCGGATCAGGCTGGCGTGCTGAAGCCCTACCTGAACGATGCCGACCCGCGGGTGGCGTCGCAGGCGGCGAAAGTTCTCACGGCCTGGACCGGCGGCGTTGTCGTGGCCATGCCACGACCGCGGCCCGCTCCGGCGGCCAGCCTCACCGGCGCGGATCTCGAACGCCTGACCCGCACGACGGTGAGGGTGACGATGGCCGGCGGCGGCCAGTTCGAGGTGCGGCTCCTGGTGGACCTGGCGCCGATGTCGTGCATGCGGTTTGCGGCCCTCGTCGCCGGCGGGTACTACAACGGCCTGACGTTTCACCGGGTGCTTCCGAATTTCCTGATCCAGGGCGGCAGCCCCGGCGCGAACGAGTTCGTTGGCCACAGCCGTTACATGCGCGACGAGGTGGGACGGCCGTCACAGCTCCGAGGCACGCTTGGCACATCCACCCGTGGCCGCGACACGGGCGACGCGCAGTTCTATATCAACCTGGTGGATACGCCGAGACTGGACCACGACTACACGATCTTCGGAGAGGTGACGCACGGGATGGACGTGGTGGACAGGATTCTCGAAGGCGACGTGATGCAGAAGGTGGAGCTCCGGACACATTCATCGTCCCGTTAGTCTCGCGATCGCGAACGTCACCCGCCGCGCGCCGAGGTCGTGCCAGGAAGCAGCCGTGTCCCGCGTGGCCAGGTCGAAACGGTATTCGACGAACAGCAGGAAATTCGCCGCAACCAGCACAACTCCGAGACCTGCCAGCAGCCGCCCCCAGACGCGAGGGCGCGATGCCAGCGCGGTGCGCGTTCGATCGAGGAGCACCGCCATCGCCGCGGCGAACAACGGGAGGCATCCGACGAAGGCCCGCCCGCCAAACGCGCGGCCCTGCGACCAGTCGTACCAGCCGCCCAGCAGGTAGGCTTCGCTCGCGACTCCCAGCAGCACGGCCGACGCCATCGTCCGGTCCCGGCGCCACAGCGGCACGACGCCGAGCAGCGCAATGGCAAAGACCGGGTGCCACGCGAAGAGGCCGCGCCGTGCCGAGATCAGCACATCGACGAAGTGCGGCGACCACCAGACGAACTTCGGCACGTCTCCCCAGCCGGCATACAGCTGCGACGGCCACCACCAGGTGCCATAGAGGGCCTGGGAGACGACGATCTGCGGCGAATAGACCAGCAAGGCGGCCAGCGTCATGACCATGGCATCGCGAAACCAGGTCAGCAGCGGACCTCGCATCCGGCTGACTCGCGCCGCACGGCAGCATCGCACGAGATCGTCGACGAGCGGCACCACGGCGAGCAGCACCTCCTGTGTGCGGACCAGCGCGACCACGCCGATGATCGCGCCAAGCGCCGCCGCCCGCGCGACCCCGGTGCGGCCGCGCATTCGCAGCCAGGCGGCGAAGAAAAGGCTTACGGCAAATGCCGACACCGCGTGCGGCATCGACGCTTCGGCGGTGAGGTAGTAGACGAGGTTGCCGGCGAAACCCACGAGCACCGTGGCCCACAAAGCGGACGCCGTGCTCGCGATCCGTCGCGCGACGGTGAACGCGAGCAGCAGCGCCGCGCCGCCGTAGACGATGTTCCCCCCGATCACGACGGCCTGGTACCAGTAACCGCAGCCATCCAGCCGAATGCCCACGCCCAGGCCATGAAGGCCAATTGCGAGGACGTGCGCCAGCAGGAAGAACGGCAGCCAGAGCAGCGCCGGCCCGACTGGCCAGGGATTGCCCAGCCGGCCGGTTGGCGTCGGCCGCGTCGGCAGGACCGGACCGTTCGGGCTCAGCGTGGCGGCCTGGTTGGCGAAATCGAGATCGCGATCGATGACGATCGACGGCAGGTAGACGTAGTACCCGAGGCCGTCGGTTCCGAGCAACTGGCCGTCGACGCGCGGCAATGGGATCGTCACGAGGAAGGTCACCAGGCAGACGGCTGTCAGCGCGCCCAGCACGGCCGCCGGCCGCGCCTCGCACCACGGGAAGAAGCCAGGTGCCGGCATCTACCGCACCGCGGGCTCCAGCATCGCGATCGTCCCCTTCGTCGCGTCGATCTCCACCTCCGATCCTTCCGGGATCGTGAACTGCCGGTCGATGTGGCCAATCATCGCGCCCGACCAGGCCGGGACGTTCAGCGGTCTGAGGTGATCGTTCAGCACCTCCTCCAGCGTCAGCGATCCGAATCCGTCACCCGGCTCGCACTTCGTGCAGTTGCCGAAGACGACGCCACGGAGTTTGTCGAGGATGCCGGCGAGCCGAAGTTGAGTCAGCAGGCGATCGACGCGGGAGATCTTCTCTTCCACCTCTTCGACGAACAGAATTGCGCCGCCCCAGTCCGGCAGATATCCCGAGCCGACGATGCCCGCCAGCACCGAGAGGTTGCCACCGAGGATCCGGCCGCGCGCGACGCCGGGGGTGATCGTCTGGATCCGGTTCTCCGTCTGGACCAGCGTGTCCTTGGTCTCCTTCACGTTCTCGAACGTCACCGCTTCCGCGTCGAACAGCACCCGCTTCAGGTAGCCCACGTTGAAGCTGTTCCAGGTGGACACCCCCATCGGGCCGTGGAACGTGATGAGCCCCGTCCGGGCGAACACCGGCAGGAGCAGGGCCGTCAGATCGCTGTAGCCGACGAGGATCTTGGGGTTCTTCGCGATGACGCTGAAGTCGAGGTACGGCAGGAGCCGTGCGCAGCCCCATCCCCCGCGCACCGCCACTATGGCGTTCACCGACGGGTCCGCGAACAGCCGGTTCACATCATCCGCGCGGTCTTTATCCTTGCCGGCCAGGTAGCCGTAGCGATCGGTGACGTGCGGTGCCGGCCGCGCCTCGAGGCCCAGCGCTTCGATTACTTCCACGGCGACCTGGATCTTGACCGACTCGAACGTCGAGCTGGCGGGTTCGATCAGCCCGACCGTGTCACCGGGCTTCAGGCGAGGAGGCCGCACGACGGGGGCGGTCGCCTGGCGAGGCTGGGCGAAGGACGTTCTTGCCGCGGCGGTGGTGAAGGCCGTGGCGCCGGCCAGTTCGAGAAATTGACGTCGTGTAGTGGCCATGTCCTGCCTTATGCAAACGTCGACCGGACCTTCGCGACCACCTGATCGCACAGCGCGCCCGCTGCCTGCAGTAAGCCGTCGATCTCGCTCCTGCACGCCTGCTTGAACGTCTCGTCCTTCACCGAGCCGAGGTTGATCAGGACGTTGAACGCCGCCCCTTCCACCCCCGCACGCGCCATCAACGCCGCCACTCCGGCGTCCGACGCCGAGTTCCTGTTGCCCTTTTCGGCGGCGACCAGCGAGAGCCTCATCGCATCGAGGCACGCGTTGGCGGTTTCGAGGGGAACACGAGCCGCCAGCTGGTAGCCGGCCTCCAGCGCGGCGTTCCGCGCCGCCTGCTCCCCGGGTGTCGACTTGGGCATCCGCATCGCCGCCATCGCCGCATTGAACGCGTCGGTGTCGTCGTCCACCGCGCGAACGAGCCGATCCTTCACGACCTGCGCGCGCTCGGCCAGTTCCGACAGGTCGATCCACGCCGCTTCATATCCCTTCTTGCCCACCGTGAGGTTGGCCACCATGGCCGAGAGGCCAGCGGCCAGGCTTCCTGCCAGCGCCGCCACCGACCCGCCACCAGGGGCAGGCGACTCGGACGACACTTCGTCCACGAAGCGATCGACCGCCATCGACACGAGGGCGCCGCGCTTGCGGAACTGGTACTCGATCACCTTCTTGTCCGGATCGAACTCGGCCAGTTGGTCGAGGCCGAGCGAGCGGACGGCGGACTCGACCACTTCGCGCTCCGGCGCCCCGGCCGACTTGCCCTGTTTACGCAGGTAGAACTTCCCGGCGTCGACCAGCGGCTGCAGCGGCATCAGGCCGACCAGCTCCGAGCCGGTCACGATCAGCCCGAGCTTCTCCGCCTCTTCGCGGACCGTCTCGAACACGACGTGGAGCGGCGTGGTCTTGTAGTTGATGAGGTTGATCGAAACCTGTGCCTGCCGGTATTGCTCGATATACCAGCCAATCGCGCGCACGGCCTTCAGCCTGCCAGGCACCTTCACCTGGTTGCCCTGCTCGTCCACCACCGGGTTGCCCGCCGCGTCTCGCTTCAGGCGTCCGCCCTCGCGGATGTTCAGGGCGACCTCGTTGGCCAGCTTCCGGTCGCGGGTGTTCAGGTTGACGTTGTACGCGATGAGGAATTCGCGCGCGCCAACCACCGGTGCGCCGAACCGCGGGTCGAACCGCGCCGGGCCGGCGTCCGGCGCCCACGCCGGATCCTCCAGCTTCCGTTCGAGCCCCTCGTATTCGCCGGCGCGAATGGTGGCCAGGCTCCGGCGCGGCTCGGACGTGGCCGCATACTCGTAGAAGTAGACCGGCAGCTTCATCTCTTCCGCGATCCGTCGGCCGATTCCGCGCGAGATCTCGACGCATTCCTCCATCGTGACCTCCGAGATGGGGACGATGGGGCAGACATCCATGGCGGCCATGCGGGGATGGGCGCCGTGGTGTTTCGCCATGTCGATGAGTTCGTAGGCCTTGTGGGCGGCCTTCAGCGCGGCGTCAGCAACGGCTTCCGGCGAGCCGACGAAGGTATAGACCGTGCGGTTCGTGTCGGCGCCCGGGTCGACGTCGAGCAGTTTGACGTCGGCAACGCCCTTGATCGCATCGGCGATCGCGTCGATGACGGCGCGGTTCCGGCCTTCTGAGAAGTTCGGAACGCATTCGACAATCCTGGCCATCGGTACCTCCGAAAAGAAGGTCAGAGTACCACTACTTGGGCATCTCTTTGTGAACCTTACAGCTTTGTGGTAAGGTCTGGGGTGCTGTGTCCGGACCGAGCCGTTCGATGACGAAGGAACCTGACCGCCGGGTGGGCCGGCGACCGATGCTGACCGTCGGGCAGGCCGCCCGGATTATCGGCGTCAGCCCCTCCACGCTGCGGCTGTGGGAACACGCGGGTCTCGTTCGGACGGTGCGCAACTCCGGCGGCTATCGCCTCTACACCCCTGAGTCGCTCGCGACCCTCGAGCGCATCAAGTACTTGCGCGACGTGCGGCAGCTGAACGTGCCGGCGATCAAGGAGATGCTCGGCGTGCGCGACGCGCACGACCTGGGGCCTTATGCGCTGGCCACGCTCGGCCGCAAGCTGCGCGACGTCCGGCAACGCCGGGGTTTGCGCATCTCGGATGTGGCCCGCGAGGCGGGAATCTCCACCGGGTTCCTGAGCGCTGTAGAGCGATCGCAGGCTGCGGCCTCGGTGGCCACGATGCAGCGGCTGACGACGGCGTACCATACGTCGGTGCTCGAGCTGTTCAATCTGCCGGGCGAATCGAGCCGGCGGCTGAGGCCCGGCGATCGCCAGGTGCTGCAGGCGCACGCGGGCGTGAACATGGAGCTGCTGGCGCCGGCGTCGAGCCGCCTCGAGTCGATGCTTTTTCGTGCCGCGCCCCGTTCGGGGAGCACCGCAGCGTACGTCCACGACGGCGAGGAATTGATCTACGTGCTGTCCGGCTCGATTGAGATCTGGCTCGACGAGCACGAACACGTGGTGCTTCGCGGGGGCGACAGTTTCTGGTTCGAGAGCACCAGGGGACACCGTTGGATCAACCCTTCGGCGACCGAGGACGCCACCCTGGTGTGGGTGTGCTCCCGCACGGCCGGCCCGGCGCCCGCGACGGTCCCCGTGGCTCATGAGAAGGCGATTCCTGCCCGTTCCGGCAGGCGGGAACAGCGGTGAGGCCGGGACGGCACATGGGTGGAGTGAGCGGACGATGGTCCTTGTAAAGAAAGTACGGAAGCTCGGCAGCCGCGGCGGTTTTGCCGGCCCTTCGCGCGACAGTTCGTCGTCGCGCCCGGAGTTCGTGCCCAGAGAGGCGCCGTGCGCCCATACCTGCCCGAGCGGGACCGACGTGCGAGGCTTCCTGACGACGCTGGCCTGCGGCGGCGGGAAAGGACTGACAGAGGCCGAGGCGATCGAAGAGGCGTTCTACATCATCGCCGACCGCAATCCGTTGCCTGCGGTCTGCGGCCGTCTGTGCCCGCACCACTGTGAGACCAGCTGCACGCGCGAGGCGTACGACGGCGCCGTGTCGGTGAACCAGGTGGAGCGCGCGATTGCCGAGGTAGACATCAACGCTGCCTGGCCGCTGCGCCGGATCGCGGACGCCCCTCGATCGGAAGCGGTGACCGTGATTGGCGCGGGAGCGGCCGGGTTGTCGGCGGCCTACCAGCTCGCGCGGCGCGGGTATGCCGTCACCCTCGCCGACCCGCACGAGCAGGCCGGTGGGGAACTGCGCTACGGCCTCGAGCCGGAGCGGCTGCCCCGAGCCGTGCTCGACGCCGAAGTCGAGAGGATCCTGCAGCTCGGCGTGACGTTCGTCGGTTCTGCCGATGTCGCGGCGGTTGAAGCGGGCCAGCCGCGGGTCGTGAAGACGAAGGTCTACGAAGACGGGACGCCGGTGGCGACCGGCGCGATCGCGGCGGCGATCCATTTCGGCCGCCACGCCGCGACGCTGCTGGATGCGGAGATCTGCGGTGCGGCGGTGGTGGCGGCGCCGAAGCTTCCGCCGGTGGCCCGGGACAAGGTGTTGCTCGAGCACTATCCGCGCCAGCCGCGCGCGGAGACGACCGGGCAGACGTGGCCGCCCGCGGACGCGATCAAGGAAGCGCAGCGATGCCTGAGTTGTGGCGCCTGCATCGACTGCGACAACTGCTGGAAGTACTGCCCCGACCAGGCGGTCATCAAGCCGCTCGACAAGGGGCAGCCATATCGCTTCAAACTCGAGTTCTGTCAGGGGTGCAGCAAGTGCGCCGAGCAGTGCCCGACCAATTACATCGAGATGCGATAACGCCGGAAGGCCAAGAGCCGAAAGCCGTGTATGTCCGATCAACGATCTACTCCCAAACTCGACGAGCTGGAGAAAGGCCCGTGGCCGAGCTTCGTGCGCGAGATGAAGCGCGCCGCCGACAGCAACCCCATGGCCGACCAGTTGCTGGGCGTGCTCGAGCTGTCCTATGACGACCGCGTCGGCCACTGGAAGCATGGCGGCGTGGTCGGCGTCCGCGGCTACGGTGCGGGCGTCATCGGCCGCTACTCCGACGTCCCCGAGCAGTTTCCGGAGGTGGCGCAGTTCCACACGATGCGCGTGAATCACCCGGCCGGGTGGTTCTACACGACCGACGCGCTGCGCAAGGTGTGCGACATCTGGGAGAAGCACGGCTCGGGGCTCACCAACCTGCACGGCGCGACCGGCGACATCATTCTGCTCGGCACGAAGACCAACTCGCTCGAGCCGGCATTCGCCGAACTGACCGAGAACGGGTTCGATCTCGGCGGGTCCGGATCGGTGATCCGCACACCGAGTTGCTGCGTCGGGCCCGCGCGGTGTGAGTGGGCGTGCTTCGACACCCTCGCGCTCACCTACGACGTCACCAGGCACTACCAGGACGAGATCCACCGCCCGTCGCTGCCCTACAAGTTCAAGATCAAGTCGTCGGGCTGCCCGAACGACTGCGTCGCGGCCATCGCACGGGCCGACCTCAGCATCATCGGCACCTGGCGCGACGCGATCGAGGTGGACCAGGAGGCAGTGGGCGCCTGTGCCGCCGACGGCCTCGACGTCCGCGCCGACGTCTGCGACCGCTGCCCGTCGAAGAGCATGGCGTGGGACGGCAAGACGCTCGACATCGACAACAGCGGGTGCGTCCGGTGCATGCACTGCATCAACGTGATGCCCAGGGCGCTCCGCCCGGGCAGGGAGCGCGGCGCCTGCCTCCTGATCGGCGCGAAGGCCCCGATCGTATCGGGCGCGATGCTCTCCTCGGTGCTCGTGCCGTTCATGAAGATCGAGCCGCCCTACACCGAGCTGAAGGAGCTGATCGGCAAGATCCTCGAGGTGTGGGGGGACGAAGGAAAGAACCGCGAGCGCGTCGGCGAGTTCATTCAGCGCGTCGGCCTCGGAAATTTCCTGGAGGCGATCGGCCTCGAGCCGAAGCCCGAAATGGTGAAGCACCCTCGCGAGAACCCCTATGTGTTCTACGAGGAGTACTTCGAAGAAGAGCAGAAGTAGGACACGCGACCATGTCCGACACCATTGCCAAACGCAAGACCGACATCGGCCCCCCGCACTACGGACAGTTCCTGCCGCCGATCATCAAGGCGAACTACGGGAAGTGGAAGTACCACGAGATCCCGCGCCCCGGCGTGCTCGTTCACGTCGGCGAAACGGGGGACCGGCTCTACACCGTGCGGGCCGGGTCGCCGCGCCTGCTCAGCGTGCAGACGATCCGGCAGATCTGCGATCTCGCCGACACCTACTGCGACGGCTACCTGCGATTCACCAGCCGCCATAACATCGAGTTCCTGCTGACGGACCCGGCGAAGGTCGATCCGCTCATCGCCGACCTGGCTGCCGCGGGCTTCCCCGTCGGAGGCATCGGCAACTCGATCTCGAACATCGTCCACACGCAGGGCTGGGTCCACTGTCACTCGGCCGCGACCGACGCCTCGGGCATCGTCAAGGCGCTGATGGACGAGCTGATCGGGCACTTCACGTCGATGGACCTGCCCGGCAAGCTCCGCGTCGCGCTGGCCTGCTGCGTCAACATGTGCGGCGCCGTGCACTGCTCCGACATCGCCATCCTCGGCATCCATCGCCGGCCGCCGAAGGTCAATCACGAGCGGTTGCCGAAGGTGTGCGAGTTGCCGACGGTTGTCGCGTCGTGCCCGACGGCCGCCATCAGGCCGGTGCGTAAGAACGGGCAGGAGACGGTGGATGTGGCCGAGGACCTCTGCATGTTCTGCGGCAACTGCTACACCGTGTGTCCCGCAATGCCGCTGAACGACGCGCTCAACGACGGCGTGTCGATCTGGGTTGGCGGGAAGGTGAGCAACGCGCGCTCCGAGCCGGCGTTCTCCAAGCTGGCGATTCCGTTCCTGCCGAACAACCCGCCACGCTGGCCCGAAGTGGTGGAGGCGGTGACGAAGCTGGTGGACGTGTGGGCCGCGAATGCCAGGCGCTACGAACGCATGGGCGAGTGGATCGAGCGCATCGGCTGGCCGCGCTTCTTCCGCCTGACCGGCATCGAGTTCACCAAGCAGCACATCGACGACTTCCGCCACGCGGAAACGACGTTTCGCCGCTCGGTGTACATGAAGAGTTAGGCCTGCTGGACCCCGTAGGCGGGTGGCTGCGGGCGGGGCGCCGAGCAAGGTAGGAGAGCGTCATGGCGGAACCGGTGACCGTGGACGAACTGGCCGAGGCGATGTTCCGGATGATCAGCGACGCGCAGGGCGTCCGGAAGCTGAAGCCGAACGATGTCAGCAAGTCGATGATCGAGCGCTTCGGCCCGGAGCGCTGCAACAAGGAGCTGTGCAAGGAAGCGATCCGCCAGCTCGTGGACTCGGGCCGGTGCATCTACACCTACTTTGGCGGCAGCTACATCGAGCTGCCGAGGAACGAACAGGAGCCGCTGTAGGGACGCGCCGAGCGCGGACCGCACGACGGATAGCAGGCAGGAGGATTCGTGCCGACGATTGAACTGAATGGACACACCTACGGGGTGGACGAGGACGGGTTCCTCGAGGACCCGATGATCTGGAACGAGCAGGTGGCGGCGGACCTGGCGACGACCGAGGGGATCGCGACGCTGACCGAGGACCAGTGGAAGCTGGTGAACTATCTGCGCCACTACTACCTCGAGTTCGGCATTGCGCCGATGATTCGGAAGCTCTGCAAGGAGAACGGGTTCAAGTTGAGCTACGTGTACGAGATGTTCCCCTCCGGCCCCGCGAAAGGCGCCTGCAAGGTGGCAGGGCTGCCCAAGCCGACCGGCTGCGTGTAAGGACCATGTCCCTCGTCCTCGCCCTCGCGCTCTACGCCGCCGCCGCGTCGTTCATCGGTGGCACGGCGTGGCGCGTCTGGACCTGGGCGGCGACTCCCGAACCGTTCCAGATTCCGACGACCAGCGCGCAGCAGCGGTCGCTGTCCGGGATCGCCCCGAGCCGGGTCGAAAGCCCGTCGACGACGCTCGGCGTGATCGGCCGCATGTTCCTCGAGGGGTTCCTGTTCAGGTCGCTGTTCAGGAACACCGCCCCGGGACGGACCCCCGCTGGTGCGGACGTCTGCCCGGACCCGATATTCTTGGAGCGGAAGGCGCTGTGGCTCGGAGCCATGGCGTTTCACTGGTCGCTTCTGGTCATCGTCGTGCGCCATCTTCGATTGTTCGTGGAGCCGGTCCCGCGCATCGCCGGCGTGCTGGCTTCGGTGGACGGATTCTTCCAGATCGGGTCGCCAACCTGGTACGCCACGGATGCGACCGTCGTCGTCGCGCTCGGCTACCTGCTGCTCCGCCGGTTGCGCGACCCGCTGCTCAGGTACATCTCGCTTCCGGCGGACTATCTGGCGGTCGGCACGCTCCTCGCGGTGGCCGGCACCGGGATTGCCGTGCGATATATCGCGCGCACGGATCTCGTGGCCGTCCGTCACTTCACGTTGAGCCTTGCCGCGCTCGCGCCCTCGGCGGCTCCGCCGCTCGACACGTGGCTCGTGCTGCACCTGTTGTCGGTGTCGTTCCTGCTGGCGATTCTGCCCTTCACCAAGATGATCCACGCGGCGGGGATGTGGCTGAGCCCGACGCGCAACCAGCGGAACGACAGCCGCCGGCGCCGCCATGTGAACCCGTGGAACGCGCCGGCACCCATTCACAGCTACGAGGAGTGGGAAGACGAATTCCGCGACAAGTTGCTGGCCGCGGGCATGCCGGTGGAACGGAATGCCTTGCGAGTCGAAGGGCCCGGGAGCGATGGCGCAGCAGAAGCCTGACCCAACGCAGTTGGCGGCCGTGGACTACACCCCTCCGCGCCGAGGCTGGCGCGATCTGCCCGTCGAGTTCAGAAAGGGCACCTACAACTACGCCGCGCCGCGCCGCCATGTCGAGTACCTGGGCCTGCCGAACCCTCGCGACTGGCAGCCTCATGATGCCGACTGGCAACTGCCTGCCAACTGGAAGCAGATCATTCTCGACGGCATGAAGGACCGCCTGGATCGCTACCGTTCGTTCAGGCTGTTCATGGACAACTGCGTGCGATGCGGGGCCTGCGCCGACAAGTGTCACTTCTATCTCGGATCGGGCGACCCGAAGAACACGCCCGTTCTCAGGGCCGAACTGATCCGCTCGGTGTATCGCCGCTACTTCACCACAGCCGGCCGGCTCTTCGGTCCGCTGGCCGGCGCGCGGGACCTCACCGAGGATGTGCTGAAGGAGTGGTTCTACTACTTCCATCAGTGCACCGAGTGCCGGCGCTGTTCCGTGTTCTGCCCCTACGGGATCGACACTGCGGAGATCACGATGATCGGCCGCGAACTGTTGAACCTCGTCGGCTGCAACATCCAGTGGATCATCGAGCCGGTCTCCAACTGCGACCGCGTCGGCAACCACCTCGGCATCCAGCCGCACGGCTTCAAGGACAGCCTCGAATTCGCCGCCGACGAGCTCGAGGAACTGACGGGCATCCGCATCGAGATCCCGATCAACCGCAAGGGCGCCGAAGTTCTTCTCGTGGTTCCGTCGGCCGACTACTTCGGCTCTCCGCACTACTTCACGCTGCTCGGCTACCTGATGGTGCTGCACGAGGCCGGCATCGACTACACGTTCAGCGCCTATGCGTCCGAAGGGGGCAACTTCGGCCTCTTCGCGTCGCACGAGCTGATGAAGCGCCTGAACGGGAAGATCTATGCCGAGGCCCGGCGCCTCGGCGTGAAGTGGATCCTGGGGGGCGAGTGCGGCCACATGTGGCGCGTCGTCCATCAGTACATGGACACCATGAACGGGCCGGCCGACTTCCTCGAGGTGCCGGTCTCGCCCGTCACCGGGACGCGGTTCGACAACGCCGCCTCCACGAAGATGGTCCACGTCTGCGAGTTCACCGCAGACCTGATCGCGCACGGCAAGCTGACGCTCGATCGGTCGAGGAACGACCGGTGGAACGTCACGTTCCACGATTCCTGCAACCCGGCGCGCGCGATGGGGCTCTACGAAGAGCCGCGCCTCATCCTGCGCAGCGTGCTCAATCAGTTCCACGAGATGCCGGAGGACACGATCCGCGAGCGGACGCTGTGTTGCGGCAGCGGTGCGGGCCTCGGCACCGACGAGAACTTCGAGATGCGGATGCGCGGCGGCCATCCGCGCGCGATGGCTGTGAACTACGTGCGAAAGCGTCACGGCACCAACTGCGTGGCCTGCATCTGCGCGGTGGACAAGGCGACGCTCCCGCCGCTGCTGGAGTACTGGGTGCCGGGCGTCGATGTCGCGGGCGTTCACGAACTCGTCGGCAACGCCCTGGTGATGAAGGGCGAACGCCCGCGGACCACGGACTTGCGCGGCGAGCCGCTCTGCGGCGCAGGGGGCAGCCATGCGTGACCGCCTCCTGATCCTGGGCGGCCTGGCGTGTTTTCTGGCGCTGGTGACCTGGCCGGCCTGGCGGGCGCTGGCCTCCACCCCGCCGCAGGCGCCAAGTCTGGAGCGGCCCCGGGGGGCGACCCGGTGCGTCGCGCCCACGGAGTTCATGCGCGCCTCGCACATGAAGCTTCTCGAGCAGTGGCGCGATCGGGTGGTTCGCGACGGCGTTCGTACCTACACCGACGATGAAGGCCGTGTGGTGAAGATGAGCCTGTCGGGGACCTGCGTCCGGGCCTGCCACACCGACAAGACGAAGTTCTGCGACCGCTGCCACGACTACGCGGGAGTGAAACCGACGTGCTGGGATTGCCACGTCGTGCCGCCGGTGCCTCGGGCGGCTGTTCCCGGCACCATAGAGAATGGAGGCGCTCGATGAGCGCCAGCCGGCGTCTCTTTCTCCGCATGGCCGGCAGCGCCGCCGCGGCCGCGGCCGCCGGGGCGGCCCTCGGTTGCGCCGCGGGCGGCGTGGCACGCCGGCGCCTGGCGATGGCGATCGACGTGCGGCGATGCCTCGAAGACAGCGGCTGTCACGCCTGCATCGACGCGTGTCATGGCGCGCACAACGTTCCGGCCCTTCCGGACCGCGCACACGAAGTGAAGTGGATCTGGAAGGAGCCGTTCGAGCGCGCATTTGCGGTCGAGGACGCCGAGACGTTGACCGCGGCCCTTCGCGGCGCCGACGTCCTGGTCTTCTGCAACCACTGCGACAACCCGCCCTGTGTCCGTGTCTGCCCGACCCAGGCCACATGGAAGCGCGACGACGGGGTGGTCGTGATCGACGAACATCGGTGCATCGGGTGCCGGTACTGCGTGGCAGCGTGTCCGTATGGATCCCGGAGTTTCAACTGGGTGGACCCGCGGCCGTTCGTCGCGCACGCGACGAGCGAGTACCCCACGAGGACCCGCGGCGTCGTCGAGAAGTGCAACCTGTGCGAGGAGCGGTTGGCCGAGGAACGGCTGCCCGCGTGTGTCGAGGCGTGTCCTGGCCGCGCGATGCTGTTCGGCGACCTCAGCGACCCGAAGTCGGAAATTCGAATGGTGCTGGCGGAGCGGTACGCGATCCGGCGCAGGCCCGAGTTGGGGACGAGGCCGCAGGTGTACTACCTGATCTAGCAGCAGGCAGCAGCCAGCTGTCGGCTGTCAGCTGCCAGCCGTCAGCACCGTGCTTAAAGCTGTTCTTCTATGCTCGAGAAATCTCTGCACGGCGGACGCGGGTACTGGGCCTGGATGGCGGCCCTGATGGCCGTCGTGTGCGCCGGCGCCTGGTGCTACGCGGTCCAGTTGCAGACCGGCCTGGGCGTCACGGGCCTGAGCCGAGACATCACGTGGGGCCTCTACATCGCGCAGTTCACGTTCTTCGTCGGCGTCGCGGCGTCGGCTGTCATGGTCGTGCTGCCGTACTACCTGCACGACTACAAGCTGTTCGGCCGCGTGACGATCCTCGGCGAGTTCCTGGCGATATCCGCGGTCGTCATGTGCGGGCTGTTCATTTTCGTCGACATGGGGCAGCCGGCCCGCGTGCTCAACGTGCTGCGATATCCGACCCCGTGGTCGATGATGTTCTGGGACATGGTCGCGCTCGGCGGCTACCTGCTGCTGAACGTGATCATCACCCGTGTGACGCTCGAGGCCGAGCGCAGCGGCGCGGCGCCTCCGCGGTGGATCAGGCCGGTGATCGTGCTGTCGATCCCGTGGGCGATCAGCATTCACACCGTGACGGCGTTTCTCTACAACGGCCTGCCCGGGCGATCGTTCTGGCTGACAGCCATTCTCGCGCCGCGGTTCCTCGCCTCCGCCTTCGCCGCCGGCCCGGCGCTGCTGATCCTGCTGTGCCTGCTCGTGCGCCGCTGGTGGTCGCTTCGGGTGGCGGACGAGGCCATCGGCAGGATCGCGGTGATCGTGGCCTACGCCCTGGCCGTGCACGTGTTCTTCGTGCTGCTGGAAGTGTTCACCGTGTTCTACAGCCAGGTGCCCGAGCACGTCGAACACTTCCGGTATCTGTACGCCGGCCTCGAGGGCCACACCGCGCTGGTGCCCTGGATGTGGACGTCCGCGGCACTCGCCCTGGTCGCCCTCGTCCTGTTGATCGTGCCGTCGACCCGCGCGCGCGAAGCGACGCTGGCGGCGGCCTGCGGCGCGGTGTTCGTGTCGCTCTGGATCGACAAGGGCCTGGGGCTGGTGGTCGGAGGATTCGTGCCGTCGCCGCTCGGCGCGGTCACGGACTACGTTCCGACATGGCGCGAGGCGGCGATCACGGCCGCCGTCTGGGCGCTCGGCGCCATCATGGTCACCGGGTTCTTCAAGATCACCGCCGAGGTGAGGGCAGGCGATCGGTGACGACCTCCCTCGTTCCCCGCCTCGTTGTCGCCGGCATGTCCGGCGACTCCGGCAAGACACTCGTGTCGCTCGCGATCGTGCTTGGCGCGCGCGACCGCGGGTGGCTGGTCCGCGGGTTCAAGAAAGGGCCGGATTACATCGACGCGGCATGGCTGACCTGGGCCTCGGGAACGCCGGCACGAAACCTCGACACGTATCTTGCGGGCCCGGACGGCGTGAGGCGGGCATTCGCCAGGCACGCCGTACGCCGCGCCAGCGACACCGCTGCGGCGGTCAACGTGATCGAGGGAAACCGCGGTTTGTTCGACGGCATGGACGCCGAGGGGACGCACAGCACCGCGGTGCTGGCGAAGCTGATCGGAGCGCCCGTGGTGCTCGTGCTCAATGCGCGCAAGATGACAGGCACGGCCGCGGCGCTCGTCCGGGGCTGCCAGGCGCTTGATCCCAATCTCCGGATCTCCGGTGTGATTCTCAACCAGGTGGCCGGACGCCGCCACGAAACCGTCGCGCGGGAGGCGATCGAACGCGCCTGTGGTCTTCCCGTGCTCGGCGCCATTCCCCGGCTCGACGAGCCGGACCTGCTTCCGGGCCGGCACTTGGGCCTCGTCACGCCGCACGAACACGTGGCGCTCGAGCGCCTCATCGGCGTTCTGCGGAGGATTGCGCGCGAGCACCTCGATCTCGACCGGATTCTGGCGACCGCCGGCGCCCCGCCCGTGGGCGACGACGACCTGCCGCCGTTCGGAGACGCAGGTGTTTCGACCGTTTCGGCGCGGCCTGTCACCATCGGCTACCTTTCGGACTCCGCCTTCAATTTCTACTACCCCGAGAACCTGGAGGCGCTCGAGGTGCTGGGCGCGACGCTCGCGCCCCTGTCGTCGTTGTCCCGCGGGCCGCTGCCGCCAGGTATTGACGCGCTCTATGTCGGTGGCGGATTTCCCGAAACACATGCGGCTGCGCTCGAAGGCAATCGTGCCCTGCTCGATTCGCTCCGGACATCAGCCGCGCGAGGCCTGCCGATCTACGCCGAATGCGGCGGCCTGATGCTGCTGGCGAACACCGTGACCTGGCAGGGCGGGCGACACACGATGGCCGGGGTGCTCCCCGTCGACGTCGAGGTTCTCGCCGCGCCACAGGGCCACGGCTACGTTGCCCTCTCCGTGGATCGGCCGAACCCGTTCTTTGCCGTTGGCCAGGGGATTCGCGCGCACGAATTCCACTACTCCCGCATCTGCGGCGAACTCCCCGACACCGCTTGCGCCGTACTCCGCGGCACCGGGTGCGGGGGCGGGCGCGACGCGATCGTGGCGGACAACGTCTGGGCCAGCTACGCGCACGTGCATGCGGGAGGCCTGCCGGAATGGGCGCAGGGGCTCGTCCGCGCCGCGCGGGCACACCGGGAAGCGAAGAGCGAGAATTGAGAATTGAAAATTGAGAATTGAAAACGGAGAACGGAGAACGCGGAACGGAAGACGATGCGGGAAGAGAACGGGCGGAGCATCATGAGCGGAGAGCATCAACAGGGCTGGCTGCATCCGATATTCATCGATCTCACGGGGCATCCAGTCATCGTGGTTGGCGGCGGAACAGTTGCCGAACGGAAGATCGAGACGCTGGTCGAGTCAGGGGCGCAGGTCACGGTGGTGAGCCCTGAGGTGACGGGCCTGATTGCGCGGTGGGGCGAGGCCAGGCGCATCACGCTCCACCGGCGCGCCTATCTCAACGGCGATCTGCGGGGGTTCAGGCTGGCCTACGCGGCGACACCCGACCAGCAGGTGAACCGCGCGGTGCGCCTGGAGGCGCGGGCCGAAGGAGTCTGGCTGAACGCGATCGACGAGCCTGACCTGTGCGATTTCATCACGCCCGCGATCGTCCGACGCGGCAGCCTGACGATTGCCGTCTCCACGAACGGCCGCTGCCCTGCGCTCTCCAGGCGGATCCGCGAAGACCTGGAGCGCCAGTTCGGGCCCGAGTACGCAGAAGCCGTCGAACAGCTCGGCGAGCTGCGAGACCGCACGAGGGCCGCAACCGGAACGACCGCTGGCATCGAGGCGAGAGTGGCCGAGGTGCTCGCGGCCCTGCCAGGATGTGGGGCGGGGCTTCAGCCCAGCCAATCCCGGGCGACACCCGGCAAGGTGTATCTCGTAGGGGCAGGTCCCGGCGACCCCGAGCTGCTCACCGTCAAGGGTCGCCGGCTGCTCGAATCTGCCGACACGGTGGTCTACGACGCGCTGGTGGACTCGCGATTGCTGGAGTTGTGCCGGCCGTCGACGACTCGCGTCTACGTGGGCAAACGCGACCGGCACCACACCCGTCCGCAAGCCGAGATCAACAGCCTGCTGATAGACGAGGCGAGGGCCGGACGCATCGTCGTCCGCCTGAAGGGCGGTGACCCGTTCATCTTCGGCCGCGGCGGCGAAGAAGTCGAGGCGCTTGGTCAGGCGGGCATCGCGTACGAGATCGTGCCCGGAGTGTCGGCCGGCGTCGCCGTGCCTGCCTACGCGGGAATTCCGCTCACACACCGTGACTTCACGTCCGAACTCGTGTTTCTCACAGGCCACGAGTGCGTGACCAACCCGTCGCCCGTGAACTGGACCCACTACGCGAAGTCGTCGGCGTCGCTCGTCATCTTCATGGGGCTGCACAACCTGGGTGCGATCGCGCGACAGCTCCTCGAGCACGGCCGCGACGCCCGATGTCCGGTTGCGATCATCGAGAACGGCACAACCGACGCACAACGGACCATCGTGGCTCCCCTCTCGAAGATCGCAGACGAAGCCGTGGCTGCCGGCATCCAGCCACCCGCGCTGATCGTAATCGGGGAAGTCGTTGGCCTTCGCGATAAGCTCAACTGGTTCGAACCGACGCTCGCGCGACACGCGTCGAGCAGGGAGACACCATCATGCGGACAAGACTAGTGGCACTCATCCTGGCCGTCGCCCTCGCGGGATTCGCGGCGACCGCTCTCGCACAGGCGATTCAGACGCCGGCGGAGGCATCGGGCTACTCGCGCTACAGCCAGCACCAGGAGATCGCGGCATTCCTCGACACAATCACGAAGGCATCGAAGCAGGTGAAGGTGCTGGAGGTCGGCAGGACGGGCGAGGCCAAAGACTTCCCCGGCGCCCGGATTTACCTCGCGGTCGTGACCGACGAGGGCATCGACGCCCCCCAGGCGCTGAACCGGAAGAAGCCGACCATCCTGGTGCTTGGCGCCCAGCACGGCAACGAGCAGTCGGGGAAGGAAGCCGCGCTCGCGTTGATTCGCGACCTCGCGGTTGGCGACCTGAAGCCGCTCCTCAAACAGGTCAACGTCCTCGTCATGCCGCAGACCAATCCCTACGGGAACCAGGTGAATCGGCGGACGAACGAACAGGACCTCGATCTCAACCGCGATCACGTCAAGCTCGAGTCGCCGGAGACCAGGACGATCCACGCCGTCTTCAGCCGGTGGATGCCCGAGGCGTCGATGGACGTCCACGAGCAGGGCGACAACTACTACCGCGTGAACACGGGCTGCGTCACGAACGCGAACATCGCTGCCGCCATCCGGAGGTTCGAAACGGACACGATCTTCAAGGAGACCAGCGCGCTCGTGACGGCGGCCGGCTACACGTGGCACGAATACCTGGTCACCGAGGCGATGGGCAGCCAGGGCGCCGCGGGCGCGCCGGAACCGACCGACACCAACCGCGAGATGCTGACGCGTCCGAGCACGACCGACCTGAACGACGGCCGCAACAGCCTGGGCATCTACGAGACGATTTCGTTCATCCAGGAAGGCGCATCCCGCCACGACATCTCCACCCTGAAGGACCGCACCACCTATCAGTACCTCGGGATCAAGGGGCTCGTGCAGTCGGTGGCCCGCCACGCCGACCAGGTGCTGGCCCTCGTGACGTCCAGCCGGGCCGCGCTGCTCGCGAAGGCCAAGGCGCCCGCCGCTGGAGATCTCGTGCACCTGCGCATGGTGCACGCCCGCGACCCCAAGGAGCCGGAGTTGACCATCCAGAGCTTCGAGGCGGTGCCCCGTGGCCAGACGCCTCCCGACCCGCGGAAGATCGTCACGACCGTCGTGAAGAACTGGTTCCCGGCCGTCGAGCCGACGCTCTCCGTTCCCCGGGCCTACGGCTACATCGTTCCCGCCGCGCACCAGGACGTGGTCCGGACGATGCGGGCGCACGGCATCAACGTGCAGACCTTCACGGCCGACACCGAGGTCGAGGTCGAGCAGTACCGCGTGGACGACCTGACGCCGTCCACCGAGGACTTCGTGGCGCCAGAGCGGATTATGGTGACGAAGAAGATCGTGAAGGTGACCGCAAAGAAGGGCGACTACTACGTGAGCGGCGCGCAGCCGGCCGCAAACCTCATCCCCAACCTGCTCGAGCCGCAGGCGGAATTCGGCTTCATTCGCTACCGCGCGTTCGGGCTCGTGCCCGAGAAGGGCGCCACGTTCCCATTCCTGCGCGTGGCGAAGCACCTGGCGCTGCCGCTGGAGGCGGTGAAGTAGGGCTGGGCTGCTCCGCCGAATGGCGGTATCGTCTGTATCATTTCCAACCTGCAAGGGAGGAGTCCAACACGACGGTCTCAACTACGCGGGAGGGGAGCGTGATTGGGCGCCGGCATGTAGTGCTGTGGTTGTGGTGCGCGCTGGCGCTCGGTCTGTTCGCTGCGAACGGTCGGGCGCAGGATTACGGAGCCCAGGCCGACAGGCCGAACATCGAGCCGTTCCTGTTCCGTCGCCGCGTGGTGCCAAGCCAGAAGTTCTCGAAGGCACAGCTCGAGACCTGGCAGAGCGCGGCGTCGAATCACCGGCCCGGGGAAGCCGACGAGTCCTCGCGCGAGGCTGCATCGCTGTCGCCGGAGGACCTGGCAGACGTGATCGCCGGGTTCGAGTGGGGAACGGAAGCGCTCCCTGGAGGTCGCGACAAGACGGACCTGACCAGGCGCGCCGTCGTCCTTCACACGGACATTGCCGTGACCGCGGCGGCCGAGACGGCGCAGCCCGACCAGACGACTGTCTCGACCTCCGCCTCGCTCCACTTCGGCGCGGCGATGGAATTGGTGAACTTCCTGAAGCAGCGACTGCCCAGGGGCCGGGACGATCCGTTCATCCTGACCTGGTGGCAAGCCGTTGCCGCGCAGCTCGGCCGGCTCCATGAAACCGTTTCCTCTCCTCACTTCATGGTTCGGGCGCTGTCACAGTTTCCCCGCGACACGGAGATTTTGTTGATGGCCGGCGTGCAGTTCGAATTCCTCGCCTCGCCCGTGGCCCAGGATGCGCAGGCGGGATGGGAGCCTGCATACGAGAGGAAAGCCGAGGAGCTGTACCGCGAGGTGCTCAAGAAGGACCCGACCGTCGTCGAGGCGCGCATTCGCCTGGCGCGCGTCCTCGGCCAGCTGCGACGGCCCGAACAGGCGGCGGCCGAACTCGATAAGGCCCTGGACGATGGTGCGCCGCGGAGCCTTCGGTTCTTCAAATACCTGTTTCTCGGAGAGTCCCGGACGGAGTTGAATCGTTTCGGCCCCGCGAGGGAGGCATACGAGCGCGCACTGGGGCTGTATCCCGGCGCCCAGTCGGCTCATCTTGGGTTGTCTCGACTCGAGCGGCGGGCCGGGAACAGGAGCGGATCGGCAGCCGCCATCGAGCGGCTGATCGAGTTGCCGCACGATGCACAGGCGCGGGAGGACCCGTGGAGCGACTATTTCACCGCCGGGCCGGCAGCTCGTGCCGCCGACATGCTCGAATCTCTCCGTGCACCGCTCAGGAAGTAGTGGTGCAGACAAGGTGGCGCCTGGCCTCGCCCGCGGCAATGGTGCTCGGGTTGGCGTGTCTCACGGTCGGCGCGCCGGCACGCGCGCAGCTGCCGACGTTTTCGTCGAAGGTCGAAGTCGTTCGAGTGGACGTACTGGTCACCCAATCCGGACGCCCCATCCTCGGGCTCCGGTCCTCCGACTTCGAGCTTCGCGACAACGGCGTTCGGCAGGAGATCGAATTCGCTGCCCTGGAGAAGCTGCCGCTGAGACTCATCCTCGCGCTCGACTCCAGCGACAGCGTTGCCGGCGTCCGGATGATGCACCTGCGGGCAGCGTGTGAGGCGGTTCTGGACCGGTTGCAGAAGGAGGACGAGGCGGCACTCATCACCTTCAATCACACGCTGGTACTCGGATCGCCGTTCACGTCGGACCTCGGGCGGGTGCGGACGGCTCTTCGCGCCGTGGCGCCTGGAGGCGAAACGGCGCTCATCGACGCGCTGTACGCCGGAATGGTGCTCGGCGAAGCAGGTTCCGGCCGCGGCCTGATGGTCGCGTTCACCGACGGCGCGGACACGTCCAGCTTCCTCCGAAGCCAGGAGGTGCAGGACGTCGCGAAGTCCTCGGACGTGGTCGTCTATCCCGTGACATCCGGGCGGAACGGCCGTCGTCTGACATCGTTCCTCAGGGGCATCGCCGACCAGACCGGTGGAAGGCTGTTCGAGGTCGAGTCGACCCCCGATCTGCAGAAGGCCTTCGTCGCCATCCTGGACGAATTCCGGCAGCGCTACGTTCTTGCCTTCAGGCCGCAGTCGGTCACAAAGGGCGGTTGGCACCGCCTGGACGTCCTCGTCAAGGGGCGGCCGTTCGACGTCAGGGCGCGAGCGGGGTACCAGGGCGGCCAGTGAACGCGTCGGAGCGCCTCCGTCGCGCCCGCCCGGTTCATCGTCAGGCCCACTGCCACCAGCGGGAAGCGGGCGGCGCGGATCGCGGCCTCGGCGCGTTCGAGCAATTCGGGCGTGGCGCGGCCGGTGGTTGACCGGGGCAGATCGGACGCGTCGGTCGCACTCGACTCGTCCTCGGCGGTGTCCTTGGGAAAGTCGAGGTGGACCGGACCAGGCTGCTCGGCTTTCGCGATCCGAATCGCCCTCCGCACCGTGTCGTCGGCAGACGACGCCTCGATCTCGGTGGTCCACAGTTTTCAATTCCCCATGATTGCCCGCAATATCCGGATAGACGCCGCGGCGGATGGCGTCGAGAATGGGAGCATGAACAGCGAAACGTTGTGGCAGAAGGTGCTCGAGCGAGATGCGCGCTGGGATGGACGATTCGTCTACGCCGTAGGCTCCACCGGGATCTACTGCCGGCCGTCGTGCGCGAGCCGTCGGCCCTCGAGACGGAACGTACGGTTCTTCGAGGATCCTGGCGCGGCCGAGCTGGCCGGGTTCCGCGCGTGCCGCCGATGCGGAGGCACGCCAGCACGGGGCGTCGCGTCGGCCGACCTCGTGGGCCGCGCGTGCGCGCTCGTCCAGGAAGCCGCGGACGGTCGCGCGCCCTCGCTGGGCCAGCTCGCGCGCCTCCTCGGTGTTGGCCCCTTCCAGTTGCACCGGGCGTTTCGGGCCACGCTCGACATCTCGCCCAGGCAGTACGCCGAGGCGCTCCGCGCCGGTCGGCTCAAGGCGCTGCTACGGAGCAACCAACCGGTCACGTCCGCGCTCTACGAAGCGGGGTACGGATCGAGCAGCCGGCTCTACGAGCGCGCGGACGCGGAACTGGGCATGACGCCGGACGCGTACCGCCGCGGAGGACAAGGCATGCACATCCACTACATCGTCGTCCGGTCGGCGCTCGGTCATCTCCTGGTGGCGGCGACCGAGCGAGGCGTGTGCAGCATCAAGCTCGGTGACGCGGCCCGCGAACTGGAGGGCGACCTGCGCCGCGAGTACCCCAAGGCGACGATCGAGCGCGACCTCGGCCGGCTCTCCCCGGCGGTCACGACGCTGCTCGAGTTCGTCGCCGGCCAGCACCCCTCGGCGGACCTCCCGCTCGACGTCCAGGGCACGGCGTTCCAGCGTCGTGTCTGGAAAACTCTTCAGCGAATCCCCCTGGGCAAGACCCGTTCCTATGGCGAGATCGCCCGGGCGATCGGCCAGCCCGGCGCCGCTCGCGCGGTGGCCCGCGCCTGTGCGTCGAACCACGCGGCG
>DASVIS010000244.1:0-5738 GCA_036381995.1 Vicinamibacterales bacterium | reverse complement strand
CCTCATGCCTGTCACTCCTCGACCGGATGGAAGTTCGTCACGGGCATCGTGCCGCCCGCGATCGCTCCGCGCTGGTTGATCAGCTCGAGGAACTCCATGCGGGTCCGTGAGCTGTTACGGAACGCGCCGAGCATCGCGCTGGTCACCGCGTAGGACCGCTGCTTCTCGACGCCGCGCATGGCCATACAGAGGTGCGTCGCCTCCATCACCACTGCCACGCCGAGCGGCTCGATCTTCTCACCGATTGTCTGCGCGATCTGGTTCGTGAGCCGTTCCTGCACCTGCAGCCGCCGGCTGAAGACGTCCACCAGGCGTGGGATCTTGCTGAGGCCGATCACCCGGTTGCGCGGGATGTAGGCGACGTGGCACTTGCCGAAGAACGGCAGCAAGTGGTGCTCGCACATGCTGAAGAAGTCGATGTCCTTGACGATCACCATCTCGCTGTAGTCGACGGCGAAGAGGGCGTTGTTCAGCACCTTGTCGATGTCGGCCTCATAGCCGCTCGTCAGGAATTTCAGGGACAGCTCCACGCGCTTGGGAGTGTCCACGAGCCCCTCGCGCGCCGGGTCCTCGCCAAGCTCTGAGAGCAACTTTCGAATCAGATCCTGCATGGTTCCAGTGTACATCAGTCGGAACTGACGCTCTCCCGGGAACTGACGGTGACCAGTCGATCTCGCCGCCGGCCGGGTGTGCGGCCGGATCCACCGTACAAAGAAACGGGGCCTGGGAGAGTGTCCCGGGCCCCGGATCGATCTTGCGGTGAAAGCCGCGCGAACTACACGCCTGCCGGTGTTTCGATCTCGGTCTGTTCGGACGTCGTCCGCTTCAGGCCGTTGATCTGGATCAGCGGCGTCGACGGCTGCTCCTTCAGGATGTGCTGTCGGTACAGCTGCTCCATCCTCGCGTCGTAGGCGGCGTCCTCTCCGACCTCACCCTTGGCCTTCGCGCGAGCGGCCAGCTTCTCGTCGCGGGCCGTCTTCGCGATCCCCGCCTCGTCCAGGTCCGTCTGCGCGGCAGCAGCCACCGCTTCCGGGTTCAGGATGAGCGAGTGCTGGACGCTCTCGAGCGGCACGTTCTTGTTGCCGGCGTAAATCTGATGCCGGCCGCGCTCCTCGTACCATTTCGCGAGTGTCGCCGTCATGTGCATCTTCTCGATGATCTGGCGCCAGCCGATGCCGGTGTTGTAGGCGCAGAACGAGATTTCCCCTTCCTGCGTGCCGTAGGGGATGATGCACATCTCGGTGCGGCGGAAGTCGTAGGTGAACAGGTCCTGGAACCACATGCCCGCGATGAACAGGAAGTTCCAGCGGTCAGACCGCCGCTTCTCGATGTCCTGCAGGCGCGTGTCGCCGGTCACCTGGCCGTAGTCGCGACCGGTGGCGTTGAACGTCTTATCGAACTTCCTGAGCAGGTCGACGATCTTGAAGTGCTTCGGCGAGGCGAACGGATCGTAGTTCCGCATCAGCGCCAGCGCCATGCCGACGACCGACAGGAACCGGCCGCGCGCCGCGTCGTTGATCAGCGCGATGTCCTTCGGCAGCCGCTCGGCATCGAGGAAGGCGGTGATCGGCACCGCCTCGCGCGTCTCCTTGTCGACCATCACGGCCATGCCTGTGCCGCAGTTCGGATGGCAGCCGCAGGAGAGCGCGCCCCACTCGTTGGCCGGCCCGTGGATCAGGTCCGCCCAATCCGAGAAGGTGCCCATCAACGAGATCGGGAACCAGTCGCGCAGCGGCTCGCCGATGCCGGTCTGGCTCTTGACGTCGTGTGCCAGGTTCGCGAGTGTATAGCGCTGCGCCACGCGCCGCTCGTCCGACACCTCTTCGTCGCGGCCCGTGAAGGAGACGGGCTGGAACGAGAGGAACGAGATCTTCTTGGGGTTGTCGAGGGCGAACTCGATGATCCGGCCGACCTGCTCGTTGTTGACGCCGTTGATGAGCGTGATGACGAGGACGATGTCCACGCCGGCGGCGTGCAGGTTCTCGATCGCCCGCAGCTTGACGTCGAACAGGTTGCCGACGTGGCGGTGCGAGTTGGGCGCGTTGCCGATGCCGTCGAACTGCAAGTAGACGTAGCGGAGACCGGCTTCGGCAGCCTCGCGGCAGAACTCGGCGCTCTTGGCGAACTCGATGCCGTTGGTGGCCGCCTGCACGCTGTTGTAGCCCACCTGCTTGCAGTACCGGACAGCGTCGAGGAAGTACGGCGACAGCGTTGGCTCGCCGCCCGAGAACTGCACCGACATCTGGCGCTTCGGCTTGACCGTGATCGCGTTGTCGAGGATCGTCTTGATCTCGTCCCAGCCCGGCTCGTGCACGAACCCCACCTGGTTGGCGTCGGTGAAGCAGGGATCGCACATCATGTTGCAGCGGTTCGTGAGATCGACCGTCAGCACCGCGCCGCGGCCGTGCAGCACCGTGCTGCTGCCGTGGTTGTGCAACCTCGAGTCGTTGTGTGCCCGGATGTCGCGGCCGGGGAACGACTCCTCCAGGTGCCTGTAGAACGCCGGGTCAGTGGACAACACGTCCTCGAAGTGGCCGTGCTTCGGGCAGTCCTTCACCATGAGGATCTTGCCGTCGCGCTCGAGGATGGTGGCCTTGATCTCGCCGACCTTTTCCCTCAGGAGGACCGACACGTCCTTCTTGCCGTCGATGATTTCGTTTCGCGCCTCGCGGGTGCAGACCGGGCAGAGCGAATCGGTTTCGCGCGGCCAGCCCAGCGTCGGCTTGGTCTTCTCGTACGATTTCAGAAGCGGCTGATCGGACCACTTCGGTATGAATGACGGGTTCTGTTTGATGCGGTACGCCAGTTGGAAGACGCTCCACAGGCCGTTGGCCGCGAGCGAAACCCCCTTTTCGACGTACTTGATCGGAGCGTGCATGCCAATCTCCCTCGTGAGCTACTTCGTCGATCCCCGAGCGTGCCAGTTCGATTCGGCGGCGGTCTGCCGCACCGTGTTGATCTCGGCATGATACCTCTGCAAATTGGACTGGAATCGAAGTTTCCGGTGGGTGGGCGGCCTGCCGGGGCGATTGGGCAATAGGTGGGATGGTTGGGAATACAGACAGGAATGGTCGGAAATGACTGACCGTCGGTACTGACGATGAAGGGTCGGTACTGACGATGACTGGCGAGCAATAGGTCCGACTAAGCGTGATAACCCGTCGTGGCCTTCCCTCCCCACACCCGATACACATTGACCAGGTACACGATCACGATGGCCATGCCGAAGAGATAGACACCAAGGGCGATGGTCATGCTGCGGGCGGAAGAGGCGGCGTTGTGGATGTCGAGCCCGGAGATGGCGGAGCCGGGAAGGCCGGGCAGCAGTCGGGGGTAGAGCCCGGCGGCGGCGGAGCCGAGCACGCAGACGATGAGCGTGGCGCTGGAGAGGAACGTGGCGGTGTCGCGACCGCTCCGGCGGAACAGTGGAATCGAGATCGCGGCGGCCGCGCCGAGGAGAGGGACCAGCGCGAGCACCGGCCAGCGCGCAAAGTTCCCGGTGAATCCCGGCTGCACGACGAAGCTCGCGCCGGTCACCGCGGCCAGGAGAACGACCATGCCAATCCAGAGTGGGACGACCGAGCGTCGCGCCCGCTGCTGTAGAGGGCCGTCGGTCTTCATCGCCAGGTAGGCTGCCCCGTGCAGCCCGAGTGCGAACAGGCTGAGCACGCCGCAGAGGAGCGCGAACGGGTTCAGCAGGAGCGCGAAGGACCCTCGGAAGTTCCCCTCGATGTCGAACGGGACACCGCGCAGGACGTTGCCGACGGCCGCGCCGAAGAGGACGGCCAGCAACGCGCTCGACAGACAGAACGTCACGTCCCACGCGTCACGCCACATCGGATGGTCGACCTGGTGGCGGAACTCGATCGCGATCCCGCGGAGGACGAGCAGCCACAAGACGATCATCAACGCCAGGTAGAACCCGCTGAAGGCCGCCGCGTAGAGGTGTGGAAACGCCACCACCATCGAGCCGCCCGCCGCGAGCAGCCAGACCTCGTTTCCGTTCCAGACCGGACCTATCGCGGCGATCGCGGTCTCGCGCTCTGCCGGCGTGCGAGCGAGAAGGAGGTGCAGGGCGCCGACGCCAAGGTCGAAGCCGTCGAGCACGGCATAACCCGCCAGCATGACGGTCAGGACGAGAAACCACAGGGTGTTGATCATGACCGTTCCCCGTCCTCCGTTCCCTCGGGCCCCGCGAGGATGATCCGCCCCGCGACGAAGAGATAGAGCAGGGCGAGCACCGAGTACATTCCCATGAAGCCGAGCAGCGTGAACCAGGTCATGCCGCCGCTGACGTTCGTCGAAGACGCCGCCGCCGTGCGCTGCAGGCCGTAGACGATCCACGGCTGGCGTCCGACCTCCGCCACCATCCACCCGGCTTCATTGGCGATATACGGGAACGGGAGCGCGAGCATCAGGATCCACAGAAGCCAGCGCGACGTGAACAGGGTCCTCCGCCACAGCAGGAACGCCGCCACCGCCATCACGGCGATGAACATGGTCCCCAGGCCGACCATGATGTGATAGGCGTAGTAGACGAGCTCGACGGGCGGGTGCATGTCTGGTGGATAGTCATCGAGCCCGACGACCTTCGCGCGGAAATCGCCGTAGGCGAGGTAGCTGAGAGCCCGCGGCACGAAGATCGGATCCATCAGCTCGTGGCGCTCGGTGTCGGGCATGCCGATGATGGCGATCGGCGCGCCTTCCTGCGTCCTGAAGAGGCCCTCCATCGCGGCCATCTTGACCGGCTGATACCTGGTGACGTTCTCGCCGTTCACTGCGCCCGTCGGAAAGAGGGAAGCCATCGAGAAGACCAGGCCGGAGATGACGCCCACTTTCACGCAGAGCCGCCCCGCGTTCTCGAATGTCCGCGAGAGCAGGTAATAGGCCCCGACGCCGGCCACGACCATGGACGCGGTGACGAGCGACCCGCTGATCGCGTGCGGGAACTGCCACAGCGCGTACGGATTGGTGAGGAGGCCCCAGAGGCTGGTCAGCTCCGCGCGGCCGTTGACGATCTCGTACGCCACCGGGTGCTGCATCCAGGCATCGGTCGCGATGATGAAGAAGCCGGACACGACGGCGCCGAGCGCCACCATGACGGCCGAGAGCCAGTGGACGACTGGCCGCAGGCGCTTTTCGCCGAGGAGGAACAGGCCGAGGAACGACGACTCCGCGAAGAAGGCGAACACGCCCTCCATGAACAGCGTCTGGCCGACCACGCCGCCGGCGAAGTGAGAGAAGCGGGCCCAGTTCGTGCCGAACTGGAACTCCATCGGGATGCCGGTGACGACACCCATCCCGAACGTGATGGCGAAGATCTTCGCCCAGAACCGCGCGAGCGCCCCGTACCGGTCATCGGCGCGCGACAGTTGCACGGTCTTCAGCACCGCGATCATCACGCCCAGCCCCATTGTCAGGACAGGGAACAGGTAGTGGAACATGATCGTGAAGCCGAACTGCCACCGGTCGGCGAGCACAGCATCGAACATGCGCACATTCTATACGCAAGGGTCGGCACTGACGCAGTCAGTCGGAACTGACGATTGTCCGGCATCGCGCCGGCTCGAAGTGCGCGGCCGCCGCGGCCCGGCACGCCGTCGGGCGTCGGGGGATGCCCGGGAGCCGCGAACATGCGAGCAGGGCCGATCTGCCGTGCGCCAACCCCGCGCCGCAGGTGCAGACGGGCCCGGAGGCGCGCGACGGCCACGCCGACTGGCTCACGCGAATGCCTCCGA
>DASVIS010000243.1:0-16793 GCA_036381995.1 Vicinamibacterales bacterium | reverse complement strand
TGAGGCCGGTCACCGTGACGAAGGGCATGGGTTGTTCGTCTACTGCCTACTGCCTACTATCCGTATCTCAGTGCCTCCGCCGGGTCCAGCTTCGACGCCTGGCGCGATGGATACAGGGTGGCCAAGAAACAAATCACGATGGCCGACACCACGACGAGCATGAAATCGAGCGGAAGCACGACGAACGGCACGTGCGACACCTGGTACACGTCGATCGGGATCCGGATCAGCTCGTACCGGTCGAGCACGGTCGAGACGATCCACCCGGCCGACGCCCCGAGTCCCGTCCCGATCAATCCGATGATCAGCCCTTGCAGCATGAACACGAGCATGATGCTCCGCCCCGACGCTCCCATCGTCTTCAGGATGGCGATGTCGCGATGCTTCTCCATCACGAGCAGGATCAGCGACGCGACGATGTTGAGCGCGGCCACCATCACGATCAGGCCGATGGTGATCGAGATGGCCATCTTCTCGAGCCAGAGGGCGCTGAAGAGGGAACGGTTCAGCTGCGTCCAGTCCTCGGTCAGGTACACGCCGGCCGACTGGTCCATGATCGCGCGGGCGACGTCCGGCGCGCGGTAGATGTCGTCCACCCGCAGTTCGATCAGCTCCGGAGTGTCGCGGCCCATCAGCCGCTCGGCCACCGGCATCGTCACGAACCCGTAGGCCGAGTCGAATTCGAACAGGCCCAGGGCGAAGATCCCGGCGACCTCGAGCGAGCGGGAACGCGGCAGCATCCCCATCGGCGACAGCGTGCCTTCCGGCGTCAGCACCTGGACGCGGTCCCCCACGCGGACGGAGAGCGCCTTGGCCAGATCGGCGCCGAGCAGGATCCCGGGCGGACCGTCGCCTGTGCGGCTGAGCACGTCGAGGCTGCCCTGCCGCATCGACCGGCCGATGTCGGTGACGCTCTTCTCGAGCGATGGGTCGATCCCCTTGATCGTGATGAACGACTGCCCTTGCGGGGTCGTGACAAGCGCCTTGCCGAGGATGGCCGGGGCCGCGCCGAGGACGTGCGGAAACGCGCGGAGCCTCCTCACTTCCGCCTGGTAGTCGCGGATGCCGTCGCCCTTCCAGACGTAGACGTGCGCGGTGGATCCGAGGATGCGGTCGCGCAGTTCGCCCTGCAGGCCGGTCATCAGCGCGAGTGCAATCACGAGCGCCATGACGCCCACCATCACGCCAATCGTCGAGATGAGCGAGATCAGCGAAATGAGCGCCTGCTTGCGCCTGGCCAGCAGGTACCTCAGCGCGACGTGCAGCTCGAAGGGCAGGTTCATTCTCTCCGCGCCCGCATCAGTGGAAACAGGATGACGTCCCTGATCGAGTGGCTGTCGGTGAGCAGCATGACGAACCGGTCGATGCCCACGCCTTCGCCTGCGGCCGGCGGCATGCCGTACTCGAGGGCGCGCACGTAGTCCTCGTCCATCTCGTGCGCCTCGGGGTCGCCTCTCTGGCGCTCGGCCAGCTGCTGATCGAAGCGGCGCCGCTGTTCGGCCGGATCGTTCAGCTCGCTGAACGCGTTCGCCAGCTCGAAGCCGCCGGCATACAGCTCGAACCGCTCGACCGTGTCCGGATCGTCGGGCTTCTGCTTGGAGAGCGGCGAGACCTCGGTCGGGAAGTCGTAGACGAACGTCGGCTGAACGAGGGATTCCTCCCACAGCGACTCGAACAGCGCCGCGGTGATCTTGCCCGGCCCCATGCCCGGCTCGAGATCGACGCCCAACTGGCGCGCGAGCGTGCGAGCCGATTCGAGGCGTCGCAGTTCCACCTCGGTCACCTCGCGCCCAAGCCGGCGCGACGCGTCCTCGCAGACCGCGCCGCGCATCGGCAGCCGCCGGAACGGCGCCGTGAACGAGATGGTCGTTTCGCCGAACTTCACCTGCTCGCTGCCGGTCACCTTCCGCGCCACCTCGGACAGCATCTCCTCGGTCATCGTCATCAGGTCGAGGTAATTGCTGTAGGCCTGGTAGAACTCGAGCATCGTGAACTCGGGATTGTGCTGCGTCGAGATCCCCTCGTTCCGGAAGTTCCGGTTGATCTCGTACACCCGCTCCATGCCGCCGACCAGCAGGCGCTTGAGGTACAGCTCGGGAGCGATGCGGAGGTACAGCCGCATATCGAGCGCATTGTGATGCGTGACGAACGGCCGGGCCAGCGCGCCGCCCGCGATCGGCTGCATCATCGGCGTTTCGACTTCGAGGTAGCCCCGCGCGTCGAGGAACTCGCGGATGGCAGCCAGCGTCCGGCCTCGCGCCTCGAAGACCCGCCCCGTCTCGGGCCTGACAATCAGGTCGAGGTAGCGCTGCCGGTATCGGATTTCGACGTCCTGCAGTCCGTGCCACTTCTCCGGGAGAGGGGTCAGGCACTTGGCCAGGAACGTGACCCCGGACGCCCAGATCGTCAACTCGTTGGTCTTCGTTCGGAACAGGTGCCCGGTCACGCCGACGAAATCACCGAGGTCCAGGAGCGTGTACACCTGGAAGTCCCGCTCGGGCATCGAGTCCTGGCGAACGTAGACCTGGATTCGCGCGCGGCCGTCGCTCAGGACGAGGAAGTTGGCCTTGCCGAAGCTCCTGATCGCCAGGATGCGTCCGCTCGTCTTCGTGTCGATCCGCGCCGCATCGAGCTCGTCCTTCGACTTCGATCCGTGCGCGTTCACGAGCTGCGCGATCGCGTCGGTGCGGTTGAATTCGTGCGGATAGAGGTCGATGCCAAGTCGTGCGAGCGCCTCCATGTTGGCGCGACGCTGAGCGAGAAGGTCGTTTTCCTGCGGCATGGTGAAGATTCTTCGGCGTGACCGGTTCACTGCGGGCGGTCGACGGTATCGCGTTTGCGCTTGATCGCGTCGAGCACGCCGTTCACGAAGCGGCCCGACTCGTCGCCGCCGAACCGCCGCGCCAGCTCGATCGCCTCGTTGATCACCACCTTGGGCGGGACGTCCGATTCGTGCAGGAGCTGATAGACCGCCATGCGGAGGATCAGGCGATCGATGACGGCCATCCGCTCCGGCCGCCAGTGGTCGGCGCTCGCGGCGATGACCGGATCGATCTCGGCGACGTGCTCGACGGTGCCAAGGACGAGACGCGCGGCGAAGCTCTCCGCCGGCCGGGAACCCAGGCGGCCGGCCTGCTCGATCTCACCGTGCATCGCGATCGCCTCTTCCGGCGCCGCGCCGCCAACCTCGCACTGATACAGCATCTGGAGGGCGGCCTGGCGCGCCCGCCGCCGCTCGCGAAATTCCTCGCTCCTGGGTTCGTCACCGGCTCCCATCGTCACTTCCCCGTGAATATCGCCGCACGCTTCTCGAGAAACGCGCGCGTGCCTTCGCGCATGTCGGCGGTCGAGAAACAGAGCCCGAACAGGGCCGCCTCCAGAAACGCCGCGTCGGGGAACGCCATCTCGGGGCCGCGGTTGACGGCTTCGATGATCGCCCGCATCGCTGCGGGCGCCAGGGCGGCAAGCCTCGAACCGAGTTCCTTCGCCTTCGTCATCAATTCGGCAGCCGGAACGACGCGGTTGACGAGGCCGAACGCCAGCGCTTCCTGCGCGTCGATCACCCGGCCGGTGAGGAGCAGATCGAGAGCCCGACCCTTTCCCACGAGCCGTGGCAGCCGCTGAGTGCCGGCGAACCCCGGCGTGACGCCAAGCGTCACCTCGGGCTGGCCGAAGCGCGCGGCCTCGGACGCCAGGCGCAGCGTGCACGCCATCGCCAGCTCGCACCCGCCGCCGAGCGCATAGCCGTTCACGGCCGCAATCACCGGTTTCCCGAGATGCTCGATGAGGTCGAATACGTGCTGCCCCTCGAGCGCGTAGGCTTCCGCCTGGCTCGGGGCGAGCTGCTCGAGTTCTTGGATATCCGCTCCGGCGACGAACGCCTTCTCGCCGGCGCCGGTGAGAATCAGGCAGCGGATGGTCTCGTCGTGCTTCAGCTCGAGAACGGCTCGTCGGAGCTGATCGAGCGTGGCCCGATCGAGGGCGTTCAGCACCTTGCGGCGGTCGATCGTCACGATCGCGATCGCGCCGTCACGCTCGATGTGGACGTTGTCAAAGGGCATGGCGGGACCTCCAGAGTATACTCCACAGCCCGAACAGCCCCGAGCCGATCCCGCCGCCGGCGACGTCGGCGGCCATGTCCTTCAAATCGAACTCGCGGCGCGGCACGAAGAGCTGGTGGACCTCGTCGCTCCAGCCGTAGAGCGCGGCAAACACGACGACCACGACGAACACCCGTGCGGGCACCGGGCGGCCCGAGCCGCCCGCCAGCGCACGCGCGACGAGAAAGCCGAGCCCGGAGTAGAGGATCGCGTGCGCCATCTTGTCCGTGATGCCCGCCGGGAGCGCGGGTACCGCGGAAACCGACGACAGCGCGAAGATGAGCCCGCAGTACGCCAGCACCGGCCACCAGAGCCCGAGGCGCACTGACGCATGACCGCGTGACTGAAGGCGACTCTCATCCACAGGGATCGTTTCCGACGTGGTCGTTCAGAAGGGGAACGGGTACATCAGCCACCCGAGCACGAGCGCGCTCACGATGAACCCGCCGAAGACCACGGCCCCGAAACGGATCTGATCGCGCGGCTGATCCTTCATGAGGACGGCGAACACCAGCGCAACGAAGAACGAGAACAGGAGCATCAGCAGGAAGTGGCTGGTCACGACCCCTCACTTGCGTCCGACCGCCGTGTCGTACACGTCGAGCACGATCAGCATGTTCAGCAGGCCTGCGACGATCAGGAACGCGTTGGCATACTCGTAGGTGACGGCGGCCACCTCGCCTTGACCGAGGTGCAGCGCCCACGCCACGAAATACGGGAGGCCCAGCGCCAGGTCGGCGATCGCCGCCAGGAAGACCAGGGGTTCAGAAGACTCGAACGGGAACAACCTGCCCTTCAGCGCCAGCCCGATCGCAAACATCGCCGTCAACGCGACGAGGAAGATCAGGCCCTTGGTCCGACGGCCAAGCCACAGATGCCCGCTGCCAGGCACCAACCACGTCGCCAGGGCCAGGAGCACGAGGCCGCCACTGTCGACTCGTTCTACCGCGTCCGCTCGCATCTGGTTAGTCTACTCCGAAAGGCCACGGATTCGGCGAGCAACACGCCGGCCATGGCGCCGAGCGGCACGGCGGCGATCGCACGAACGAGCCCCGAGGCCGCCGCCGGGCGCCACCACTCGACCGCCAGCGTCGCGACGGTCGGCAGCGCTGCCAGCACGAGCCGCTTCCGCCATGCCGCAAACGGGAGTGCGCGGCCCGGCCGCGCGCGAAACCAGACGAGGACGACTCCGAGCGCGGCGGAGACGTACAGCCCCGTGCATCGCGCACACACCGGCAACTGCCCGCCAGCGAGATGAAACGACCGGTCCGGCCGTTGGTGACACACCAACCCGCCCACCCAGTACGCCGCGGCGGAGAGATACAGGCCGCCGCCGCCGCGAGGTGAAACAGACGCGAGCCAGGGCGCGGCGACCACCAGCCCGGCCCACGCCACCGCCGCTGCAGGCAGCACGCGGAAGAACCCACGCGTGATCGACGAAGGTGCCACGACGCCATTCTACGCTGGGTTGTCTTCTGTCTGGTGTGCGCCGCGCGGACAGGTCCGGCGGCGCAGTGGCCGTCCGGCTGGAGCCGCAGCGGATGATAGACTCCCGGGATGGACTACACGGCGACACCTGGTTCCACTTCATCTCCGACCGTGACGGCCGGCGCCCTGGCCGGCGTGGCCTGTATCTCGGCGGCGCTCCTCATGACCGAGCTCGCGCTGACGCGCATCTTCTCGGTGACGATGTACTACCACTTCGCGTTCCTGGCGATTTCGATTGCCTTGTTCGGACTCGGGGCGAGCGGCGTCTATGTCTACCTCGCGCGCCGCCCGCTCGGCCGCCGCGCGCCGGCGGCCCTGCTGGCCTGGCACGCGCTCGCGTATGCTCTGGTCACGACGGTGTCGCTCGCGACCCTCGTGCGGCTCCGCGTCGGGTTGAACTACTCGGTCGAGAATCTCGTCCTGATGCTGACGATCTACACGCTCGCCGCGCTGCCGTTCTTCGCCGGCGGAGCGGTGATTTCACTGGCCATTTCAAGGCTTGCCGGACGGATCAACCTGATCTATGCGGCAGACCTGCTGGGCGCATCGGCCGGCTGCCTCCTGCTGCTGCCCTTGCTCGACCGCGTGGGCGCCCCCGGCGTCGTGCTGTCCACGGCCGTGCTGGGCGCCATAGCCGCCGCGTCTTTCGCGCCACGCGCATCGCGGGCGCGCATCCTTCCACTCGCGGCCCTTCTCGTCATCGGACCGTGGTCGGCCCACGCGTCGGGCCTGGTGTCGTTCGACGTCACGGCCACGAAAGGCCATGCGGGCGACACGGTCCTGTTCAGCAAGTGGAACTCGTTCTCCCGGGTGGCGGTGTACGACCGCCGCCACGGTGACTGGTCCCTCAGTTCCACCTACACGGGTCCGATGCCCGACTCGCTCTTCATGGACATCGACTCGGCCGCCTCGACACCCATCGTCCACTTCTCGGGAGACCTGGAGAGCGTGGCGTACCTTCGGTCCGAACTGACGGCGCTCGCGTATCACCTTGCCGAGCCGGGCTTCTCGGCACTGGTCATCGGACCGGGCGGCGGCCGCGACCTGTTGTCGGCGCTGGTGTTCGGCGCCGCGCGTGTCGATGGCGTGGAGATCAACCCGATCATCGCTCTCGACGTGATGAGCAACCGGTTCCTGGCGTATTCCGGCCATCTCTACGCCCGGCCGGACGTCCGGATCTTCGTCGAAGACGGGCGCAGCTTCGTCCGTCGATCGCCGGAGCGTTACGACGTCATCCAGGCCTCGCTCGTCGATACGTGGGCCGCCACGGCGGCCGGCGCGTACACGCTCACCGAGAATTCGCTCTACACGGTGGAAGCCTTCGACGACTACCTCGAACACCTGTCGGACCGCGGCCTGCTGACGATCACCCGGTGGGCCGTGGACGGTGTCCGTCTGGTGTCGCTCGCCCAGGACGCCTGCGCGCGACGAGGCTGGACGGCGGCCAATCGCCTGGCGGTCGTCCAGCACGAAAACGTGGCCACCTTCATCCTGAAGAAATCGCCGTTCACCAGCGGCGACGTCCAACAGCTCCAGCGCGCGTGCGACGAGTTGAAGTTCACCGTCCTCTACGCGCCTGGTGTCACGCCGCCCCGGCACCTCGCCCCGACGGGCGCCGGCCACTGGGAGGTCGCGCAGGATGCGCCAAACGACTATGCGCGGCTGATCCTCGCCAGCGACCGTCATGCGTTCTACGCCGGCTACCCGCTCGACATCACCCCGACGACCGACGACCGGCCGTTCTTCTTCCATACGACGAAGCTGAAGGACCAGGCGGCGGTGGCTTTCGGGCGCACGATGCTGTTCGGCAACGGGCTCAGCGCGCTGATGACCTTGATTGGCATCTCGGTGGCGCTGGTGCTGCTGTTCATCCTCGGACCGATGGCGTTCAGCAGCCGCGACTTGCTCGCCAGCGGATGGCCGTGGTGGCTGGCCTACTTCGGACTGCTCGGGGCAGGGTTCATGCTCGTGGAGGTGGCGTTGCTGCAGCGGTTCGTCCTGCTCCTCGGCCACCCGGTGTACTCGCTGACGGTGACGCTGTTCTCCCTGCTGCTCGGCACCGGCGTCGGCAGTTACCTGAGCCGGCGCATCGGCGACAGTCACGTACGCGCGCGATTGCTCGCCGCACTCGTCGGCGTCGCCCTGCTCGGCTTCGTCGCCATTGTCGCGCTGCCGCCGATCATCCGTTCCGCGATCGCCGCACCACTGCTTGCGCGCATCGCCATCGCTGTCGCTCTGCTGTTCCCCGCCGGTCTCCTGATGGGGGTCCCGTTGCCGGCCGGAGTCCGGCTGCTCGCCCGTCGTCAGCCCGACCTGCTGCCGTGGGCGTGGGCCATGAACGGAGCGCTCTCGGTGCTGGGGGCGACGCTCGCCGTGTTCATCGCGATGAATTGGGGATTCTCGGTCACGCTGCTCGCGGGAGGAATCGGCTACCTCGGGGCCGCGGGGCTGGCGGCCAGAATGGGGGTCGGGCAGGCCACTTCGTAAACGGCAAGTTGAGGCCGGCCTCGGTCAGCGCCCCCTCAGAGGGCCAGGGGCCCGAAGTGCTGCGCGTAGCGCGCCCGGAACTCATCGCGCGTGTACGCGTGGCCCGAGCCCCCCATGTGCTCGAGCGCGTAGGCGGCAGCCACGCTCCCCATCTGGCCGCACACCTCGTAGTCGGCGCCGATCGCCAGGCCCTTCATGAAGCCCCCCCGGAAGGCATCACCGACTCCCGTTGGATCGACGATGGCATCCGGCGGCACGGCCGGGACGTCGATCGTGCGGTCACGCAGCACGATGGACGCGCCCATCTCGCCCCTGGTCACAACCACGGCAGCCGCGTGCTCGAGCATGGCCGATTCGCCCATCCCGGTCTTCTCGCGGATGATCTCGAACTCGTAGTCGTTGCAGATGACGATGTGGGCACCGACGACGCCGCGGGTGATGTCCTCTCCGCCCATGCGCGCCACCTGCTGGCTGGGATCGTAGATGTACTTGATCCCCAACGCCCGACACTCCCTGGCGTATTCCACCATGGCTGTCGGGTCGTTCGGCGAGATAATCGTGAGATCGCAGGGACCCGCCGACGCGAACGACAACTCCGCGGCATGCGCCATCGCGCCCGTATAGAACGAGGCGATCTGGTTGCCGTGCTGATCGGTGTTGCAGAAGAACGATGCGGTGAACTTCCCGGCCACCTCCCGCACCAGCGCGGTGTCCACGCCGACCGCCTCGAGCCACCGCCGGTACTCGTCGAAGTCCTGCCCGGCCGTCCCCATCAGCTGCGGCCGCTCCCCGAGCAGCGCCAGCGTGTACGCGATGTTCGGCGCGCACCCACCGCGGCGCTTGTCCATGCTGTCCACCAGGAAGCTGAGGCTCACCCGCTGGAGATGATCAGGCAGTAGGTGATCGCTGAAGCTGCCGGGAAACGACATCAGGTAGTCGTAGGCGATCGAGCCGGTCACGATGATGCGCATGGCTGGGTATCGGAGTCAGTGGCCCGTTGTCAGTTGTCAGTTGCCGGTGGACGGCGGTCAGTTACAGATATTTCCCCACGATCGGCATCAGGTCCTGCCTGGTCTGGGCCGGGATCGCGCCGCGGTCGGTGATGATGGCGTTGGCCAGCGCCGTCGCGCATGGGCACGAACGGCCGGGCTGGAGCCGGCCCACGGTCTCCGCGATGACCCCCTGCGCCGTCTTGGCGTTCTGAATCAGATTGGTGACGATCATGTCCACCGTCACCGAGTCGTGCTCGGGGTGCCAGCAGTCGTAGTCGGTCACCAGCGCCAGCGTCGCATAGCAGATCTCGGCTTCGCGTGCGAGCTTCGCCTCCTGGAGGTTCGTCATCCCGATGACATCCATCCCCCACGAGCGATACAGCCGCGACTCGGCCAGGGTGGAGAACTGCGGCCCTTCCATGCAGACGTACGTGCCGCCCGCGTGCACGCGCGCGCCGACGCCGAGCGCCGATTCGTAGGCCACGCGCGACAAGTCCGCGCACACCGGGTGGGCGAATCCGACATGCGCCACCAGCCCGCGGCCGAAGAACGTGCCGACCCGTCCCTTCGTCCGATCGAAGAACTGATCGGGGATGACGATGTCCTGGGGCGGATATTCGAGCTTCAGGCTCCCGACCGCGCTCGCCGAGAGGATCCGCTCGACGCCCAGCGTCTTGAAGCCGTAGATGTTCGCCCTGAAGTTCAGCTCACTCGGCATCAGCCGGTGCCCGATGCCGTGACGCGCGAGGAACGCGACGCGGCGACCGCGCAACGTGGCCAGGACGTAGGGGCCCGAGGGGTCGCCGAACGGCGTCGCGATCGAGATCTCTTCGCGGTCGGTCAGTTCGGCCATGTCGTACAGGCCGCTGCCGCCGATGATGCCAATCTGGGCCGGCATAGCGCTCCTTGTGTCCGGGGAGGGACGGACAAAAGAGTGGATTATATAAGGATCTCCCTGGCAATGACCAACCGCTGGATCTCGCTGGTCCCCTCCCCGATCGTCGTGAGCTTCACGTCACGGAAGTACTTCTCCGCCGGGTAGTCCTTCACGAACCCGTAGCCGCCGTGGATCTGCACGCAGTTCTCCGCGACGCGCACGGCGACCTCGCTGGAGAACAGTTTGGCCATCGCGGATTCGCGCGTGGTCCTGCTGACGCCCTCGTCCTTCAGGAACGCGGCCCGGTACGTCAGCAGTCGCGCCGCGTCGATTGCCGTCGCATCGTCGGCCAGCTTCCACTGGATGGCCTGGAACGACGAGATCGGCTTGCCGAACTGCTTCCGCTCCTTCGCGTACCGGAGGGCCGCTTCGTGGGCGCCCTGGGCGAGGCCGACGGCCAGCGCGGCGATCCCGATGCGGCCGGCATCGAGCACCTGCATGGCATTCACGAATCCATCGCCCTCCCGGCCGAGGATCTGCCCGTCGGCAATGCGGCAGTCCGCGAAAACCACCTCGCTCGTGTCGCTCGCGCGCATACCGAGCTTGTTCTCCTTGCGCCCTGGCGACATCCCGGGGGTACCCCGTTCGATGATGAAGGCCGAGACGCCGTGACGGCCTGCCGAGCGATCCGTGACGGCCATGGCGACCATCACATGGCCGACGCGGCCATGCGTGGTGAACGTCTTGGAGCCGTTCAGCACCCAGCCGCCGGCCTCTCGCACCGCCCGGGTCTCGACGGCGCCCGCATCGCTGCCGGCTCCCGGCTCGGTCAGCCCCCACGCGCCAATCTGCTCGCCACGCGCGAGCGGCACGACATATCGCTGCTTCTGGGCTTCGGTGCCGAACATGAAGATGTGCGCCGTGCACAGGCCGTTGTGCGCAGCGACGGCCAGCGCCACGGACGGATCGACCCGCGCCAGTTCCTCGATGCAGATGCAGTACTCCACCGCGGACATCCCGGAGCCGCCGAAGGACTCTGGGATCTGGATGCCCATCAGCCCGAGGTCAGCCAGGCGCGGAACGAGTTCGATCGGGAAATGCTGCGTCTCGTCCCAGGTCATGACGTGCGGACGAATCTCGGCCTCCGCGAATTCCCGCACCGTCCGGCGGAGGATCTCGTGCTGCTCGGTGGTCCGGAAGTCCATGGCGTGCGTCCCCTTTGGTTATCCTGCTACCGGCCCTGCACCCCGAGGGCCGTCGTCCGATCGTCCTTCCGTGCCGGGGCCCAGTTGGTGTGCGGGGCCCGGTTCTCGAGAAGCCAGCCGCGCGCGAGGCCACTGGGCACTGCGTACAGGAAGCCGAGCAGCCGTTCGGCGGCCGGATGTCAGCGCGCGAAGACGGCGTGGTGCACGACCTCGTGCAGCAGCACCGTGAAGTTGAAGACCGTGAACCCCTGGACGAGCGCCAGGGGCAGCCAGACCGCCGGGTGGGTGAACCGGATGAGTCCCCAGGTGCACGCCGCGAGGATGGCGAACTGCCGGGCGGCCATCGCGAGATGGCGCGCGGCCGCAGGCCTTTCCTCGATTGAGTGTCCCGCGTCCACTATAGCATTGCCGCCGCAGCGCCCGTGACCACGCGGTCAGTAGGACACTGTCACCCTGAACATGAGTTTCTCCTCCAGGTTCGTCCGGCGGGCGCCAGACGCAGTGGTTTGCCTGGTCCGATAGTATCATTGGCGCGGAGGATTCGAATGCGGCTGCACAGGACGCTCACACTGGCGGTCTTCATCGGCGCGCTCCTCGGACCTGGGGCGCCGGCCTTTGCCGACATCACGGGCTTCCTCGGCCTCGCCGGGGGGCCGTCCACCCGGGGCGCGAAAGGGGTGGCCGTCGGCGCCGGCCTCGTGATCGTCGGCTTCGAGTTGGAGTATAGCGACACCGGCGGCGACGTGCCCCAGGGGGCGCCTCGCATCCGAACCGGGGCGGTGAACGGCCTCGTCCAGACGCCTGTCGAGGTCCACGGCATGCAGTTCTATGCGACGGCCGGCGCCGAGATCTACCACCACGAGCTCGGCTCGGCGTCGGAAACCAACGTGGGGATCAACCTGGGCGGCGGCGTGAAGAAGACCTTGATTGGACCGTTGAGGGTGCGAATCGACTACCGGATCTTCCGGTTCTCTGGATCGCCGCTCGGAGACAATCTGGTGCACCGCCTTTACGTCGGCGCCAACCTCAAGTTCTGACGGATTCGGGCGGCGTACAAGAAGAAGGGGAGGCGGCGCAATCGCCTCCCCGAAGCTCTGGCCATGGCGTGCGCGACCTGGATGCGAGGCTGCGGACGGGTGGGTCCCGATGCCCCGGCTATCGCGCCAGCGCTACTGGAACTTGATGACCTGTGCGAGGTCGAAGAGGCCCGGCGCGGCCGGCGCGTCGGCCTTGGCGGCCTTCCACTTGTCGAGCAGAGCCTGTCCGTCGTTCGGGTAGGCCTTGTACAGCATCGGCAGGAACCAGTACTCGACGTTCTTGACGACCGGGTCGGCGAACAGCACGTAGACGGCCACGGTGCTGCCCGACGCCGTGCTCTTGAATAGCTTCATGCTGGCGGCCTGCTGCTTGGCCTCCGGCGCGTCCATCTTCGAGAGGCCTTCCTTCAGCTTGTTCATCAGGTCTTCGAAGTCGGCCGTCTTGTCGGGCTTGATGTAGAACATGATCAGTCCGGCGTCGTTCTGGAACGCCAGAGCGGGCTTGGCCGGAGCGGCCTGCTCCTGCGCGGCAGCCGGCTGTTGTGGCGGCGCGGCCGCCTGGGCGGACGAAACGCTGACGGCGCCAAGCACGAAGGCAACCGCGAGAACCGATCCAGCCAGCGCGGGCCGGTACGTGGAGCCGAACGGGAACCAGGTCAGTCGCATGCAGGCCTCCTTCACAGTGCAAATCACAAAGGCGCTTACTTTACCGTACTGCCGTCTTCGAGAAAAGTAGTCATTACGTTGTTCGCCAGAAGCATGCCCCGGCGAGTGAGCCGAAGGCGGTGCTCATCGTGCTCCAGCAGGCCCGCCTCCTCGAATATCTCGAGGCGGGCTCCCCATCGCTGCCAGACGTCCACGCCGTAGTCGTGTCGGATGCGATCCAGGCGAATCCCTTCGGTCAGGCGCAGTTCCATGAACAGCGCTTCCTCGAGGTGTTCGCGAGGGGACAACATCCGCCGCCCGGACACCGGCGAGGCGCCGTGCTCGACGCGGGAGATGTACTCGGACGTTGACGGGACATTGTCCCACCGCTCGTGCCCGACTGTCGAGTGCGCTCCGCAGCCGAAGCCGAGCCATTCCCCGTCGGTCCAGTACTTGAGGTTGTGACGCGACTGGCGGCCGGGGCGCGCGACGTTCGAGATCTCGTACTGATCATACCCGGCCGATTCCAGCCGCGCCATCGTTTCCAGATACATGTCGGCCGCGTCATCGTCCGGCGCCTGGGACCAGCCGGCGCGCGCCATCTCGTCCTCGAGCGGCGCGTTCGGATGGATCTCGAGAAGGTAGAGCGACGCGTGTTCCGGCTGCAGCGCCACCAGCGCGTCCACCGACACTCGAAGGTCCGCGAGCGTCTGACCGGGCAGCCACAACATCAGGTCGAGGCTGATGTTGTCGAAGCCGGCGAGCCGCGCTTCCGCGAACGCGTCGCGCGCGCGCGCCGCATCGTGGAGCCGGCCGAGTCGCCTGAGTTCAGCGTCCCTGAAGGATTGAACACCGAAACTCACCCTGTTGACGCCGGCCGCGCGGTACCCGGCCAGGCGATCGGGCGTGACGGTCTCCGGATTCGCCTCCATCGTGATCTCGGCCTCGGCGTCGACGTCGAATGCCTCGCGACAGGCGGCGAGCACTGCGGCGATTTCGCCGGGGTCGAGGAGGGATGGCGTTCCGCCGCCGAAGTAGATCGTGTCCGCCGCCGGTGTGGCGCGGGGCTTTCCCGGCCCGAGCGGCGTCGAAGGCAGCCCCGTGTTCCCCGATCGGATCTCCCGCGTGAGCGCCGCCACGTAGCGCCGCTTCAGACCGGCATCGAGCAGCCCCCGATTGAAGTTGCAGTAGTGACAGATCGCCGCGCAGAAAGGAATGTGAAGGTAGAGTCCCGTCAATGTCCCGTCCCTGCCCGCCCGCCCGGCCAGGCCACGTCGGCCTTGGGATCGGGTGTGCGCAACTGCGCGCGTGCAGGAGCGCCTGAGCGGCGAGGCAGGCCTGAGGGGCGCGACTGAAGCTTCCACATCGCCAACAGGTCCTCGGGGCCGCCGTTCGGCGGGAGCTGCCGGTAATCGGCGCCCTTGTACTCGATGAACTCGCACATCTCGTAGAGCCGCGAGTGCATGCGGAAGCCCACGCGGACGAACAGCGAGTTCGGGTCGGTCGGGTCCCCGGGGTTCTCTTCGTAGTTCGACGTGAAGATCGTGAGACGCCGCTCGTTGTACCGCGTGGAGACGATCAGGTTCAGCGTCTCCTCGACCCACTCGGAGGTCTTCTCCGCTCCAATGTCGTCGAGCACGAGCAATTCGGCTTCCATCACCGGGCGGAGCACTTCGAACTCGGTGGCCTTCACGACCGGGTTGTACGTGCTGCGAATGACCTTCAACAACTCCCGCACGTCGTAGAACAGGCCGCGGGCGCCGCGGGTGCGGATCACCTGCCGGAGGATGGCCACGGCGAGGTGACTCTTGCCGACGCCAGGGGGGCCGATGAGGAAGAGCCCCTTGTCCACGACCGGAAACGCCTCGGCGAAACGCCGCGCCTGCGCCAGGGCCCCCAGGAGCTTCTCGTTCTGGTACTCCACGAAGTTGTCGAGGCTGCAGTGCTGGTACCGCTTCGGGATGCGCGCGCCGGCCAACAGGCGCTCGGCGCTCGCGTCGCGCCAGCACTCGCAGCGGGCCGCCCGGCGCACGCCATCGCGCTCGACAATCTTCCACCGGGTGTCGTCACAGAGCGGGCAGGACATCGTCGGAGTATTGTGCCCGACTTCGCGAACGAAGGAAACCGCGAACTCGGATCCGGCTTGGCCGCGGGCTGCCACTAGTTGAGATGCGATCGCAATTCGCTGGCTTTTCTCCCGCGGCGGATCTTCTCTTTCGCGCGGGATTCGAGCTGCCGCACGCGCTCGCGGGAGATGCCCAGGCGCGCGCCGACCTCCTGGAGGGTCTTCGGCTCTTCGCCGCCAAGCCCGAAGCGGAGCACCATCACGTCCCGTTCCTTCCTGGCCAGGTCGGACATGGCCGCGTGGAGCTGCGAGAGCAGCGCTTCGTGCAGCAACCGATCCTCGGCGGGCGGCACCATGTGCTGCGGCAGCGTTTCGCCGAGTTCGCGACCGTCTTCCTCGTCCTGGCTGACCGGGTCACTCAGCGACACGTCATGGCCGGCCACGAATTGCAGTGCTTCCGCCTCCGCCCGGGAGATGTCGAGGTCCTCGGCGATCTCCTGTGGGGACGGGGCGTGGTCGAGACGGGCGGTCAGGTCGGCCACCTCCTGGTCGAACCTGCTGGCCACGGCGGAGAGTCTGGCCGGCAGCGCGAACGCGCGGCGCTGATCGGAGAGCGCGTGCACGATCGCCAGGCGAATCCACCAGACGGCGTACGTGATGAACTTGACGTTGCGCGTGGGATCGAAGCGCCGGGCCGCTTCGAGCAAGCCGAGGTTGCCTTCGTGGATCAGATCGAGGAAGCCGACACCCAGGCCCCGATAGCGTTTGACATACGAGACGACGAACCTCAGGTTCGCCTCGACCAACCGCCTCAGCGCGTCCTCGTCGTGGTCGCGCTGGACACGGTTCCCCAGTTCCCGCTCCGCGTCCTGGGTCAGCCGCGGCAACCTGGCGATTTCCTGCAGGTACACCTGCAGCGTCACCCCCTCCGACGTCTGGTCGCGCGGCGGGTGGCTCACGGCTGGATGATACCTCCGCTCGGCTACGACCGGGTCTCGGCCATGGTGACGCCGTCGAGTGTCGGCGTCTCCGGACCGGTGCGCGGCGCCGGCCGTGATCCGGGCGCGGGGCCCGGTGCGCGCACGAGGTCGGTCGGCGACGATTTCACGAGCGCCGTGTTCAGCCGCTGCTCCCAGTCGTCGAGACCGCGCGCGAGCTCGTGCTTCACGTACTCCATGAACTCGTTGACCTCGTGCTGCATCCCCTCGATCTTGCGCCGCATGTTGAGGATGATCTCGACGCCCGCCAGGTTCACACCCAGATCGCGCGTGAGCGACAGGATCGTCTCGAGCTGCTCGAGGTCCTCGTCCGAATAGAGGCGGGTGTTGCCCTCGGTGCGCGAAGGCTTCAGCAGGCCCTCCCGCTCGTACAGCCGCAGCGTCTGCGGGTGGATGCTGTACTTCTGCGCGACGGCGCTGATCATGTAATAAGACTTGCCGGCCCGCTTCGTCACCATAAGGAGACACTCACGTCTTGTCGTCCCACAGTCCGCTGCGCACGTCCTCACCGTTGATCTGTCCGAACTCGCGGAGAAGCTCCTTCGAGCGCTCATCGAGGAGCGAGGGCAGCACCAACTTCACTTCGACGACCAGGTCGCCCCTCCCGCCCGTCCGCAGCGAGGGCGCGCCCCGCTCGCGCAGCCGCAGCCGCTGACCCGACTGCGTACCGGGCGGGACTCGCAGCCGCACCATGCCGTCGATCGTCGGGACCGCCACCTTGGCGCCTAGCCCCGCTTCGTGCACCGCGACCGGCACCACCAGGTGCAGGTCGTCGCCCTCGCGCCTGAACACGGGATGCGGCTCCACACGAACCGACAAGACGAAGTCCCCTGGCCTGCCACCGCGCCGCCCGGCGTGCCCGCGGCCGGGGATCCGCACCTGCGATCCGTTGCTGATGC
>DASVIS010000242.1:0-7904 GCA_036381995.1 Vicinamibacterales bacterium | reverse complement strand
CGCAAGCGAGCCACTGGTCGAACTGCTGAAGCTGTTTCGCCTCGTGATCCCGGACAACCCCCTCGCCCTGCCGGTGAGCGGCAAGCAGGATCATCTGAAGCGTACCAGTTCGCTCGATGAGGCGCATGCCCTCGTGACGCGGTCGCTCCTGTCGAACGATTCGAAGGAGCAGTATTCGTCGCTGCTCACCGAACGCGGAGCCTTGCTGGTGTAGCCCACAGGTGGGTACTCAGTGAGGCGTGGAGTTCGGGCTCCGAGTTCCTTTCTCCGCGGACCGTTCCATGACTTGGTCGAGTTCGTCCTCGATGGCCTTCAAGCGCCGGTCTATCCGGACCTGTTCACCTTCCCTCCGCTGATCACGGCGGCGCACCTCCGCGTCGAGAAGATCGAATGCGGCCGCGCGGACGCGAGCGTCAAAGAAGAAGTAGTCCACCATGCCGGCCGATGAAGGCCGGACAGTTCACATCACGTCCTGGGCGAGTTCCGCCCAGGAAGCGCCTCCCCCGGGCGCGGCGCCGCAGGCCCCCAGCCAGCGCCGCGCCTTCTCCGCCAGCATCTCCCACTCGGCCCGTGCTCCAGCCGCATGGGTCTCGAGCCACAAGGTGGCCAGCGCCGTCGCCAGCGCCCTTCGGGCGACCTCGGCGTCGCCGGTTGCGCCGTCCAGCGCCGACTCGACATCGTCGAGGTCCTTGCCGATGGCCCGGGCGAACTCGAGGGTGAGATCCCAGGAGCCGTCCGCCCGCTGGAGTGACACGAGACGGTCGTGGGGACGGAACACGTCGCGTGCCGGGGCCTCTGGCCGGGGGCTGACCCAGTACGTCCGCCCGGTGTCATGGGTGGGCTCGGACACGTCAGATCGGTTGCAGAAGGACGCCTCGGCGTCGGAACATTCCGCGCTATCAGTCTCCCATGACGCATACGCGGCGCTCGGCGGAGGAGGAGCGGCCGAGTACGCGACCACCATGCCCTGCTCCCGAACCCCGCCCCATCCGGACGTCAGCGCCACGGGCACCCGCCGCAACTCGGCCCGCGCCATCGACGGCGTCTCACGGTGCTCGATGGCGACGAACGACGTCTCGCGCGAGCACAACTGATACTTCACGCCCAGCGCCGCGATCTCGGCGGCCGCCGAGGCGTTCGCCCGCCCCCGACGCTGGCGCGACCCGCGGCTCTCGAGGTAATCGCCCTGCTCCTCGAGGGTCCGGATGCGCTGACGGGCCGCAAGGGTGGCGATGATGTCGCCGGGAACGGCGCGGCCGGGATCCACGACGACCTCGAACGAGACAACGCGCCCGGCAAGCGTCCCGGTCAAGGTGGCGGTGGCCGCCCGGGGCGCATCGGTCAGCGCGTAGAGGGTGAGCCGCTCGCCGTCGAACACAGGCGGCACGCGGTCGGTAGCCGGCGTCGCGCCCGGCTGGCGCCACTCCACCTTCACATCCGTCAGCGCGGGCGCGAAGACGCGCTTGAACTGCCGCAGCACCTTCGACTCGATGCGCTCGCCAGGGCTGATGAACTCCGCCGCTCCGCCGCTGGCCCGGGCGATCCCGCGCACCAGGTGCTGGCTCGCGCCGGCGCCAATGCCAAAGGTGAAGAACCGCGCCGTGGCCGCGTGCCGCCGGACGATGTCGATCGCCGCGTCGGTGTTGGTGACCTCGCCGTCGGTCAGCACCAGCACCTGCCGCGCCAGGCCGGCCGCGGGCGCCTGCTGCAGCACGAACTCGAGCGCGGGCAGGAGTTCGGTGCCGCCCATGTCGGCGTCGAGCGTCGACACGAACGAGGCGGCCTCGGCCATCGACTGGTCGTCGTACGGCCGGCTTTCCGGGAAGAGGGTCTCGAACGCGCTGCCGAAGCTGACGATGTTGAAGCGGCAGCCCGCGGAGAGGGAGCGCAGGCACAATTGCAGGGCGTTGCGGACCTCGGCGATGGACGTGCCGCCCATCGAGCCCGATCGGTCGATCACGAAGACGACTTCGGCAGCCTGCGCGGACGCCTCGAACCCGGGCACGAACGACAGCATCACTGCCCCGCCCCGCTCGCCGCGCTCGACGGTGGCGTGGGGCGCGTCGAGGCCGTCGGCCGCCACCACGACCACGAGGTCGCGGTCCATCGGCGCGTCCCGCTGCGCCAGCCGAACCCGGGCGCGCATGCCCTCCTGCTCCACGTCGATCGGGTGCGACGGCGACTGGACGCTGCGGATCAGGCCGTTCATCGTCACATCCATCTCGAAGGTGAAGGCGTAGGGCACCTCCACCGCCACGGGCGGGTTCAGCACCTCGGCCGGCGTCGGCCCGACGCCCGTGCAGTCCGACGCGGGCGCGTAGCGCGGCGACACGGTGGTGGGCAGCGTAAACCTCGCGGCAGCGCCCTCCGCGGCCAGCTCCGTCGCGTAGGTGATCGACAGCACGACCTCCGCGCCCGGCTTCATGTTGCCGAGGCTGGCGGTGAAGACGTCGGCGCGCTCCTCGTCCAGCAGGAATCCCCCGTGGCCCGCCTCGAGGGCATCGTCGTACTGCTTGAAGGCCTCGTCGCGTTCCATCGCCCGGCCCACGTACCTGACACCATCCACGGTCGCCTCGAATCCACAGACGGCCGCTCCTTCATCGAGGGGGAACACGTACACCACCTCGAGCGGCACGTCCTCCCGGTTGCGGTAGCACTGGTGCACCGTGACGCGCGCGCAGAGATCGACGATGTGCGCCTCGACGCGGACGCGATCGAGTGGGATCGGCTGGCCGTTGCCGCGCGCGAGAAGTCCCGACGCGACGGCCGGACTGGATGAAGGACTGGGGCTCATGCTACTCCTCGCGTTCCGTGTTTCGGGAGAGGTGCCGGCGGCACCACTCCACGAGTTCGTCCGGCCGGATCCCGGCTGGCAGCGTGATGTCGCTGGCGACGTGCAGCTCAACCCCGGGCGCCAGCTCGAGGCGGCGCCACGTGCTGCGCGGAAGAGGTCTGGGCGGTGCGGCCGCGGGCCGGCCGGGGCCGGCAATGGAGGGGCGCCTTCGCCGCGCGCGGATGTCGTCGAGGGATCGCCCGGCTTCCTGCTCGGCCTTCACATGGAGCAGGCGATCGAGGTGCGATTGGTCGTAGTGCCTGCCCCGCCCCACGCCCAGCGGCGCCGGCAACAGCCCTTCCTGAACGTAGTAGCGGACCGTCCGGCGCGACACGCCGCCGAGGCCCGCCAGCTCGTCGATGTTGAAACGGCCCTGCTCGTCGTCCACGATCAGCAATATAGACAGTTACTGTCACATTATCAACTGTCATATTTATTGAACGGCCTGGCTCACCGCGAAATCACTCCCGGAGCGATTTGGACGGCCCGGGACGACGGGGCTGGCAATGCGCGGCGAGGCCGGCCTCAGGCGAACAGGTCCGCCAGGCTGAGGGCAAAGCCCGGGAAGAGCGGGCTCTCGAGCCCAGCGGCCGTCAAGCGTGAACGAGACGTTGGGCTCCAGGCCGTAGTCGTGAGCGGAGAGATCGACCAATGGCGTGGCCGTGAGGCCGATCGGCCCCGGCGTGAAGAGGTAGATCCACTGGCCATTGCCGGGCGCCGCCACGCTGTGCGGCCCGCCTCCGTCGCCGGCGAACAGCTTGCCGTCCGGCGAGACGTTGAAGTGCACGGACCAATGGGCTCGAGCCACGGCGTACCGCGTGCGGTGATTGGTGGCCAGGTCAACGCCCGCGAGCCAGAAGACCTCGCTCTTCGGCGTCTGCAGGTCGTACCAAATCGTGCGGCCGTCGGCGCTGAAGAACTCGTGACCGGCGATCTCCATGTCGATCTGCCGCGTGTGCTGCCTGGTCAGGCCAGTGCCGTCGGTGCGAATCGTCCAGATGCGATCCAGTTCGTGCCACGGCCCCTCGTGACAGAACATGAGCAGCGTGGGATCGGTGGGAGAGAACTGGACGTGGTTCGCCGGTGGGCGGTACGGACGCTGCAGGGATTCGCAAGGCAGGCGGGTGAGATTCCGAAAGAGCTGGGTGAGATTCCGGGGCGGCAGCCAGGAACGCCGGAAGGTGTAGACTTTGGCGCTGCGTTCATCCCATGACACCAGAACGAACCGGTCGACACCGTCGCACGATACCTACTCGCAAGCCAGTCGCCGGGCCCGATGTCGTCGCGCCGAAAGAGCCACCCTCGAGTGCCGTCGGGCGGGCGGTCTCCCGTCCGGTTCTTGGGTCCATCGCGATTCTGATCGCGCTCGCCCTGCTGATCTACGCGCCAGTGCGGCATTACGACTTCGTGTCGTTCGATGACCCCAGCTATGTGAGCGACAATCCGCACGTCGCCGGAGGACTGACGTGGTCCGGCGTCACGTGGGCGTTCACGACCGGGCACGCCGGCTACTGGATTCCCCTGACCTGGCTCTCGTACATGGCTGAGGTCCAGGCAGGAGCCGTGAACGCGGGAGGACACCATGTCACGAATGTCCTCTTGCACGTCGCCAACACGCTGCTGTTGTTCGCGCTTCTTCGACGGTCGACCGGAGCCACCGGTCGAAGCCTGCTCGTCGCCGCCCTCTTTGCCGCACACCCGCTGCACGTCGAATCCGTCGCCTGGATCACCGAGCGGAAGGACGTGCTGAGCACCTTCTTTCTCATGCTGGCGCTCTTATCCTACGTCGGGTACGTTCGACGACCGTCGGCCGGACGCTACGTCGTCGTCGCTGCGTGGTTCGCGTGCAGCCTCATGGCCAAACCGATGGCCGTGACATTCCCCTTCCTGCTCGTGCTCCTCGACGTCTGGCCACTCTGTCGCGTCACTGTCGGTCGCAATGGCGCTGCCGCCAGCCAGGCCGCACCGCGGCGAGTGACGTGGAAGTCGGCGGTGCTCGAGAAGGTGCCACTTCTGGCCCTGGCTATCGCCTCGGGCATCGTGACCTTCGTCGCACAACACAGCGTGGGAGCCGTCGCGAACCCGGAGAACGTCGGGCCGGCCGCGCGCGTGGCGACGGCGCTCACCGCGTATACGACCTATATCTGGAAGACTGTCTGGCCGGCTGGCCTGGCGGCCTTCTACCCGTATCAATCCGCCGCCCGGCTGTGGGCGGCAGGCGGTGCGCTCCTCGTGCTGGTCGGGATCTCGGTACTGGTGCTCGGGTTGCGCCGCTATCCGTACCTGGCGGTGGGGTGGTTCTGGTACGTCATCTCGCTCGTCCCGGTGATCGGGCTCGTCCAGGTTGGCAACCAGTCGATGGCGGATCGATTCACGTACGTGCCGCTCATCGGGCTGTTCATCCTCGTCTCGTGGGGCGTGTCGGCGCTGTTCCCGACCAGACAGCGAGTGGTGGCTGCGCTGGCCGTGTCGGCGGTTGTCGCCTGTGCCGTCGTGGCGCACGCCCAGGTGCAGGCGTGGAAGAGCGATGACACGCTCTGGACGCACGCGCTCGACGTCATCCCCGACAACTTCTTCGCGCACAACTCACTGGGCCGGCGGCTCTATGACGGGGGCCGGACGAACGAGGCGGCCCGACACTTCTCCGAAGCGGTTCGCCTGGGTCCTGACTTCCCTGACGCCCACAACAACCTGGGATTGGTCTTCCTGAGACAGGGCCGGCTGGACGACGCCATCGCGCAGTTCCGTGAGGCGATCAGGCTCGGTCCCACGGCTGAAGCCCTCAATGCCCTTAGCGCGGCACTCGCCCAGCGTGGGGATCTCGACGAGGCGATCGCACGAGGACTCGAGTCGGTCAGGCTCGAACCTGGGCTCGCAGAAACGCACTACAACCTTGGCCTGACACTGGCGAGACTCGGGAGACTCGATGACGCCCTTGGCCACTACGCTGAAGCCCGTCGTTTGAAGCCGGATCTCGCGGCCGTGCATCGCGGCATGGGCGAGGCGCTGGCCCAACTCGGCAGGTTGAACGAAGCCATCGCCGCCTACCGGGAGGCCGTGCGTCTGGAACCCGCGTTCCCCGACGCCCGTCACGGTCTCGGCGTCGCCTTGGCTGCCCAGGGCCACCTCGACGAAGCGATTGCGCAGTACACCGAGGCAGCACGGCTCGCGCCAGATCGGGCTGATTTCCACAACGATCTCGGATTTGCTCTGGCGGCCCAGGGGAAGATCGCCGACGCCATCCCGCAGTTCTCCGAGGCGACCCGTCTCGCTCCGAACTTCGAGCTGGCCCACTATTACCTGGGCCTGGCATTGGCGGGCACCGGGCAGTTTCGACAGGCGGTGGCACAGTTCCGCGAGGTGCTGCGACTCAACCCGAAGAACGAAGGCGCCCGGCAGGCCCTCGCCAAGCTCCCGAAGTGACCAATCCGCCGTGGCCCCTCACTACCTCAGCCACTGTGCGAGCGGCAGCTTCAATGCGCGCAGTTTCGCGACCGCCATCTCCGCGACGTGCGTCGCGCCCGCCTCGACGAAGTGCGTGTCGTCCTGCTTGCCGTCGGGCAGCGTCGGGAATCTGCCCGGCTCGATCCACATGAAGAACTTCTTCGATGGCTCGTCGCCGGCCTCCTGCAGCCACTCCGCGGTCGCACGCTCCAGTTCGAGCAGCGGCACGTGGTCTCTTGCGGCCACTGCGCGCACGGCGTCAGGGTAGGCGCCGTGCGTGAGGACGAGTGTGCCGGTTGTATCGAACTTCCGCCGGCACACGGGCGTGACGAGGACGGGGGTTGCCCGCCTGGCGCGCACATCGCGCACGAACCGGCGGAGGTTGTCGCGAAATGTCGTCTTCGGGTCCGTGCCGCGCTTTGGATCCTCGATCTTCTCGTCGTTGTGGCCGAACTGGATGATCACGAAGTCGCCAGGCCGCAGTTCGTCGACGATCTTCTGCCAGCGGCCTTCGTCGATGAAGCTTCTCGTGCTGCGGCCGTTCACCGCGTGGTTGTGGACCATCGTCGGGTCCTTGAAGAACTGCGGCAGCATCATGCCCCAGCCGCGCTCCGGAAGATCGAGCGGCTTGCCGGCCATGGTGGAGTCGCCGGCCAGGAACACGCGCGGCGCGACCGCCGCGGAGAGGATCGGCGCGAGGGTCAGCGCGGCGAGCAGCAGGCACGAGCGCATGACGGCCCTACTGCTTCCGGCTGCGCTTGCCGCCCGCCGGGGACACGTCGATCGACAGCGCGACGACCAGGCCGACGATCGGCCAGAGCGTCCACTGGCCGCCGAACCAGTGCTGGACGGCCGTGTACCACAGGAGCGTCGTCGGCAGGAAGAAGAAGCCGACGATCGGCCAGAGCGACGTGCTGAAGACGCCGCGGAACCAGTTGGAGAACAGCCACAGCCCGATCACGAAGATCCGCGGCATGGCGAGCGCGAGCAGGACGAACAGGCATGGCATGGCGGCACCCTCGCGCGAACCATAACAACCTCGTGGGCCGCGGTCAAGTCAACGGCTTCAAGCCGACGGCTTCGAATCATCGGCTTCCACTCCGCCCCTTGCGGGAACCACCAGCCCGCGCGTGCAGGAGTCGCGCCGCGTCGTCCTCGACCTGTTGCTCGCGCGCTGCCCCGACACGCCGCTGGTCCTCGACGGCCGGTTCGGCCAGCCTCGCATCAACGTGATGCGCCACGGCGAGCAGCGTGGCACACCGATTGTCTGCCTCCAGTGCAACGAAGCCGCCTGCGTCGCGGCCTGCCCCTCGGGCGCCCTGCGGCGGAACGGCCGGACGGACGCGATCGATCTGGACCCGCAGCGCTGCATCCGCTGCCGCGCATGCGTCGGCGCCTGCCCCTTCGGCAACGTGCTGTGGGACGAGGGCGCGCACCTGGCCGAGAAGTGCGACCTGTGCGGCGGCCAGCCGTGGTGCGTGAAGTTCTGCCCGACCGGCGCGGTCACCTTCCGGTCGTTCGATTCCCGTACCGCATCCTCTCCGACCGCGTGTGAAACCTACTCACCCACTGCCAGGTAGGTATACCCCTCGAGCCCTTCCTCGTACCGCTTCATGAAGCGGCCCGA
>DASVIS010000241.1:0-23704 GCA_036381995.1 Vicinamibacterales bacterium | reverse complement strand
CCTGGGCGAACACGGGGAGCAGGGACACGGGTTGTTCCTCTACGAGCAGGCCGTTCGCACGCCGTTGATCATCAAGCTCCCCCGGCGTGACGGGGGCGGCCGGCACTCGAACGCGCTCGTTCAGCACATCGATATCGCCCCGACGATCCTCGACCTGCTGGGTGCGCCCAGACCTTCCGAGCTTCGGGGACGATCGCTGCGCAACGTCCTCGACTCGCCCACGGCGACGATCCCCGACCGCCAGCTCTATGCGGAGACGTATGCCGGCCGCTGTCGTTTCGGCTGGGGCGAGGTCTCTTCGCTGACCGACGGACAGTATCGGTACATCGCGTCAGGGCGTCCGGAACTCTACGACCTCCACCAGGATCAGAAGGAGCAGGTGAACCTGGTCGAGAGCGACGCGACGATCGCGCAGAAGATGCGTGCGGCGCTCGAAGAGCTGACGGGCCATTCGCCAGCGCCGGTTCCGGCACCAGTCCCTGAACCGGAGCGGCGACGCCTGGCCGCGATCGGCTATGTCACCGGACTGCCGGCCATCGCGGCTGAAGTCCCGGGCGACCAGTTGCCCGATGTGAAGGACCGGGTTGCGATCGCCAACAAGTACTGGGAGGCGAGCGGTTTGTCGGCGCGAGGCCGGACGGCCGAGGCGATTGCCGCATATCGCGACGTCATCTCCGACGATCCATCACTTGCCGCCGGATGGGATCGCATGGCTGGTCTCCTCGCAGAAAGCGGCCGGTTCAGGGAGGCTGGCGAGGCGCTGTCGTCGTTGCTGGGCCTCTACCCGGAGGCGACGCGCTCAGCGGAGGCCGACCAGCGCCTCCAGCAGATGCTGGGAACGGCGCCGACGGCGGATGGATACCTGCTGGCCGCCAGCGTGTGGAGTTCACTGGGCGAGAAGACGAGGGCCATCGATATGCGGGCGGCGGCGCGCAAGGCGGCTGCCGACGCAGCACTGCGCAAGGCAGGCTCGAGTCTCCGAAAGCCGCCAAGTCCCTGATTCCGAACCCGGGCGACCGGAACGTCAAACAACCCGCCGGGTCGCGGCGTCGATTGCGGAGTCTTCCCCAGCGTGACATCGTTGCCGCATAATGTTGGGGGCAGGCCTCGTGTGGCAGGGCTTTGCGCAAGCAGACAAACCATGGTCAGGCTTCTCGTCGCGGTCATCGTGTGGATGGCAGCCGGGGCCACCGCACTCGCGCAGGCACCCGCCCCGTTTCCCCTCGAGCGGGCTCTCGCGACGGTGATCAGCCGATCACCCCAGCGACAGGCGGCGGCGGCCGTGGTGGACGGCGCACGAACCGCCGCCCGCCTTGCCGGTGTCTGGCCGAACCCGGCGATCGAGGTCCGCGCCGAGAACTGGACACTCGGGAGCTGGAGGTGGACACCGTCGCCGGACCCGACTGCTTCAGCGGGTTTGGATGCCTTCCTGGTGATCAGCCAGGCGGTCGAACTCGGCGGGAAGCGTGCCGCGCGTCAGGCCATCGGCAACGCCGAGCTGCAGTCCGCGGAGGCGGCCCTGGGGCAGGTCGAGCGCACGCTGGTCCTCGACACGGCCCACCTGTACCTCGACGCCCTCCGCAGCCGCGAGTCGCTGAAGGCGCTCGAGGGCAACCGCGAAGAACTCGACGCGCTGCAGCGCGCCATGGGCGCCCGGGTTCGGGAGGGGCTTGCGGCCGCCAGCGATCTCGCCAAGTTCCAGGCGGAAACTGCCAGGCTCGAGACCCAGACACTACGGACCCGCATCGAATTGAACCGCAGCCTTGCGTTGCTCGGAGCGCTGCTGCAGGCCCCCTCCCCTCTTTCCGCCGGACAACTCGTCGAACCGCCCGCCGTCACGCTCCCCGCCGGGGACGCCGCCGACTTGACGGCCCGCGCCCTGGAGCGATCGCCGGAGGTGAAGGCCGCGGTCGCAAGGGAGGCGCGCGCCACCAGCGCCCTTACACTCGAGCGGGCCCGGCGCGTCCAGGATCCGACGGTGTCGGGTGGATACAAGCGCACGGCCGGTTTCGACACCGCGGTTCTCGGGGTCACAGTCCCCATCCCGCTCTTCGACCGTAATCAGCGCGGCATCGCGCTGGCCACCGGGGATTTCCGTGCCGCGACACACGAGCGCCTCGGGATCGAGGCTCGCGTGGCCGCGGAGGTGCGGGCGACGCTCGATGCCGCCCGCCTTCTCGACGAGCGCGCTCGACGGGTGGACGACGAACTGCTGCGGCCGGCGGAAGTCGTCCGAACCGCGGCCCGTTCGGCATTTCGTGAGGGCGCCGCCGACATCCTGAGCCTCGTTGACGCCGAACGCGTTTACCTCGAAGCCCGTCGCGAAGCGCTGCTCGTGAAACTGGATGCCCTCGCGACCGCCCTCGAAGTGCGGTTGCTGCTCGGGGAGGAGATCGTTCGATGAACCCGATACTGACGAGGGAGGACGGCCGTATCGCAATGGCGTGGATCGCCGTCGCGGGCCTGCTGGTCGTCGCAGTCATCGGATGGCTCTCTCTTCGCCGACCGGCGCCCCAGGGGAAGGAGACCGTCAGCGCGGCTTCGGACGGCATCGTGCAGCTGACCGACGCCGCCATGCTCGAGGCTGGCCTCGAGGTTCAGGCAGCCCGGACGATCACGCAGCGCGACACGATCGAGGCGCCAGGCGTCCTCGCGCTCGACGAGCGCCGGACGGCACGGATCGGCTCACCCGTCGAAGGCAAGGTGCTCGAGGTCTTCGTGGAGATCGGGGATCGCGCACGAGCCGGCACGGAGCTCGCGCATATGATCAGCCCCGCCGTCCATGAAGCTTGGGCGGCCTATCGAAAGGCGGTCGCGGAACGACCACGGGCGCAAACCGACCTGAAGCTGGCGGTCGAACACGTCGAGCGCGTGAAACGGCTGTTCGCAGACAAGGCCGTCTCCGAACACGAGGTGCAGCGGGCCGACGCGAGCCGCGTGGCCGCCGAGGAAGCCGTCAACATCCTCGCCACCGAACTCCGGCGCGCGGAGGAGGCACTCCAGCACCTTGGCATTACCAACTCCGAGGATCCTTCGGGCGAGTCCGGAGAGCAGATCCCGGTGAAGTCGCCGCTCAACGGCGTTGTCCTCGAGAAGTTCATCACCGAGGGCGGCGCGGTGACACCCGGGACTCCCCTGTTTCTCGTGAGCGATCTGTCCAGCCTCTGGGCTCTCGCCGAAATCGACGAAACCGCCCTGCCGCATGTCCAGGCCGGTCGCCCGGTGGAGGTCCGGGTGGCCGCCTACCCGACGGAGCGGTTTGCGGGAACCATCGCCTGGGTGGCCGATACGGTGAACCCGAAGACGCGGCGCGTCACCGTGCGATGCGCGCTGCCGAACGCGACGGGCAAGCTCAAGCCCGAGATGTACGCCACGGTGCTGCTTGGCGAGGGCGAGCCGCACCCGATCGTGGTCGTGCCGTCAGCCGCCGTGCAGGACGTGGACGGCAGGGCCATCGTGTTCGTCGAGACCGCGAAGGGGCGCTTCGCCCGCCGGGAGCTGACCGTGGGACCCGAGCGGGACGGCCAGGTGGAAGTGCGGGCAGGCCTGGAAGCGGGTGAGCGGGTCGTAGTCAAAGGGGCGTTCCTGATCAAGTCCGAGCTGCTCAAATCGCGGACCGCGGAGATCTGACGTGGGTGCCATCGAACGATTCGTGGCCTCTACCCTCCGGCAGCGCCTATTCGTCCTGCTGTGCCTGGCAGCGCTCGTCGCCACTGGTGTCGCCGCGTACCGTCAACTGCCGGTCGAGGCGTTTCCGGACCTGACGAACAACCAGGTGGTCGTTGTCACCGACGCGCCCGGCCTCGCCGCGATCGAAGTCGAACAGCGTGTTTCCTACCCCATCGAGACGGCCGTGATGGGCGTGCCCGGAGCCGAGCAGGTCCGGTCGATCTCGAAGCAGGGCCTGTCGATGGTCAGCATCGTCTTCGACGACGGTGTGCCCGTGTACTTCGCCCGGCAGCTCGTCGGGGAACGGCTGCTCGAGGCCCGTGCGCGCATCCCCAACGGGTTCGAGCCGACGCTCGGCCCGGTCGCGACCGCCTTCGGCGAGATCTACCAGTACCTGCTCGAGGGCAATTCGACCGACGCGATGGGCAAGAAGACCTTGCACGACTGGGAGATCCGCACGCGCCTCCGCTCGGTGCCCGGTGTCAGCGAGATCAACTCGTGGGGCGGGCTCACGCAGCAGTATCAGGTCGTGGTCGATCCCCGGCAGCTCGATCGCTACGGGCTGTCGCTCCACCAGGTGCTGCAGGCGATCGCCGACAACAACGCGTCGTTTGGCGGAGGGTTCATCGAGCACCGATCCGAGCGGTATACCGTCAGGGGCGTCGGGCTCGTCCGGTCGGCAGACGACATCCGGCAGATCGTGGTGGCGGCGGTCGAGGGCACGCCAATCTACGTTCGGGACATCGCCGAGGTGACGGTGGGCGCGATGCCGCGGCAGGGCGCGGTCACGCGGGACGGCAAGGGTGAGAGCGTCGCGGGCATGGTGATCATGCTGCAGGGCCAGAACGGCAAGACCGTGGCTGAACGCGTGAAGGCGCGGCTCGAGGAGATTCAGGCGTCGCTGCCGCCCGGCCTGTCTGTCAAGCCGTTCTACGACCAGACCGAAGTGATCGACCGCACCGCGCACACGGTGCGCAAGAACCTGGTCGAGGGCTCGGTGCTGGTCGTGGCCGTCCTCTTCGTGTTTCTCGGCGACCTGCGCGCGGCGTTGATGGTGGCGGCCGTCATCCCGTTCTCGATGCTGGTGGGTTTCATCGGGATGCGCTATTTCGGCGTCTCGGCGAACCTCATGTCGCTCGGCGCGATCGATTTCGGCCTCATCGTCGACGGCGCTGTCGTGATGATGGAGAACTTCGTGCGGCGCCGCGGGCAGTACCGACCCTCGCCTGGCGAAGGGAGCGACGCCCGACGCCTGACGCTGTTCACGTCCGCCGCGACCGAGGTGGCGAGGCCGATCCTGTTCGGCGTGCTGATCATCGTGGCGGTGTACCTGCCCGTCTTCACGCTCGAGGGGCTCGAGGGCAAGATGTTCCGCCCCATGGCGATCACCGTCTGCTCGGCGCTGCTCGGGTCGCTGCTGTTGTCGCTGACCGTCGTCCCCGTCGCGGCCTCGTTCCTGCTCGAGCTGGGGGGGCACGAGCACGAAGCCCGGTGGTTCGAGCGCCTGCGCGAGTTCTACGTGCGCCATCTCGGCGCGCAGATGGACCGCCGGTGGCGCACGCTGGGGGTGTCGCTGATCGCCGTGAGCGCGGCGCTGGCCTCGCTGCCCTTCATCGGCACCGAGTTCATGCCGAAGCTGGACGAGGGGTCGATCCTGATTGAGACGCGAAAGCTGCCGTCGGTGTCGCTGCCCGAATCCGTGGACATCTCCACCCGCGTGGAGCGAATCCTCGGCCGCTTCCCCGAAGTGCGACAGGTGGTCACGAAGATCGGCCGGCCGGACCTGGCGACCGAGGCGATGGGCATCTACCAGGGTGACGTCTATGTCCTGCTTCATCCCGCGGAGGCGTGGAAGAGCGGCCGGAGCAAAGAGGAGTTGATCGGTGCGATGGCGGACGCGCTGGGCACGATGCCGGGAGTAGCCTTCAACTTCACCCAGCCGATGGCGATGCGCCTCGACGAGGTCGTGTCGGGCGTCAAGGCCGACGTGGCGGTCAAGATTTTCGGGCCCGACGCGGCGACGCTCGAACGCCTCGGCGAGCAGGTGCAAAGGGTGCTGGGCGGGGTGAAGGGGTCGGCCGACCTCCAGGTCGAGGTCTTGTCGGGCGCGGCGCAACTGGAAATCGTCGTAGACCGCGCCAGGATGGCGCGCTACGGCCTGAGCGTGGCGCACGTCCGCGAGCTGGTCGAGACGGCCATCGGCGGCACCACCGCCACGCAGGTGCTCGACGGGTCGCGCCGATTCGACGTGGTGGTGCGGTTCTCCGACGAGAATCGGTCCGACCCGGCCGCGGTGGCCAACCTGCTCCTGACGGCGCCGGGCGGGGAGCGTGTGCCGCTCGGAAACGTGGCAAGCGTCGCCATCGTGCGCGGGCCGGAGGCGATCAACCACGAGGACGGAGAGCGCCGGCTGGTGGTCCAGACCAACGTGCGCGGCCGCGACGTCGGCAGTTTCGTGGCCGAAGCCCAGAAGCGGCTCGCGGAACGCATGAGGGTGCCCCAGGGGTATCACCTGGCGTGGGGCGGGCAGTTCGAGAACCAGCAGCGAGCGACCGCGCGGCTGATGCTCGTCATTCCGTTGTCGCTCGCGATCATCTTCCTGCTCCTGTTCGTCACGTTCGGCCGCGTCAGGCAGGCCGGTCTCGTCATCCTGAACGTGCCGTTCGCCCTGGTCGGCGGCATCGGCGCCCTGTGGGTGCGCGGATTGAACCTGAACCTTTCGGCCTCGGTCGGCTTCATCGCGCTGTTTGGCGTCGCCGTGCTCAACGGTGTCGTCATGATCGCGGCGATCAACCGGTTGCGGGAGGAAGGGCGCGGGCTGCGCGAAGCGATCCTCGACGGTGCCGGCACGCGGCTCAAGCCGGTGCTGATGACCGCGCTGGTGGCGTCGCTCGGATTTGCGCCGATGGCGATCTCGAGCGGCGCCGGATCGGAGATCCAGCGACCGCTGGCCACGGTCGTCATTGGCGGGGTCGTGACCTCCACCCTGCTCACGCTGATCGTCCTGCCGACGATCTACGAAGTGATGGAAGCGTGGATCGTCCGCCGGAAGCGCGAAGGCGTGCGCCGCCTGGACGCGGGCGTCCCGGACGCGTCGTTCTAGGGGCGCTCCCGGGCCGGGCGCCACGCGCGTTGTGCCGAGTCGCAAGTCGCGGCGTCGAGTGTGACGGTCGGACGCGACGAGGCGTATCATGACTTTTTGCGACCTTGAAGGACTCATGCGGCACATGCTCGTTCAGTTGGCCTGCGTCGCGGCTCTTGCCGGTCCTGCTTTCATGCACTCAGATTCGAGCGCGCAAACTCCGGCGGCTGGCCTGACCGCTGTTGCCGGGCTGAAGGTCGGACACTTCTCGATGGTTGGGCGGCCGACCGGCTGCACCGTCGTCCTGGCGGAAGGCGGCGCAGTCGGCGGCGTTGATGTGCGAGGCTCGGCACCGGGTACACGCGAGACCGATCTCCTGAACCCGGTCAACACGGTCGAGAAGGTCCATGCCGTCGTGCTGACGGGAGGGAGCGCGTTCGGCCTCGACTCGGCGAGCGGCGTGATGCGCTACCTCGAAGAGCATGGTGTGGGATTCGAGACGGAGTTCGGCAAGGTCCCGATCGTCCCTGCGGCTGTGCTGTTCGACCTCAACCTGGGCGACGCGAAGATCAGGCCGACGGCCGAGTGCGGCTACCGTGCGGCGGCAACCGCGTCAACAGGTCCGGTTGCCGAAGGAAACGTCGGCGCGGGGAGCGGCGCCACCGTTGGCAAGGTGGCCGGCGTCTCCCGCGCGATGCGCGGCGGCCTGGGTACCGCATCCATCACGACGCCAGACGGCCTTGTCGTCGCGGCCCTCATCGCCGTCAACGCCGTCGGCGACGTGATCGACCCTTCAACTGGACGCGTGATCGCGGGCGTCCGTACCCTGGACGGCAAGAGCCTCGCCGACGCGCGCATACTGCTCCGCTCGGGCGCGCTGAGGCCGCCGGCGACGATCGGCCGCAACACGACGATTGGTGTCGTGGCGACCAACGCCGTGCTGACGAAGGCCCAGGCGACCAAGATGGCGCAGATGGCGCAGGACGGCCTGGCCCGGACGATCTCGCCGGCCCACACGACGTTCGACGGCGACACGATCTTCGCGCTCGCGACCGGCTCACGCCAGGGAACACCCGACATGATGACGATTGGGGCGCTCGCAGCCGACGCCGTCGCCGAGGCGGTGCTCCGCGCGGTGCGCGCGGCCACAGGCATCCCCGGCTATCCCTCGGCCGCCGACCTTGCGGCGGTACGCTGACATCCCGTCCACGGGAACCACAGAGCTCACGAAGATACACAGAGACCGGACCGCACGCGTGCCGGGAGAGGCTCTTTTCGGGCAACGGCGACGCGCAGCGTGACGCCAGACCCGGTCGCGGCGCCCAGCCATGCAGGCCGGGGTGGAGCCCCCCGCCCCACGGGGTGGGTGGGTTGACAGGCTGACGGCCTGACGTCACCATGAATGAACTGTCATTCAGAGAGCCGATGATCCCGGCCGACACGTCGAAGCTCGCACGAACCGGCCGGCCCCGGAACCGCAGGGTCGAACTGCGCGGCGAGGCCGGTGACAAGCGCGAGGCCATCCTGCGCGCCGCGATCCGCACCTTCGCGAGGCACGGGTTCTTCAACGCACAGGTCGCCGACATCGCGCGGGCGGCTGGCGTCGCGGCCGGGACCGTGTACCTCTACTTCGAGAACAAGGACGATCTGCTCGTCTCGATCTTCGACCGCACGGTGGCCGAGGCCATCGAGGAAGGGCGACAGGCGCTCGAATCGGTCACCGACCCGATCACGCGGCTCGACGAAATCGCGCGGCTGCACCTGGCCCGGATGGGCCGCGACCGCGACCTGGCCGTCGTCTGCCAGGTGGAGCTCCGGCAGTCGGTCAAGTTCATGGAGCGCTTCTCGTCGACGCGGCTGCGCGAATACCTGGGCATCATCCGCGACGCCATCGTATCCGGCCAGCGCCGCGGCGTCTTCCGCGACGGTCTGAAGCCAACGATCGCTGCCAAGCTCTTCTTTGGGATGCTGGACGAGATGGCCACGAACTGGGTGCTCAGCCCGCGCCGTTACCCGCTCGAAGCCGAGTCTGCACTGGTAGTCGATCTGTTCGTGAACGGCCTCGCGTCACGGCCCGTGGGTGCTCCGCACGCCGCTGGCGGCCGGCAGTCGAGGCCGGCCGCAGGCCGCAAGACTCGCAGGTAGCCGTGAGCACTGGACGAATTCGGCGCAGGACGATGGGGGTCGTCGAGCAGGGCCATGGCCGGCCACTGGTGCTCCGATCGGCCACCAGCAGGATGCTGAAGGACACGCTCCAAGCTCAATTTTCAATTCTCCATGATCCACCATCTCTCCGGACCCGCAGGCACGCTCGAAGCACTTGTCGATGATCCCGGGTCGCTCTGCACGACCGCGAGCCCACAGAACGCAGAACTGTCTGGCGAGGCCCCGGAGGCGAAACCGCCAGCCGCCGCGGTCGTCCTCGCCCACCCGCATCCGCTCTACGGCGGTTCCATGCATACAAAGGTCGTGTTCCAGGCGGCGAAAGCGTTCTGCCGCCTCGGGTGCGCGGTGCTTCGCTTCAATTTCCGCGGTGTCGGCGTGAGCGACGGCACTTTTGCCGAGGGGGTCGGTGAGCTGGACGACTTCAGGGCGGGCCTCGATTTCATGGCGGCGCGCTACCCTGGCGTTCCGTTGTGGGCAGCCGGCGTGTCGTTCGGATCCTGGGTGGCGATGACCGCCGGCGCCCAGGATGATCGGGTGACGACGCTGACGGGCATCGCGCTGCCGTCCAGTCTGTTCGATTTCTCAGCGGTGAGGGACTCGACCAAGCCGAAGTACTTCATTCACGGCGAACGCGACGAGATCTGTCCGCTTCGCGCCGTCTGGGAGTTCTACGGCCACGCCGCCGAACCGAAGGAACTCGTCGTCATCGACGGCGCCGATCACCTGTTCGACGGCCACGTCAGCCAGGTGGCCGATGCGATCGCGGACCTGCTGGGATGAAGGGGTCGGAGGCGAGGATGTTCCGAGCGTTCGTCGTGATGGCCGCTCTTGCTCTGGCGGCTGCCTGCGGATCGCACCCGCCCGACGAATCGAACTACCTCAGCGAGGTTGCATCGGCGCGCGCCGCAAAGGACGCTGCGTTCCGGGCCGCCGGTTCGCCTGTCCCCGCCGATGTGCGCGAGACATTCCTTCCCCTCGCGTATTTTCCCGTCGACCCGTCGTACGCGGTGCCTGCCGCCTTCAGGGAAGATCCGCCCTCGTCGCGGCAGCGCGTCGAGATCCAGACGTCCACGCACGAACCCCGCCAGATGGAGCGGATGGGTGTTCTGGGATTCACACTCCAAGGGCGGGCGCTGAGCCTGGCCGCGTATGTGGAGGTCGGCGAATCACGCGATCACCTGTTCGTGCCGTTCACCGACCTCACGTCGGGCAGAGAGACGTATCGGGCCGGGCGGTACCTGAATATCGCCCGCTCGCCTACCGGCATCTACGTCGTGGACTTCAACCGCGCGTACAACCCGTACTGTTACTACAACCCGACGTACGACTGCCCGTACCCGCCGAAGGAGAACCGGCTCCCGGTGGCCGTCAGGGCCGGGGAAAAGACCAGGTGAAGGAGCCCGCGCGGTGCTCGCTCCACCCCTCCGTCTACCCCCGTATCTTTCCAATCTCCTCGTAGAGATACGCCGACGCGATAATCCCGTTGAAGAAATTCCCCAGGTCAAGCTTCTCGTTCGGCGCGTGCGCGTTCTCGTCGGGCAGGCCGAACCCGAACAGCACCGTCGGCGCGTTCAGCTCCGACTGGAACGTGGCCACGACCGGGATCGATCCGCCTTCGCGTGTGTAGACGGGCGAACGGTTGAACCCCAGCTCGATCGCCCGCGCCGCCGCCTGGACGAACACGTTGTCGAGATCGGTCATCCACGCCTTGCCACCGTGCATTCGCGTGACCTGGAGCGCCACCGATTTCGGCGTGACCTTCTTCACGTACTCTTCGAACAAGCTGGCGATCCTGTCCGGATCCTGGTTCGGAACCAGGCGCATGCTGACCTTCGCCATCGCGGTGGCCGGGATGACGGTCTTTGAGCCCTCGCCGGTGAAGCCGCTCAACACGCCGTTGACCTCGAACGTCGGTCGCGCCCATGTCCGTTCCAGCGTTGAGTAGCCGGCTTCGCCGTGCAGCTTCGGCGCGCCGAGACCCTTGCGGTACTGCTTCTCGTTGAACGGCAGGCGCTTGAACTCGTCCCGCTCCCGCTCGGTCAGCGCGCGAACGTCGTCATAGAACCCCGGAATCTTCACGTGGCCGCCGCGGTCCTTCATCTGCGAGAGCACCTGCGCGAGGACGAACGCCGGGTTGGCCACGGCGCCGCCGAACGAACCCGAGTGCAGGTCGGTGGAGGAGCCACGCAGGTCGATCTGGAAGTACGCGAGGCCGCGCAGGCCGTAACAGATCGACGGCACGCCCTTCTCGAACATGGGCGAGTCGGAGATGACGACTACATCGCAGGCCAGCTCGTCCTTGTGCTCGCGGATGAACTGGTCGAGGTTCGGGCTGCCGATTTCCTCTTCGCCCTCGAAGATGACGCGCGCGTTGACAGGCAGCGAGCCCGTCTGTTTCAGGTGTGCCTCGAGCGCTTTGACGTGGACGAAGAGCTGACCCTTGTCGTCGGTCGCGCCGCGCGCGAACAACTCGTTGTCCCGGACCGTCGCCTCGAAGGGAGGAGAGATCCACTGATCCACCGGGTCCACGGGCTGCACGTCGTAGTGCCCGTAGAACAGCACGGTCGGCGCGCCTGGCGCGTTCAGCCAATCACCGTAGACGACGGGGTGGCCGGGGGTGGTGATGACCCGCACGTTCTGCAGGCCGATCGTCTTCAACTGCTCGGCGGTCCACTCGGCACATCGGCGCATGTCCCCGGCGTGCTCGGCGAGCGCGCTGACGCTCGGTATGGCGATGTACTGGGTGAGCTCTTCCAGGTACCGGTCATGGCTGGTGTTGATGAGATCGATCACAGCAGGATTCATGGGCGGCTCCATTCTGTTCCGGGGTCGGTCCCTGAATTATCACCTTTTTCTCTGTCTGACCCCAACACGGTGGCGTCACATGTCCCGAAGCACGCTCGAGTTGACGAGGGCGTGCAGGCCCCATCGGAATGCGGCTGACGCTATTCCGCTTCGCCACACCCTTCCTGCTGTCGGTCATCTTCCTCGGCCTGACCCTGCGCGCGCTGTTCAGGTCGCGCGAGATCTCGATCCAGGTCCTCCTGTTCACGTCATTGCCGAGCACGACGGCAATTCCCGAATTCCTCGGCCTGACCCAGATGGGCGCCGCGCCGCCAGACGTCCGCGAAGAGTGGCTGGTGCCGTGGGCCTTGTGCGGCGTCTCCTTTGCCCTGGCGTGGGCGGCGGGGTGGTGGGAGGGCCGCCAGCCCGAGGCGCTACTTGCCCGGTAGCCAGCGTTCGAGCAGGCCGGCAAGGGCTCCCGCGGTCACCGGCTTCGCGATGTAGCCGTTCATGCCGGCCGCGAAACACTCGCTGCGGTCGCCCGCCCCGGCGCTGGCAGTGAGAGCGATGACCGGGATGTCGCGGATCGGGGATTCCAGCTTCCGTATCCTGCGGGTGGCCTCGTATCCGTCCACTTCCGGCATCTGGCAATCCATCAGCACGAGGTCGTAATGGGCGGTCGCAAGTGCAGCCAGCACTTCGCGGCCGTTCTTGACCGCGTCGGTCTGGTAGCCGAGCTTCATCAGCATCGCGAGAGCCACGCGCTGGTTGACCATGTTGTCCTCGGCCACCAGGATCCGGACCTTGCTGCGCCTGCACTGCGTCTCGGCAATCGTGTGCCGCGTGATGAGCGTGGCCTGGCTGGCGCCAGGCTCGGCCTGGCGCGCGAGCGCCAGCGCAAGGCAGTCGTGGAGGTGCTGGTGCCTGACGGGCTTGGTCAGGTAGACCGCGAAGCCGACGTCGTGAACGTTCTTCGCGTCGCCCGGCTGACCGAGCGACGTCATCATGATCAGCGCGGTCGTCGCCAGGAGGGGATCCGCTTTGATTTGCCGTCCCAGCGCCAATCCATGCACGTCAGGCGTCTGGATGTCGAGCACCACCGCGTCGAAGGGTTCTCCTGCCTCCGCCGCATCGCGGAGCATTCGCAACGCCGTGCTCGCGCCGCTCGCCTCCGCCGGCCGACATCCCCACCCCGCCAGGAGCGTCACGACCAGTTGCCGGTTGGTGACAAAGTCGTCGACGACGAGAATCCTGCTGCCGGTGACGTCGGCACCCGGGAACGCCTGGCGCGGCACATCGGCCGGCTGCTTGTCCATGACGGCGGTGAACCAGAACGTCGAGCCCCTCCCTTCGGTGCTCTCGGCGTCGATCTGCCCGCCCATCAGCTCGACCAACTGCCGGGAGATCACGAGGCCCAGGCCGGTCCCGCCGAACCGCCTGGTGGTCGATCCGTCTACCTGTGTGAACGGCGTGAACAACCGGTGGAGATCCTGTTTGGGGATACCGATGCCGGTGTCGGTCACCGAAAATTTCAGCGTGACGGCCTTCTCGTCCTCGCGCACCAGTTCGGCCCTGATGATCACCTCACCGCGCTCGGTGAACTTGACGGCGTTGCCGGCAAGGTTCAGCAGCACCTGGCGCAGCCGGCCGGGGTCGCCGCGAACGAGGCCTGGCACGTCGGACGCAATCAGCCCTGCGAGGCGCAGCCCCTTTTCGTGAGCCTTCGTCGAGAGCAGCTCGGCCGCGCCTTCGATGGTGGACCGGAGATCGAAGTCGATGCGCTCGAGCTCCATCTTGCGCGCCTCGATCTTGGAGAAGTCCAGGATGTCGTTGACCAACGCCAGGAGCGACTCGGCGCTGGCGCGCACGATCTCGGCGTACTGTCGCTGCTCGGGCATCAGATCGGTGTCGAGCAGCAGGCCGCTCATGCCGATGACGCCAGTCATCGGCGTCCGGATCTCGTGGCTGATGTTCGCGAGAAATTCGCTCTTCGCCACGCTCGCCTGGGCAGCCTCCTCGGCCAGCCTCCTGGCCTCCTGTGTCGTTTCTTCCAGCCGCCTGTTCGTCCGCTGCAGCTCCACCTCGGCGTCCTTGCGGGCCGTGATGTCGCGGCTCACACCCACGAGACCGACGATCCGCCCGTGCCGGTCGGGCAGGGGCACCTTGGTGGCCAGGAAATGGGCCTGCGAACCATCGGGCAGGATGCCCGTCTCCTCACGGTTGACGATCGCTTCGCCGGTCGTCAGAACCTGCTGGTCACCGGCCAACGATCGTGCTTCGACGGTTGGCGGACGGAAGTCGGCGTCGGTCTTTCCCAGGGCTTCCTGCTGGCTGGATACGCCGAGCGCGCTCAGGTGCGCCCGATTGTTCAGCGTGAACCGGCCAAGAACGTCTTTCGCGTAGATCCTGTCGGGCAGCGCGTTGATGAGCGCCTGGAGCAGGTTGCGCTCGGCCGCCAGCGACATTTCGATCTGCTTGCGTTCGGTGATGTCGCGCCACGTGGCGAACAGCGCCCGTTCGGCACCAAGGGGGATCGGCGTCAGTACCGTCTCGACCCAGAACTCGGATCCGTCGAGGCGACGGTGTACCCACTCGAACCGTGCCCCTCCCGCCTGGAGGGCGTCGTCAATCACCTGGCGCGCTTTCATCGCCGAGACCAAACCGTCCGGTTGCTGGACCGGCGACAGGTCGACCGGCGACAGGCCCACGACTTGTTCCAGCGTCGAGCCGAGCAGCGACAGCGCCGCCTTGTTGCAGTCAACGATCAGGTTGTCGATGAGGATCAGGCAGGCTTCAGCCGACTCGGCGAACAGCGTCTTGAACGCCAGTTCGCGTTCCCACGGCCGGGGGGTGCGCTCGTCGTGAGTGCAGGTGAGGATGCTGCTGTGCTGTATTCCCATGGCGCCAACCCGGGCCGGGCAGAGATCGACCACCCTCCTTACACGTTTAATCGGCTCGACCGGGCGCCGGCTGCAGGGCCGCCAGGAAGATTTCAGTCGTCGGTCCAGAACTTCGAATACTCGTCGAGAAAGCACAGCGTTTCGAACGACTTCATCCGATCGATGAACAGGACGCCGTCGAGATGGTCGGTCTCGTGCTGCGCGACGCGCGCCGGGTAACCCTCGAGATCGAACTCCACCCGATTGCCGCGCCGGTCGAGCGCCCGCACATGGATCCGGTCGGGACGGACGACACGGCCCCGCAGCCTCGGGAGGCTCAGACAGCCCTCCCAGTCTTCGGCCGTGCTCTTCGCCGTCGGAGAGATCTCGGGATTGACGACCGGCAGCAACCGGATGGTGCGGTCGTCGCCCTGGCCCTCTTCGATGCCGATGATCGCCAGGCGCACGCTTTCGTGCACCTGCGGAGCAGCCAGCCCGATCCCGTCGTACTCCCGCATCGTCTCGATCAGGTCATCGACGAGTCTTTGGAAGACGGGCGTCTTGATCTCGGCCGGTTCGACCTTGCGGGCGACCTTCCGGAGCACGGGATGCCCCATGCGCGCGACCTTCAAAATGGACATATCTAGTTATTATAGATATCCGAGGATCTGGCAATCCAGGGATCTTAATGTGTCTGCCTTCACATTCTGTCCGGTCTGCGGCGACAAGTTCCGGGCGACGGTGCTCAAGGCCGGGGAGCCGGAACGGTTCGTCTGCCGGGCGTGCGGGTTCATCTACTATCTGGACTGGGCTGGCGCCACGTTCGGGAAGTAGAACTGTTCGAGCTCCGCCTCCCCGGCCGCCTTGCTCACCATCTCCTCCACTGGCAGATGACTCTCCGCTTCTTCCACCGCTTCGCGAGTGGCACGCGTGGCGGGGTGTTTCGGCGTGAACAACTGACAGCAGTCCTGGTCTGGCACGATCGAGATCTCGAACGTGCCAAGGCGCTGTGCCTGCGCGACGATCTCGTCCTTGTCCATGCCGACGAGCGGCCGCAGGACGGGCAGGCTCGTCGCGGACGCGATGACCGACAGGTTCTCGAGCGTTTGTGATGCGACCTGGCCGATCGCCTCTCCCGTGACCAGCGCGCGGGCGCCGTTCGCCCTCGCGATCCTGTCGGCGATTCGCATCATCAGGCGGCGGTAGATCACCACGCGCAGCGGCGCCGGCACCGTGAGGACTACCTGCCGCTGGATTTCGCCGAAGGCCACGAGAAACAGCCGGCTGCGATGCTGATAGGTGGTGAGCACCTGCGCCAGCTCCCTCACCTTTTCCTGGGACGCGCGCGACAGGAACGGGTAACTGTGGAAGTGCACGAGCAGCGCCGAACAGCCGCGCTTCATCATCCGCCACGCGGCAACAGGCGAGTCGATGCCGCCGGACAACAGGCACGCCACCTTCCCGCTTACTCCCGTCGGCAGCCCGCCGGGCCCGCGGTCCTTCCCAAACGTGTAGAACGCCTCGTTGGAGAGCATCTCGACCGAGATCGTCAGCGCGGGCTTGTCGAGATCGACGTGCCATCCCCTGGCCAGCTTGATCCGCCCGCCGACCTCCCGTTCGATATCGGGCGACTTCATCGGGAACCGCTTGTCGCCACGCTTGACCGTCACGCGGAAGGACGGCGTTTGCATGTCGCCAAGGTCGCACAGGATCGCGGCCGCGATGGCCTCGATATCGAGCGGCGCACGCGCGGCCCTCGAGAAGTTGGCGATCCCGAAGACGCGCGCTAGGCGTTCACTCACCTGCTCGTAGGTAGCCGCCGGACCGAGCACCAGCTCGAGCCGGCCCATCAGCGGCCGGACCGCCTTCACATCGAGGTCCGACGTCGCATGCCGAATGTTGTTCACAAGACGGCTGATGAACCACGGGCGGTTCTTCCCCTTGAGGGCGATCTCCTGGTAGTGGACGACGATCGATGTCATGGAACGGCTTTCGGCTCCTGGTTATCCGGGTGACGGCGTGGCCAGTCCCGCGGCGCGATGGCCGCTGACGACGGCGCCCTCTATCGTCGCAGGCAGGCCGGTTTCGGTCCAGTCGCCTGCCAGCAGCAGGCCCGCCACCGGCGTGCATGCCTCGGGACGCGCCGGCTGACCTGGCGCCAGCGAGAATGTCGCCCTCCGTTCGCGCACGACGAGGCTTCTCAGCAGCCGGGCCGAACGGGCGGCCGGCAGCGCGGCAGCCAACTCGTCGCGAGCCATCGAGGCAAGCGTCTCGTTCGACTCTGCCACGACAGAGGCTGTGCCGCTCGAGACACACGATAGGTGAGAGGCCGAATCCCCGAAGACCTGGCGCTTGTCGAAGACCCATTGGAAGGTACGGCCCGGCAACCCGACGAACGGCGCCGGCAGCACTCCACGGTCGAACCACAGATTGACGGTCACGATGGGTGAGGCGACGACGGCGCGGGCGGCTAACAGCACGCGATCCAACGAGCCGGTATTGCCGACGATCGTGTCCGCCAGCGCGAACCACGGAACCGCCACGATCACGACGCCAGTCTCGATGCGCTCGCCCCGGACCTCGACACCAACGACACAGTTCCGGTCCACGTAAACCCGCCCGATGCTCGACACGCGAATCTCACCACCTCGCGCCTCGATGAACGTGCGGGCGGGATCGGCGTAGACGGCGCTCAGCGGCCGCAGCGGCATCGCCACCGCCGAGTCGATCGGGTCGGGGCCGAGCATCCGCGCGAGCACGCGCAGGAAGACCGGGGCGGCCGCTTCGTTTACCGGCTGGTTGAGCGCGGCAAGCGCCAGCGGTTCCCAGAGCATCTCGCGCAACCGCCGACTCTGGCCGTTTCTAATCAACCAGTTCTCGACTGTCTCGCCGGCCGAAGCCGGGAACCACCCCTTCCCGGTTCGGAGAAAACGCCGCGCTCGCCTGAGAGGGGCCGCCAGATTGACCGCCGACATCCGATCCCGGAAGCCGAGCGCGTCCCATTCAACGAGCCCCGCCAGCAGGTGAAGAGGTGAAGGCAGCGGCGGGCACCAGAGCGTGCTCTGGCGTCCGGCTTCGTCCACGAACGGCACCTCCAGGTTGGCCTGGATGCGCACGTGATCGCTCGCGCCAATCCGCGCGAGGAAGTCGAATGTCTCGTGATAGCACCCGAGCATCAGATGCTGGCCGTTGTCCACCTGTTCGCCGGTCGCCGGGTCGACAAAGGTGGACGCCCGCCCGCCGAGCGAAGGCCGCGCCTCCAGCACGAGGACCCGCGCGCCGGATGCGGACAACGCGGCTGCCGCGCTCAGCCCCGCAAACCCTCCGCCGATGACGACGACGTCGAAGGCCATGGTCAGAGGCCGCACAGTGAGCGAGCCCAGAGCGTGGCCGCGATGACCGCGCGGCGCGGGCGCGGCACGCGGATTTCCCCGGAGAACACCTCGTAGCCAGACTGTTCGATGCGGTCCAGGATCGCGTGGTAGATCCCGCCCATGATGCGCGCCGCGACCATCCTGCGCCGATCGATGCGCGGCAGCTCGCGCTCGGCCCTGTCGTAGTAGTCACGGGCGCGGCTGCACTCGTACGCCAGGAGGCCCCGCACCCGTTCCGACACCACACCCGCGCGCAAGTCGTCCTCGGTGCAGCCGTGGCGCACCAGATCTTCGAGCGGAAGATAGATTCGTCCGCGTGCGAGGTCGGTGCCCACGTCGCGGACGATATTGGTCAACTGCAGCGCAATGCCGAGGTCCTGCGCGAACCGGCGCGTGCGCTGATCGCGGTAGCCGAAGATCTCGATGCACAGCAGGCCGACCGCCGAGGCCACACGGAGGCAGTACTCGCGAAGGTCGTCGAATGTCTGGTAGCGCGAGCGCTCCAGGTCCATCGCGACGCCGTCGATCACCGCGTCGAAGGCCTCGCGCGACAGCGAGAATCGCCGGATGACGGGCGCGAGGTTCGAGCCTTGGGGCGACCGCGGCTCGCCGTGCCCGTAACAGGCGTCCAGCTCCTCGCGCCATCGTGCCAGCTGCGAGCGGCCGCTCTTCGGATCGGACGCCGCCACCGACGCCGGCGCTTCGTCCACCGAATCGTCCACCGCCCGGCAGAAATCCCACACGGCCACGATGGCGCACCGCTTCTCGGCCGGGAGCACCAGGAACGAGTAGTAGAAGTTCGTGTCTCGCCCGCTCATCGCGCCCGCCAGGTCATCGCGTGCCACAGGAGCGCCGGGAGATCGGCTGCACCCAGGGCAGGTCTCCGGAGGAACACATCGAAATCGTGCCGCTCGAGACGCGAGAGGATGCGGCGCCCGCCAAGCCATGTGAACCGCAGCTCGAAACGGAGACGCCAGCTCACGCCGTCGCACACGACGCGGCCCTGGTCGAACAGGGCCGCGGTCCTCGCGCCCGCGCCGCGCAGGACCCGGCGCCACTCGGGCGTCATCTTTCGGGCGTCGAGATCGGCGAAATCCGCGTGCTCGCGCCGACAATCCTCGAGTGGGAGATAGAGCCGGCCCTTGCGCCAGTCGCGCTCCAGATCCTGCCAGAAGTTCGTCAACTGCAGCGCCGTGCAGACGGCATCCGAGCCCCGGTCGAGACGCTCATCGTGATAGCCGGCGATGCGGAGCACGAGACGGCCGACCGGATTCGCCGAGCGCCGACAGTAGTCGAACACATCATCCCATGCGCCGTACCGAGGGGTCGTGACGTCCTGCCGGAAGGCGCTCAGCAGGTCGTCGAACAACGATATCGGGAGGCGGCAGCTGCGGATTGTACTGCCCACAGCGTCGAAGATGTACGGGGTCTCGGGAGGAAGGCCAGCAGGAGAGGCTTCGCCGGGACCATGGCCGTTGCGACCGTTGTCAGTGACGCAGGCGTGGAGTCGATCCCGCCAGGCGTCGAGCAGCGCCAGACGTTCCACTGCCGGCCGGTCGCCTTCGTCAGCGAAATCGTCGGCGACCCTGGCGAACGCGTAGACGGCCGTCACGTGCGGTCGCATTTCGCGCGGCAGCAGGTATGACGCGACGGGAAAGTTCTCGTAGTGTTCGCGGGCGAAGCGGGCGCAGTTGGCGTACGCCGCGGCCAGGTCGGTCACCATTCGAGCTCGGGCACGCCGTTGCGGCGGTTCACCGCACGGGCCGCGACGAAGAGGAAGTCCGAGAGGCGGTTGATGTAGGCCAGCAGCCCGCTGTCGACCTCGTCCGTGCCAAGCGCCACCATGCGACGTTCGGCTCGGCGGCAGATGGTGCGAGCGAGGTGAAGGGCGGCGCCGGACACCGAACCACCAGGGAGGATGAACCGGCGGAGCGGAGGAAGCCCGGCTTCCATCTGATCGATCCACTGCTCGAGCCGGCTGACGTCAGCCCCACCCACAGCCATCTTCCGGACACGGTCGGCGACGCGGTGGTTTGGGTCGGCGAGGCGCGCCCCGAGAGCGAGCAGATCGCGCTGGATGCTCTCCAGCATGGCAACCATGGCCGGGTCGACGCCAGTGGCCAGGGCGACGCCGATCGCCGCGTTCAACTCGTCGATATCGCCGTACGCGTCCACACGCAGGTCGGATTTCGAGACCCTTCGGCCATCGTACAAACCCGTTTCGCCGGCGTCGCCAGTGCGAGTGTAGATCTTCACCGTGGGAAATTATGTCACGGGATGGGGTACAGTGGCGGCGGACGGCCTTCGGCGGTGCGGGCTTTGGGCCACTGGCTGCGGGCGACGCCCGTTAGAGGCCTGCGGCCGAGATCAGGAAGGCGGGGTGGTGAAGGGGCGACGGAGAAACGTGCGGGAGATGCCCAGGTTGGCGGCGAGGCAGGCGTTTCGGCGCCGGCTGCTCGCGTGGTACGACCGGAACGGACGGGACTTGCCCTGGCGCCGCGCGACGGACCCATACCAGATCCTCGTCTCGGAGATCATGCTCCAGCAGACCCAGGTAGACCGCGTCCTGCCGAAGTATCTCGAGTGGCTGGCGCGGTTCCCCTCGCTGCGGGCGCTGGCCGCCAGGCCGGTCGAGGAGGCGGTCGAGGCCTGGTATCCGCTGGGATACAACATCCGGCCACGACGCCTTCACTCGATTGCGCGCGAGGCGGTGGCGCGCTACGGCGGCGCGCTGCCGGCTGACGAGGCGACACTGCTCTCGTTCAAGGGCATCGGTCGGTACACTGCCGGCGCGATCCGCAGTTTCGCGTTCGGCCAACGGTCCGCAATTCTCGACACGAACATCGCGCGGGTACTCTTCCGAGTGTTCATCGGCAAGGGCGACCCCAAGACCCACGCCGCGCGACAACACCTCTGGGACGTGTCGCGCGCGATGCTCCCCCACAAGCGCGTGTTCGACTTCAACCAGGCCCTCATGGACTTCGGCGCTATCGTGTGCCCGGCCCGGAAGCCGCAGTGCGCGACCTGTCCGATGGCACGCGGCTGTCGGTCCTATCCGCTGGACGGGAGCGTCGGGAAAGCCCGGTCCGTCGCGCCCCGGACAAGAACCCTGGTTGAAAGATGAACGAACAGAAGCCACCGACCGTCGTCACCGCCGCCGTCATCGAGCGCGACGGCCGCCTGCTCGTGGCGCGCCGGCGCGAAGGTACGCACATGGGAGGTTGCTGGGAGTTCCCCGGCGGGAAGTGCGAGCCCGGCGAGTCGGCCGAAGCATGCCTGGCTCGCGAGTTGGCCGAGGAACTCGGCGTGACGGCAAGGGTGGACGAGGAGGTCTACCGGACCAGTTACGCCTACGACGATCGGGTGCTCGACCTCCGGTTCTTTCGATGCGAGCTGACGAGCGAGCCGCGCCCGCTGCTCGGACAGGAAATTCGCTGGGTCCGGCGTCACGATCTGACGATGCTCGAATTCCCGCCCGCCGACAGCGAGCTGATCGCCCGCCTGGCCGCGTCAGATTGACGCTTCGCGCCGGCCACGATGATCAGCCACAAAGGCCACGGAGCAACACAACGACGCATCCGCTGAGGGCTTCGACCCGGGCACGCCTGCGCCATCGTCCTCTGTGATCTTTGTGAGCTTTGTGGTTCAACTACCGGGGCTCGAATGGAAGCGTGACGACCGTCGAAGACACCGTCTGGTCGCCGTGGAGGACCATCAGTTCGGTGCCGGGCTCGAGGAAGTCGCGGTGGACCATCGCCAGCGCAATCGGGCCGCCCGCCCGCGGCGACCACACCGCGCTGGTGATCCGCCCCGCTTCGCGGTCGCCCGCGCGGAGGCGATCACCAACGTGCGGGACCTCGCTGCCGGCAACGAGCAGCCCGGCTATCCTGCGCGCCACGCGGCCGTGCCCGCGGTGCAGCACCCGTATCACGATTTCCTGCCCCGGGTAACACCCCTTGGTGAGACTGATCGCGCGTCCTTCGATGCCCGCCTCGAGCGGGATCGTCTCGGCATCCATGTCGATGCCGAATGCAGGGCGGCCCGCCTCGACGCGCAGAACGTCCCAGACGGCCGGGCCCGCTGGCATCGCGCCGGCAGCCACGAGCGCTCCCGTCAACGCCTCGACGTGCGGCCGTTCGACATAGAGGTCGAATCCCGGCACCCCGACCTCGTGCGAGGCCGCGACGAGCGCCATCTGGCCGCGGAAGCTCGCGCGAACGTTGCGGAAATCTGGCCAGCCTGCGAAGTCGCTCGCGCTCGGTCCAGGCCGTCCGTCTCCACCGAGCACTCCGGCAACCACGGATGCCGCGGTCGGGCCTGCAACGGCCAGCTTCCCGAACGCCTCGGTCAGGTCGCCGAGTTTCACGTCCTCGCTGAAGACGAACTGATCGAGCTTCTCGAGAACGGTGGCCGTCATCGATCGGTCGAGATCGAGCAGCAGCAGGTCGCCCAACTCGAGCACGATCATGTCGGCGATCATCCGGCCCTGCGGCGTCAGGTACGCCGCGTAGCAACCGCTGCCCGCCTGGAGCGAGGCGATGTCGTTGGTCAGCATCGCGTGCAGGTACGTGCGCCGATCGTTGCCGGCCACCGCGATTTTCCCGCGGCCCGATCGGTCGAACACCGCCGCCGATTCCGTCGCCGACCGATACCCGGCGCCTGGCTCCATCCCGTCCTCCAGACCCCTGGGGGTCCACCGTTATCCGCCGCCTGATGCTATCCTTTTAGCGTCATGCGTATCGCCCATTGTACCGTCGCCGCGGTCGTCCTCGCATCGCTGGCGGGAATCGGCCACGCGCAGCCCGTCCCCGCCGCCCAGCCAGTCGATTTCACCGTGTTCTTCCAGGGCACGGCGCTTGGCGTCGAGCAGGTCACGGTCATTCGCACGCCGCAGGGCGTCACGATCACCGGAAACGAGCGCATGGGACCGCCGCTCAGCGTCACGACGCGCAGGGCGGAGATCACGTACACGGCCGACTGGCGTCCTCTCGAGTGCATCATCGAGGGCAGCGTGCGTGATCAGCAGGTACTGATGCACACGACCGTGACGGGCACCACGGCAACGAGCGACTTCTCGCAGGGCACGGCGGGCTCGCACAAGGCGGATGAGATTCCCGCGGACGCGCTCCTGCTCCCGAACATCTTCTTTGGCGCATACGAAGCGCTGGCCGCACGCCTCACGGGCGCCACGATCGGCCAGCGATTCAACGCCTATGTCCCGCCGCAGGCCCCGGTGGTGGTCACGGTGAAGAGCATCACGGGCGATCGGGTACGGACGCAGGCAGCCCTGCTGCAGATTCGCCGATACGCCCTGGAGTTCGCCAACCCGGGCCGCACCGCCGAACTCGAGCTGTGGACGGACGCGGACGGCCGCCTGGTCCGTCTGACGGTTCCCGCGCAGGCATTCGACATCGTGCGCACGGACATCGCCTCGATCTCTTCCCGGCGCGAACCGGTGTCTCGCCCCAACGACGAGCAGGTCCACATCCCGGCCCTGGGCTTCAGCCTGGCGGGAACGCTCTCGCAGCCGGCAACGAGGCCCGGCCCGGCGTTCCGCTTTCCGGCCGTCGTCCTCGTGAGCGGGTCCGAGCCGACCGATCGCGACCAGATCCTGGCCGGCATCCCGGTGTTCGGGCAGCTGGCTTCGGCACTCGCCGATGCCGGGTTCGTCGTCGTTCGATACGACAAGCGCGGCCTGGGCCAGAGCGGCGGGCGTTCCGAGACGACGACGTTGACGGATTATGCCGAAG
>DASVIS010000240.1:0-12811 GCA_036381995.1 Vicinamibacterales bacterium | reverse complement strand
CCGGAACGGCCTCGTCGGCATGGTCGCCTTCCTGAACACGACAACCGTCAGCAACCGCAAGACGGGCGAGACGCTCTTCCACTCGATGGCGCCAGGCGCCGGGGTTGGCCTTCGCCTCCTTGCCGACAAGCTCTCTCGCACCAGCATCTGCCTGGATGCGGGCTTCGGCCGCAACGGCTCCCGCGGCGTCTACCTCGCCTTGCAAGAAACGTTCTGAAAAGACTCCAATCTTGATCCGATCCCCGGAAAGTATCAGGATCATCCCGGTGTTCATCCGTGTTGGCCCCAGGCCCCCGATCGGAGAGCGAGGCCTTGGCCTTGCCTGGCGGCATGCGAACAACGCGACAGAATTCGGGGAGTGACATGCGTCACACGTCGACAGCGGTTCTGTTTGCCCTGGTGATGGTGCTCGGCGTAACCGCGAACTCTCCCACGGCGGCACAATCAGCCGACCCGCGGGCGCGGATGCTCGAGAGCATCGAGGCGAGGCGCCCGGACTACTCGGACGTCGCGCTGCAGATCTGGAAGTTCGCGGAACTCGGCTACCGCGAGTCGAAGAGCAGCGCCCTCCTCCAAGAGAAGCTGGCGGCCGCCGGGTTCACGGTCAAGACGGGTGTCGCGGACATTCCCACGGCGTTTGTCGCAAGCTACGGGAGCGGCCGGCCCGTGATCGCGTTCATCGGGGAGTTCGACGCCCTGCCTGGCCTCTCGCAGGACGCGGTGGCCGAGCGCAAGCCGATCCAGGACGGCGCACCAGGCCATGGCTGCGGCCACAACCTGCTCGGCACCGGATCGATGGCGGCGGCGATTGCCGTGAAGGACTGGATCGCGTCCGGCGGCCGGGCAGGCACGGTCCGTTTCTATGGCACGCCCGCCGAGGAGGGCGGCGGCGCCAAGGGGTACATGGTGCGCGCCGGGTTGTTCGATGACGTGGACGCGGCCATCTCGTGGCATCCGGGCCAGTCGAACGACGCCAGCCCGTCGAGCAACCTCGCGATCCTGTCGGCGAAGTTCCGCTTCCACGGCATCGCGGCGCACGCGGCGGCCGCGCCGGACCGCGGGCGCTCGGCGCTCGACGCGGTCGAGGCGATGGACGCCATGGTCAACATGATGCGCGAGCACGTGCCCCAGGAAACGCGGATCCACTACATCATCACGAAGGGCGGCGTCGCGGAGAACATCGTGCCGGACCTCGCAGAAGTCGCCTACTCCGCGCGTCATCCCGACATTCGCGTGCTCGACGGCATCTGGCAGCGCATCATCGACGCCGCGAAGGGCGCCGCGCTCGGCACCGGAACGACGATGGACTTCGAGCTCGTGGGGGCCAGCTACAACATCCTGCCGAACGCCTACCTGGCCGATCTTCAACGCCGAAACATGCAGGCAGTCGGCGGCGTGAAGTACTCGCCCGAGGAACGCGCGTTTGCCGAGTCACTGCGACGGACTCTGAACGGCCAGTTGATGCCGCTTGGATCCGAGGAGCAGGTGCAGCCGTCGTCCGAGACGATCACTCCTGCGTCCACGGACCTCGGCGACGTCAGCTGGAAGGTGCCGACCACGGAGTTCACCACCGCCACGTGGGTGCCCGGCACGCCGGCCCACAGCTGGCAGGCCGTGGCGTGCGACGGCATGTCGATCGGCATCAAGGGCATGATGGTCGCGGCCGAGACGATGGCGCTCACGGGGATGGACCTGTTCACCAACCCCGAGCACCTGGCCAAGGCGCGCGCCGAGTTCGACCGCCGCCGCGCCGGAACGACCTACACGTTCAGGATGGGCGACCGGAAGCCGCCGCTGGACTACCGGAAGAACTAGCGCGCCGCGGTTCCACATCCGGCTACTTCTTCGCCCTCTCCTTCGAGTGCTGGCGGATCGTTCGGATCTCGTCGGCCGGGATGTGCAGGAACTCCAGGAACTCCTGGTGTTCGTCGGGCGCGGAGCGCTCGAACTCCACGTGCCACGCGTGCATCTGCTGCTCCGAAAACCCGCACCCCCTCATGATCGCGACCCACTTCTCCTTGGTGATCATCTGATTCCTCCTGAGGCCTTTGTGGTCGAGGAGCCTGAGGATCGAGCGCTGATGGCCGCGCAGCGTCTCGATCTCGCCGTCCAGTTCCAGCAGGCGCCGTTTCAGCACCGACGCCGCGTCGCTGGCGGCCGCGCCCAGCACCGACCGGATGTCGGCGAGGCTCAGGCCCACGTGTCGATAGGCGCGAATCTGTCGAAGGCGCTCGATGTCCTTCTGTGGGACATGGCCGTCGACATCTGCCGCGGCCTGGCGAACCTCGGGCCGCGCCGCTGGCCATCGACAGTGTCAGAGCGCCGGCAGTTTCGACGCGTCCCAGCCGCCGCCAAGCGCCTTGATCAGCAGAACGCTGGCCGTCAGACGGCGGGCGAGAATGCTCACTGCGGTCCGACGGTTGTTGAAAGCCGTGTTCTGCGCGACGATTACCTCGAGATACGTGGCGATGCCGCCCTTGTAGCGGTTGATGGAGAGCGCAAGCGACCGGTCCGACGCCGCCACCGCGGCCTGCTGGGCGATCGCTTCCTCGTCGAGCACTCGCAGTATCGCCAACTGGTCCTCGACTTCCCGGAATGCTGACAGCGTGGTCTCCCGGTACAATGCCACTGCCCGTTCGTAGCCGGCCTTCGCCTGGTCCGACACCGACCGTCGCCGACCGCCGTCGAGAAGCGTCAGTGCGGCGGCCGGTACCGCGGTCCAGAAACCGCTGACGCCCCGGAGGAGTTCGACGAGCGCCGCGCTCTCGAATCCCGTGTTGGCGGTCAGCGCGATCATCGGGTAGAAGGCCGACGCGGCCACTCCCACCTGTGCGTTGGCCGCGGCCACCCGGCGCTCCGCCGCCGCGATGTCCGGGCGCCGCTCGAGCAGGTCAGCCGGCAGGCTGGGTGGAACCGACGGAGGCTCTCCGGTCAGCGGTGAGGCCGGCGCCTTCACGCTGCCCGGCGGCTGACCCAGCAACGTCGCGATGGCGTGTTCCACCTGGGCGCGGCGCGCTTGCAGGTCGATCAACTGCGCCCGCGTCGTTTCCAACTGGGCCTCTGCCTGCGCCACGTCCACGGCCGTCGCCACGCCACCCTTGTACCGGTTGCGGGTCAGCTCGAGCGCCCTCTCGTACGCCGCCACGCTCGACTGAAGGAGTTCCCGCTCCGAGTCGAGTGCGCGGACGAAAAAGTAGTCTGCCGCAAGTTCCGCGTGCAGGCTCAGGCGCACAACTTCAAGGTCGGCGGCGCTGGCCTGGGCGGCGGCGCGGCTCGCGGCGACGCTGGCCCGGACCCGACCCCAGACATCCAGCTCGTAGGAGGTGTCGAGCCGCAGCAGGAAGTCCGAGTAATGCTCCGTGGCGGTCGCGCTCCAATTCGGCGTGTTCTCAGAGTGATTGGTGCGGCTCCCCGCGCCAGTACCCGACACCTGCGGCGACCGCGACGCCGCGGCGTAGCGAACCATCGCCCGCGCCTGGTTGAATTGCGCCTGCGCCGCCCGCAGGGTGTTGTTCGAGACGTCGAGCCGGTCCTCGAGCGCGTTCAACGGCTCGTCGCGGAAGACCTCCCACCACTTGCCCCGCGCTGCCTCGTCGTTTGGACGCGCCGGCTTCCAGGCGCCGGATTCTGCGAACGCCAGCGGCATCGGCGGCACCGGGCGGACGTACTTCGGACCCGTTGCGCAGCCGGCGGACACGATCAGCCCGATGACGACAACGATCCGCCGGTTCACCGTACCAGTCCCTTCGGCGTCCCCGCCTTGTCCTGAAACACACGAACGAGTTGCTTGTCCACGAGCGAGTCAGGCGGGCTGACCACCACGACCGTGTCCTGGCCAATGCCGTCGAGGATTTCGACCTCGGTGCCAAAATCGCGGCCGAGCGTGACCGGCGTCATCGCCACGGTCGAATCCGACCGGACAGCGGCGACTCGCACGCCTTCGCCGCGGAAGATCAAGGTGTTCACCGGCAGCACGCAGGTGGACGCGGCCTTCGGCAGCTGGAGGTGGACCTGCGCAAAGGCGCCCGGCAACAGTTCTCCCGTCGCATTGTTCACCTCGAACTCCGCCAGCAGCGTGCGCGAGGCCGCATCGATGGCTTCCGACCTCCGGACGAGCACGCCGGTGAACCGTCGCCCGGGGAACTCCGCCAACGTGAGATCGGCCGACAGGCCCTGTCGGGTGACACGCGAGAACGTCTGCGGCACGTTGACGAAGACACGAAGGCGCCCCGTGGACGCAATGTGGAAGAGCTCGCGGGCCGCGCCGCCCGAGGCGCCAGGATCGATCAAGGCGCCGACGTCCGTGTTGCGGCTCGTGATGACGCCGTCGATCGGCGCGTAGATCCGGGTGAACACCTGAAGCTGCTCCAGGCGCTGCACGTTGTGCCGGGCGGACTCCACCGAGGACTTCCTGACCTCGAGCGCGCCCGCTGCGTTGTCGGCATCCTGCTGGGTGACCGACTCGGTCTTCACGAGATCCCGATAACGGTCCGCGGTCAGCTGGGCCAGCCGAAGGTTGGCGTCGGCGGTCGCGAGATCCGCGCGGGCCTGCTGCAGCTGCTGCTCGAGTTCGGGCGCGTCGATTTCCGCCAGCAACTGGCCGGCCTTCACGCGCGTGCCCATGTCCACCAGCCTCCGCCGGAGGTAGCCGTTCGTCCGCGCGTAGATCGGCGCGTCGGCGAACGCCTGCAGATTGCCGGGCAGGACGATCTCCTCTTCGGGAGCACCCGGCTTCGGCTTCGTGACCGCGACGGTCGGGATGTTGAGCTCTCGCGTCTCGCTGGTCAGCGTTGTCATGGCCCTGGCGCGGTTGGCGATACCCCACCACGCGAGGCAGCCGGCGGCCGCCACGAGACCGATGACCAGGAGGATGCCACGCCGCATTACTTTCTCTCCCCAGTGGGGTGCGACCCCTTCTTGTGCAGAAGCGCGAACACCGCCGGGACGAAGAACAGCGTCGCCACCGTGGCCAGCGCCAGGCCTCCCATGACGGCCCGGCCAAGCGGCGCGTTCTGCTCACCACCTTCGCCGAACCCGAGCGCCATCGGGATCATCCCGATGATCATCGCGAGCGCCGTCATCAGGACCGGCCGGAACCGCGAGCTTCCCGCGTCGAGCGCCGCGGCCACCGGGTCGCGCCCGCGCGATACTTCGTCCTTTGCGAAACTCACCACCAGGATGCTGTTCGCCGTCGCGACGCCCACGCACATGATCGCCCCCGTCAGCGCCGGAACGCTGACCGTCGTCCCCCAGACGAAGAGCGTCCACACGATACCCGCCAGCGCCGCCGGCAGCGCCGAAATGATGATGAACGGATCGAGCCACGACTGGAAGTTCACGACGATCAGCAAGTAGACCAGCACGATCGCCAGCGCGAGGCCGGCCAGTAGCCCCTTGAACGACGCGTTCATCGTCTCGATCTGGCCGTGCGCGATGAGCTGCGATCCGCGCGGCAGCTGGTGCCTGGCGGCGTCGAGAATCGGGGCGATGTCGCGCGCCACGCCCCCGAGGTCCCGTCCCTGCACCGCGCCGTAGATGTCCACGACCGGTTGCACGTTGTAGTGCGAGACCACGGCGGTCCCCGCGCCGCGGCGCATCGACGTCAGCCCCTGCAGCACCTGCGTCCGCGCGCCGCTCGCGCCCGAAATCGGAATGTTGCCGAGCGCCTGCAGCGAGTTGACCTGATACTGCGGCGCCTGAGTGGCGACGGAGTAGCTCACACCCGTAGCCGGGTTCAGCCAGAACGTCGGCGTCGTCTGGCTGCTTCCGCTCAACGAAATCAAGAGGTTCGTCGCCACCTCGCGCTCCGTGAACCCGGTCTCGGCGGCCAACGTGCGGTCCGACGTGAGGTGCAGCTGCGGCTGGTTGAAGGCCTGGTGGACGCGGAGATCGACGAGGCCCGGCACCTGCGCGAGCTTGTCGCGAAGCGACGCCGCGAACCGCCGGTTGGCATCGAGATCGCGGCCCACCACCTGCACGTCGATGGGCGCCGGCAGACCGGAGCTGAGGATCTGGCTCACGATGTCTGCCGGAATGAACGTGAACTGGACGCCGGGAAACCGCCGGGACAGGTCGAGACGCAGGGTGCGGACATACTCCGCCGTCCGGCCATGCCCCTCCGCGAGCGAGACCAGGATGTCGGCGTCGGACGGGCCGATCGGCGCGGAGTTGGTGTAGGCGAGATTGACCCCGCTGTACGGCAGGCCGATGTTGTCGATCACGCTCGCGATCTCCCGGGGCGGGATCACGGCGCGCAGTTCCTGCTCCACGCGGTCGCAGAGCACCGCGGTCTCCTCGATGCGCGTGCCGGTCGGCGCCCGGAGGTGCAGTTTGAACTGGCCGCTGTCCACCGAGGGGAAGAAGTCCTGTCCGACCCACGCGAGCAGGCCGAGCGATGCCACGCAGCCAGCGAGGAAGATGGCGCTGAACGCGCCCCGCCGCGCAACGCAGCGCTCCAGCCACCGCCGGTACGCCGAGCGCAGGCGTCCGAACCGCTCGTCGACCCGCAGCTGGATCCGGCCAAACAGGCTGCGCCGCTCCCCGCGCGCCCGCCGGTCCGCGTGGCTCTCGAGCATGTACTTCGCCATCGTCGGCACCAGCGTGCGCGAGAGGGCGTACGAGGCGAGCATCGCGAACACGACCGCTTCCGCCATCGGCACGAACAGGTAGCGGCCGACGCCGGTGAGGAAGAACATCGGCACGAAGACGATGCAGATGCAGATCGTCGAGACGAATGTCGGGATGGTGATCTGCTCCGCACCGTCGAGGATGGCGCCCTCGAGCGACTTGCCCTGCTCGAGGTTCCAGTTGATGTTCTCGATCGCGACGATGCCGTTGTCCACGAGGATGCCGACGGCGAGAGCCAGGCCGCCCAGCGTCATGATGTTGATCGTCTCGCCCAGCGCGCTGAAGACGATGATCGATGCCAGGATCGACAGCGGGATCGACACCGCGACGATGACGGTGCTGCGCCAGCTCCCGAGCAGGACCAGCACGAGCAGCGCGGTCAGGCCGGCCGCCATCACCGCCTCGCGGACCACGCCGTTGATCGACGCCCGCACGAACAGCGACTGGTCGGCCAGTTCGTGGACCTCGAGTTCAGGCGGAAGGCCCGCCTTGATCCGCGGCAGCGCCTCCTTCACGCGCGCGATGATGTCGAGCGTCGAGGCGTTGCCTGCCTTCAGCACCGACATCAGCGAAGCCCGCTGCCCGTCGACGCGCACGATGTTGGTCTGGGGCGGGAATCCGTTCCGCACGTATGCAACGTCGCGAATGTAGATTGGGGTGCGGCCCACCATCCTGACGGGCAGGTCGTTCAACTCCGCGACCGTCTTCGGGCTGGCGTTGATGTCGATGTCGTACTCGGTCGATCCGATCTTCGACGTCCCGGCCGGGAGAATCAGGTTCTGAGCGCCTATCGCATTCACGACGTCGAGCGGCCCCAGTCCCTTGGCCTGCAGCGCGGCCAGGTTCAGATCGACCTGGATCTGTGCCTGCTTGCCGCCATACGGCTGGGGGATCGAGGCTCCCTGCACGGTGGCCAGCTGTACGCGCAGGAAGTTCGACCCCAGATCGTAGAGCTGCTGCTCGGACAGGCTCTTGCCCGACAGCGCGAGCTGCAGGACGGGCACCGTCGAGGCGTTGTAGCTGATGACGAACGGCGGCGTCGTGCCCGGAGGCAACGAGCGGAGCATCGACTGCGAGATCGCCGTCACCTGGGCCATCGCCATCTCGATCTTCACGTTGGGCTGGAAGAAGATCTTGACGATCGAGATGCCGCGGAGCGTCTGCGACTCGATGTGCTCGATGTCGTTGACCGTCGTCGTCGTGCCCCGTTCGAAGATCGTCACGATCCGGTTGGACATCTCCTCCGACGACAGCCCGGCGTAGTTCCAGACGACGGCGATCACCGGGATGTTGATGTTGGGAAAGATGTCCGTCGGCGTCCGCAGAATGGCGAGCGGTCCGACCAGCAGAATGGCGAGCGCCAGAACGACGAAGGTGTACGGCCGGCTCAGAGCGACGCGAACGATCCACATGACAAGCTGAAGGCCTCGGGGCGGAGGAAGTGTATCACGCGCGGACGGCCGGCAGCTCGTGCGGCGCGCCCGCCGGGGCAGCGCCACCCGAATGGCGACGCGCGATGTGGCGCGCGGCCGACATCACCGCTGCGTGGTGGTGGCCTGCAGCGTGAAGTTCGCGTCCACGAACACTCCGGCCGGCGGCGGCACGTAGACGCCGGGCCCGACCATGCGCCCGCTGGCGCCGGCCTTGTGGAACGGATAGGTGGGATAGCCAGAGACGTAGAATTCACCGCCCGGATAGGGGTCGGTGTCGAAGCTCGTCACGAACGAGCCCTGAGTATCGGTGTAGAACCAGTACTTGGTGTTGGCCGAAAGCGTCACATCCGCCGCGAAGACGTACTGGTTGTCGATGATGCTCTCCGACCGCGCGACGACGCCCGGCATGGATGGCCCGACGTCGTTCGGCGTTCCGAGGTACTCCTGCTTCAGGATGTAGAGGCGTCCGAACGCAGTGGGCGCGTCCTTGTAGGTGTACCAGTTGAACCGGATCTTCCCGAGGCTGTCGCCTGAGGGTGTGGTCACCGACTGCCCCGCCCAGTTCCAGGTGCCGACCGTGCCGGCGGTGTTGGTCATCGCAACCGGAACTTCCACGAACGTGGTGACCGTCCCGGAAAACGATGCCGAGCTCGGCGAGGTCGGTCCGACGTTGGTTCCGTTGGCGCAACCGGCGAGCACCAGGGAAGCCACGGCGAAAAGGATGAGAGCAGGCACCGTTCGAAACACAGGCACCTCCAGAATGCAGAATTTCATTCTGGCACAGAAACGGCGGACGGCCTAGCGCAACGGCGTGATCGTGACGTTCCGCAGCTCGAACGGAGTGCCCTCGAGCTGGAAGCCGACCTTCCCTTCCGAGACCGACACGCCCGTCACGCGGTTCTGTGTCACGCCGTTGATCGACACCTCAATGGCACTGCCCCGGCACACCACGTCGGACGTGTTCCACTCCCCGACCGGACGCTCGCTGTCCACCGCTGAGTGGTTGAGCTGCGGCGTCTTCGCTCCCGGAGGCGTCGAGAGCGGCTCCGACGTCGGCTGCGCTCTACTTCGCGATCACGCCGCACGCGATCCGGTCGCCCGCGTTGCCGGCCGGGTCGGTCTTCAGGTCGTCCGCCTTCGCGTGAATGACGAGTGACGTGCCGCCGTTGGCGAACACGGAGTTCGCGCCGGCACCGAGCGTGACCTGCTTGTTCATCACGGTGATCTTCGCCGTTCCGTCTGCACCGACGGTGAAGTTGTTCATGTCACCGGCATGGGAGCCCAACGGATTCTCGAGCCCGTGTTTCTTGCCCTCAGGGTTGAAGTGCGGCCCGGCGGTCGCGAAGGGCGGCTCGCACACTGCCATCTGGTGAACATGGAAGGCGTGATCGCCGGGCGGCAAGTTCTTCACGTCGAGCGCGATCGACACGCCGGCCCCGGCCGCCGGTGACAGGGTCGCCGTGCCAACCGACGCACCCTGAAGATCCTTCAGCTCGACCTTGATCGAGCTCTGCTGCGCAACGAGCGGCAGGCTCGCCACCAGGCACGCTCCCACGAGGACCATCATCATTCGCTTCATGTCATGCCTCCACGAGGGACGGGATACGCGATCCGGACATTCAAGGATACGACGCCCGCGCTCCCGAAGTCGAATCGGTCCCCCGAACACCCCGGTCCCCGTTTACGTCTAAACCTCCAAGGCGTACGAACGCGCCAGGGAGCGCCCGCATGATCGCTGAAGAGACCGTCCGGGACCTTCGTATCGGCCTGCGCATGCTGGTGAAGGAGAACGCGTGCTGCGCCGTGCGGGCGCCGAAGTGCAGCGGCGTCTGCGGCACGATCGGCGAGAACTCGAGTGTGTGCCTCGGTGAGCTGGCAGGGGCAGGGCCGGAATCCGGCCGGCACATGCGTGGCGAAAGCGCCTCACAGTGATACGATGCGGCCCATGCTGACATCGCGCGCACGGTTCGTCCTCCTCCTGCTCCTGCTGGCGGCTCTCGGGCATTTCGCGGCTGCCGACTCGGCGGCCCTTCCGCAGGCTGTCACTTCCGAAACCATCGCTGCGCCCTCGGTGAGGGCTGCAGGAGCCCTCGATGCGCTGCTCCCGAAACAGGCGGAGACGGTATACCGGGCGCTGGCCAAGGGGTTCCAACCCGCGCGCGCGATGGAGACGGTCACGTTCATGGATCGCTACTGGCGTCTCGCCGGGAACACCGGGTTCGACGCGACGATCGATCACTTGAAGGCTGGACTGATCGAGGCGGGCTTCCGCGAAGGCAAGGCGACGGGAACAGCCGGGACCGGCGTCTGGGTGGAGGAGTACCCGAACGGCGGCAACGGGTGGGAACTGGTCCGGGCGGAGATGACGATCGTGGAAGCCGCGTCGGGAACGACACCAGAACGGGTGTTCGACCCCGTCGTCGACTACATCGCCCTCTGCATGAATTCGTTCTCCACGGCGCCCGACGGCGTCACCGCCCCGCTGGTCTACGTTGGCGGCGGCACGGATGGGGCGAGCTACGAATCGGTGAACGTGAAGGGCGCGGTCGTGCTGGGCGATGGCCCCATGCGCGCGCTGTGGGCCCAAGCCGTCCGCCAGCGAGGCGCGATCGGCGTCATTTCCGCAGCACCTCCGGCGCAGTACACCCGTCCGGATATCACGCCCGAGGTGTTCCAGTGGGGCGGGGTCCCGTATGACGAAGCATCGAAGGCCTTCGGTTTCAATGCCAGCCGTCGCGTCGCCGATCGGTTGAAGGAGCGCCTCCGTGGTGGTGCGGTCAGCGTCAAGACAATCGTCGAAACGCGTTTCCGCCCTGCCTCACCCGGGCGGTCTCTCGTGGCTGAGATTCCCGGTCGCACGCGGCCTGACGAACACGTGGTTCTGGTGGCGCACATCCAGGAACCTGGCGCCAATGACGACGCCAGCGGATGCGGAACGCTGTACGAGATGGCGAGAACGCTCCAGGCGGCGATCGCGTCGAAGACGATCCCCCGGCCCTCGCGGACGATCACATTCGTATGGGGCGACGAGATGCGCGCCAGCCGCGAGTGGCTGCGAGCCGACCCGTCGCGCCAGAAGAAGACCCTCTACATGATCTCGCTCGACATGACAGGTGAGGACGCCTCGAAGACCGGCGGCTCGTTCCTGATCGAGAAGGAACCCGACCCGTCGGCCGTCTGGCCGCGCCCCTCCGACCCGCACACTGAGTGGTGGGGCGGGAGGGGGTCGTACAAGGCCGAGGCGCTCGGGGGCAGCCTCATGAACGACCTCCTTCTGGCCGTCTGCCTGCGGCGCGCGCGCGACACCGGGTGGAACGTGCAGACCAACCCGTACGAAGGCGGGAGCGATCACAGTATCTTCCTGCAAGCGGGCATCCCGGCCGTGCTGGCCACCCATTTCACCGACCGCTACTACCATACCAACCTGGATCGCCCGGACAAGACCAGCCCGGCCGAGATGGGCCACGTGGGGATTGCGGTCGGCACCGCGGCGGTCGTGCTCGCGTCCGCGGGACAGGCCGAGGCGGTCGCCCTCACCGACCTCGTGGCCGCCGCGGGGGCCCGGCGCCTCGCGCTCGAGACCCGGCAATCGGCCGCCATCGTCGACAAGGCGGCCGACCGTGCAGCGGCGGAAGCCGCCGAGCGAACGATCCTCGACGCGTGGAAGAAGTGGTATACGCGCGCCCTGGAAAGTGCGCTGACGCTTCCCGCCGAGCCGGCCGGCGAGCGGCTACGCGCGCGCGTTCGGGCGGCGATCGAACGCCTGAACGCCGCGCCGGCGAAATAGCCGCGTCGCCGGAAGCCTGGAGAAGGAGGACGGGTGGACCTATTTCTTCTTCCCCACCGGCCCCGCGATTTCGTTCGCGAGGGCGTCGGCCTTGTAGACCTTGCGGAGCGCCTCGAGGATGATCCGCGAATCGACGGACACCGCGCGGTTCACCGATTCGTCGTAGATGACGTAGCCCGGCAGCGACTGGATGTTGCCGTCGAAAATCAGGCCGACCAGTTCGCCCTTCTTGTTGACCATCGCCGACCCGCTGTTGCCGCCGACGATGTCGTTGGTGCTGACGAGGTCGACCGGCGTCTTCGGATTGAGTGTGGCCTTCGCCTCGGCCCACCGCGGAGCGAGCTCGTACGGCGCCTGGTTGTTGTGCTGCGCCGAGCGCTCGTAGAGCCCGGGCACGTAGGTGTACGGCGGGACGATCTTGCCGTCTTCCCTGTAGCTCTTCACCGTCCCGTAGGACAGCCGCAGCGTGCCGGTCGCATCCGGGTACGCCTTCGCGCCGTCCACGACGAACACGGCCTGGCCGATCTTGGGATACGCCGCGGCCTGGACGGACGCCACTTCGTCCTCGTACTTCTTGTTGATGGCCTGCGCGTCGGTCTCGAGCGAGCGCGCGAGCACGATCATCGGGTCGGTGGACACGTCGATCGTCGCCTTGCCGCCGGCCTGCAATAGCGCGCGGATCTCGGGATCCGTGATGCGGGTCTTGTCAATCAGCTCCGTGGCCAGCGCCTCGGGAGTCTTGCCACCGAGGATGCGCTTGACGATGGCGTGATCCGGCCCGAGGTACCTCTGCATGAACGCGAGCGACTCGGTCAGGTTGATCTTCTCGCGTGCGATGTTGAGCGCGGGCGGCTGGGCTCCACCCGGGCCGCCACGCTGGCCGCCGCCGGGCTGTCCGCCGCGGGCACCCGCCGCGGGCAACGCCGCTCCGCCGCGACCGCGACGTCGCTGTCCTGCCGCCGGC
>DASVIS010000239.1:0-2058 GCA_036381995.1 Vicinamibacterales bacterium | reverse complement strand
GCCGTCTACATCGCCCTCGTCTTCCTCACGGTGCTGACAACGACCGTGGCGTTCTTCGATCTCGGCCTCGCGAACCCGATCGTGGCGCTGAGCATCGCCGTCTTCAAGGCCACGCTCGTCGTCCTGTTCTTCATGCACCTGAAATACGGGACGCGGCTCACGTGGGTCGTCGCCGGCGCGTCGGTCTTCTGGCTGGGGATCCTGCTCCTGCTGATCCTGAGCGACTACGCGATGAGAGTGCCAGTCAGCATTTGAAGCGGCTCAGGACTCAGGGCTAACACTACTTTGTTAGATTCAACGATTCGTACGACTGATCCAAGAATTCGTACTTGTACCAATGACACGAATTCTCTACGATAGCGGACGTGGACGAGCACGAGGCCCGCGCGGTGCTGCAACGCTTCGGCGAATTCGCCGACCAGTTGGCCGAGTGTTTTGGCCGACGGGTGCAGCGCGATGGGGCCAGTCGGTACTTGGCCGGTCTGGTCAACGACAGTGCGCGGAAGTCCATGCAGGCCATGCATGGCCGGTTGAGCGACGCGGGGACCTACCAGGCGCTGCAACACTTCATTACGGATTCGCCGTGGTCGAGCGCGCCGCTGTGGACGCGCTTGCGCGCCCTGATTCCCGAACGGCGCGGCATCCTGGCGGTCGACGATACCGGCTTCCCCAAACAGGGGACCCAGTCGGTGGGCGTCAAGCGGCAGTACAGCGGGGCCTTGGGCAAGACGGGCAATTGTCAGGTGGGGGTGTCGACCGCTTTGATCGGCCCCACCTTGGTGTGGCCCACCAGTTGCGAGCTGTATCTCCCGCAGGAGTGGGCCGCCGACGCGGCGCGGCGCGACAAGGCGCGGGTGCCGGCCACCGTGCGCTTTCGCGAGAAATGGCGGATCGCCTTGGCGCACGTGCGCCAGGTCCAGCGCGCGGGCTTCGAGATCGACGCCGTGGTGGCGGACGCCGACTATGGCACGACGACGGCGTTTCGCACCGGGCTCGAACGGCTCGGCCTGCGCTATGCGGTCGCGGTGCGGCGGCTGCTCCAGGCCTGGGCGCCGGGCGCGACCGCCTCGTGCAGTCTGGAGGCGATGGGCCACGCGGTGCCGGAGGCCGCGTGGCAGGTCGTGACGTGGGGCCACGGCACCAAGGGGCCCTTGACCGCCCGCTTTGTCGCGCGGCGCGTTCGGTTCCGCCACGGGCGCGGCGAGCGGTGGGTCCTCTTCGAACGGTCGGTGGCCGACGACGAACGGAAGTACTACGTCCTCAACCTCGACCCGACCGCGTCGCTGCAGACCCTCGTGCGGCTCGCGCGCAGCCGCTGGCCGATCGAACAGCAATACCGGGAGCTGAAAGACGAACTGGGGCTGGATCACTTCGAAGGGCGCACCTACCCGGGCTGGGCGCATCACATGGTCCTGACCGCCGCGGCCTTCATCTTCCTGCAATTCGAACGGCGCCGGTCACCAGACGCGCCGCGGCCGACCCTTCCCGCCGTGCGGGCGTGGCTGCGGGAAATCGTCGCGATTCAGTACTTTGCCGGCAACAAGGAACTCTTCGACATGGCGGTCAGCTTCCACCGCAATCCGCCACTGAGAAGATGACAAAGTAGTGCTAAAGGGTCGCCCTATGAGCGCGTGAAGCGCGCGTGAGGCGTGAGCCGTCAGCCGTGAGCCGTCAACCGTCCGTGGCCGCGTCCTCGTCCGGCAGGACGATCTCGAACACCGTTTCGACGCCAGGCGTGCTGCGCACGCCGATCCGGCCGCCGTGACGTTCGACGATCGTCTTGACGATCGACAGGCCCAGGCCGCTGCCGGTCGCCTCCGACGCATCCGAGCGCGAGGCCTCCGCCTTGTAGAAGCGGTCGAAGATGTGCGGCAGGTGTTCGGGCAGGATGCCCGTGCCGTTGTCCTGCACCGACAGGGCCACGCCGTCCTTCCGCCGCTCGACCTCGAGCACGATGGCCCCACCGGACGGAACGTGGCGCAGCGCGTTGGCCGCGAGGTTCTGCAGCGCCTGCTCGAGGCGCATCGGGTCGGCGCGCACGAGGATGGTCTGGTCGCC
>DASVIS010000238.1:0-6673 GCA_036381995.1 Vicinamibacterales bacterium | reverse complement strand
AGGGACCGACAGACGTGATAGCGTCGATCAGTTCGATGATCTCCTGCAAGTACGCCTACCTCGCGCTTCATGCCCTGGTCATCGGGACCGGGTCCCGCTCGGCGGGACTCTGAGCAGGATGCGGAGAACCGCATCCTGAATTCAAGACGAGAATCGGAAGACAGGGGCCTGCCAGGGCAGCTCGCGGCCAGCCTTCACGGCGGCGCGCGTAGTCTGCTGACCACTGGCACCTGACCACCGGCCACTGGCCCCTGAAGACCAGCTTTTGACCATTCCAGCCCCAGCGCGCTTGATCGCGGGGCTTCGTTGGAGGATTTCATGGGCTACAAGTATGTCGTTCTCGGCGCCGGCCGGCAGGGCGTCGCCGCTGCGTATGACCTCGCGGTGTTTGGCCAGGCCGAGGCCATCACGCTGCTCGACCTCGATCTCGCGGTCGCCAAGGCTGGCGCCGCGCGCCTGAATCAACTCCTGGGGAAGAACATCGCGACCGCGTTCCAGGTGGATGCGGGGGACGTGAGGACCGTGGAGCCTCACCTCGACGGCGCCACCGGCGTGATCAGCTCGGTCCACTACACGTTCAACCTCGAGATGACGAAGCTGGCGATCAAGAAGAAGGTCCACATGATCGACTTCGGCGGCAACACCGATGTCGTCCGCGAGCAACTGGCGCTCGACGCGGAAGCGTCCGCGGAAGGCGTGACGGTCGTGCCGGACTGCGGGATGGGTCCCGGCCTCAACATCTCGCTCGGCACGTACGTGATGTCGCTCGTCGAGCAACCGGAAGAGGTGCTGATCTGGGACGGCGGCCTGCCGCAGGCCCCGCAGGCACCGTGGAACTACGTCAGCACGTTCAACCTTGGCGGCCTGACCAACGAATACGACGGCAACGCGTTCTTCATTCGGGACGGCAAGGTGACGCCGGTCCCGTGCTTCTCGGGGTACGAGGTCCTCGAGTTCCCCGAGCCGCTCGGCCGGCTCGAAGCATTCGTCACGTCCGGCGGCCTCTCCACGTCGCCCTGGACGTTCGAAGGGCGCCTGAAGCGGCTCGAGAACAAGACGCTCCGCTACCCCGGGCACGTCGCGCAGTTCAAGGCCTTCTCGGACCTGGGCCTGCTCGGTCTCGACCCGATTACCGCCGGCGGCACGCAGGTCGTCCCGCGCGACGTGTTCCACGCCCTGCTCGCACCGCAGATCTGCCGCGACGAGGTGAAGGACATCTGCGTGATGCGCGTGAAGAGCACCGGCACGACGAAAGGCCGGCACGTCGAAGCGGTGGTCGAGTTGATCGACCGCTACGATGAGAAGACGGGGTTCACCGCCATGCAGCGCCTCACCGGCTGGCACGGATCGATCCTGATGATCGCGGCCGTGAACAATATGGTCCGCCGGGGCGCGGTATCCGTCGAGTTGGCGCTCCCCGGCAAGACGATCGTCAACGAGTGCAGGCGACGGGGGTTCGCCATCACGGAGGAGATCAAGATCGGAGTCTAGTAAGATTGACGCATGGCGTTCGAGGTGGTGGCGGCGACGGGCGACTTGCTGGAGCAGATCCTCGATCGGACCTATCCTGTCTGGGGCGAGGGACTTTCGCGGGACGCTTACCACAGGTACAACCGCGCGCAGTTCGCCACACCGTGGGGGGCGACCCATCTTCGGAGGGTCGCCCTCGTTGACGGCAGCAGGGTGCTGGCCACGGCGAAGCGCTACGACTTGACGGCGAGGGTTGACGGACAGGTGACGAGGCTGATGGGCTTCGGTGCCGTGTTCACGCCCGAGGCGTTCCGCGGGCACGGCTATTCAGCGGAGTTGCTGCGACGGATGCTCGCCGCGGCCGCCGACGAGGGTTTCGGCCTGGCGCTGCTGTTCTCGGAGATCGAACCCCGCTACTACGAGCACCTCGGCTTCCGTCGCCTGCCGATCGACCAGGTGGCGCTCTCGGTCCGGCCTGGCAGGAGACCGGGTCCACCGGCCATCCCCATGCGATCTGGTGATGTCGGCGACCTCGAGTCAATCGTGGAGATGAACGCCGCGCAGGCCGCCGAGTCTCGGCTCGCGCTCGTCCGTGACGCGGGGTACATCCGGCACGCCATCGCGAAGAAGCGGCTCCTCGCCGCCTGCGGCGAGCCCGGGCACCGCAACGTCGAATTCTTCGTCGTGGAGGAAGGCGGCCGGGCGGCTGCGTATCTGGTGCTGCTCGAAGTCGATGATTACGTGATGGTGACCGAGTGCGGTGACCGGGATCCGTCGGGCGCCAGGGTCGGCGCGATGCTGCAAGCGATCATCGCGCGCGATCCCCTCGTGCCAGTCCGCTTGCGCGCCTGGCTGCCGCCGAAGTTTCTGCCTCCACAGCTGGATGTCAGAGCGCACGAGATACCACCCGTCGCCATGATGATGCGCCCCGTCGGCCGCGAGGTGTGGCCGACGCCTCCGCTCGCGGCCGCGGACTTCATCTGGTGGCACGCCGACGCGTTCTGATGACGTGCCGCGGGCCAATATGCACGCTCACTTGAGTTGACGGCCCGGGCGGGTCCTGTCGTCGGGATCCCCCGTTCGTCCTCGCGCACAATGCGCTAGTAACGGGCGTTGCGCTGCGGGCGAACGGTGGGCCCCCGCCCGACGCCACCCGCCATTTGGGGCACCACCATGGGAACACCATCTCTTCGTCAACTCAAGGGAGTTCCGGGATGATTGGGCTCTGGGCTGGGCCGCGGACGTCAACCCGGATCCCCAACCAGAGGACGGCCGCAAGCACCGCGAGGGCCGCCGCGACGTGCAGCGCCGGCTCCCAGCCGATCGACGCTGCGAGCATCGGCGTCACCATGGGCGACAGCAGGCCGCCGATGTTGCAGCCGGTGTTCATGACGCCGCCAGCCGTACCGCTCCGGCCGCCCGGCATCCGCGTGACCGTGGACCAGAACGGGCCTTCGACCGAGAGCACCAGCGCCGTCGCGATCGCCAGCGACACCGCGGCGATGACCGCGCTCTCCGTGTGCGCACCGATCGAGATCAGGATTCCCGATCCGGCCATCCCGGTCATCGCGACGGCACGGCGACCCCACGTGGCGCCCAACCGTCCGGCCGCAAGCTCGTCGGCGATGAACCCGCCCAGCGGAATCGAGACGATTGACAGGACCCACGGCAGGCTGCTCATCCACGCCCCGGTCAGCAGGCCGAAGTGCCGCTCCTGCACCAGGTAGAGATAGAACCAGCTCACGAAGATGTAGCCGACATATCCCTGCAGCGAGTAGCTCAGTGTGAGGAGCGCAAAGCTCGCGCTCCGCAGGCTTGACGCCGGTGCGGCGGGCGTGTCCCGCCGCGGCCCAAAGGGCAACGGCCCCGGGGCGGTAGGCGCCGCGGGCACAGGCTCGGGAACGAGGCGCCAGAGCAGCGCGATCGCCATCGCCGGAACCGCCGAAACGAGCAGCGCCGGCCGCCATCCCCACTGCACCATGATGCTGGACACCAGCGGCGGCGCGATGGCGGAACCCAGACCCACCGATCCAATCACGATCCCCGTCGCGCGGCCCTGGAACGATGCCGGAACCCATCGCGACACGCCTTGGGCCGAGGCTGGATACGTCGGCGCCGCCGCAACTCCCATCAGGAAGCGCAGCGCGATGAAGCCGGCGAGGATTCCCGTGACACTCGCGCCCCACGGTCCCCAGCCCGTCGCCGCCTGCAGCGCCGTGAGCACGACCCAGGCCCACGCCGCCAGCGACAGCACCCGCCGCGCGCCCCACCGGTCGGCCAGTGCCCCTCCCGGGATCTGGAAGAGCGCATACCCGAGCAGGAACGCGCTGAAGACCCGGCCCATCGCCACCTGGCTCAGGCCGAACTCCTGCATGAGCAGGGCGCCTGCAGTGGAAACGTTCACGCGGCAGATGTAGCCCGCTGTCGCGGTGGCGCACAGCATCGCCACGAGCGGCCAGCGGGCGGCGCTGGAGCGTGCCGAGGGTTGGAGCGCATCGGTGCTCATGGGCTGTGCGGATGATACTTCGGACCGGGGATCGGGAGTCAGTCAGGGGTCGGGGATCGGGGACCGACAGAGTTCGTCGACTGACGAGTATCTCCGACTATCCCCCGCTGATCATGTGGATGACCTGCACGTCCGCGCCATCCGGCACGACGGCCTTGTCGTACGTCCCGCGGCGCACCAGTTCACCGTTCACCTGCACGGCGATCATCCGGAAGATATAGTTCCGGATCTTGAGAATCTCCGCGACGGTCATCCCGTCGCGCCAGTCCATTGATTCGCCGTTGACTGTGATCATGTCAGGAGTCGGATCTCGGGAGCCGGGAGTCTGTTCAATGCCTCAGCGCCGGCAGCCCCATTCAGCTGCCGAGTCCCGAATCGCGCTTCTCGATTCCCCGCTCCTGGATCCCCTGTCCTTACGTGAGGTGCGGCGTGACGACCGCTACCACCTCCGGGAAATCGATCTTGAACTTCTTCAGCGTCTCGAGCGTCGGGATGGCGTTGTTCGTCCAGCCCCGGCGGGCGTAGACGGCGTCGCACAGCTTGTTGTAGCGGCCCTCGCGCCACGTGCGGTGCAGCGCCATCTTCTCCTCGGTGGACTTGCCCTTGGGATCGACGCCAATCAGTTCCTCGAGCTGTTTGTCGTAGCGTTCGGCTCGCGACTCGTACTCTTCCTTCGTCACCGGGCCCATCGAGCGGTAGGGCGGCCAGTCGCTCTTGCGCCCGCCCATTCCCATCCGCAGGTTGAACACGCGCTGGAAGTTGTAGACGCCTTCCGACATCCGGATGAAGTCGTCGATCGTGGCTTCCTTGCCGGTGATCCCCGCGTAGAGTTCGCAGTAGTTCTGCACGTGCTCGGGCACCTTCGCGGCGTCCTTCCCGTGCTTGGCGTTGTCGTCCGGCTCGATGTCGTTCCACGGCAGCTTGCAGAGGCCCATCAGGCCGAACCATGTGCGGAACAGCGGGAAGTAGTGCAGGGCTTCGGCCTTGTCTTCGAAGGTCGGGATCTGGTTGTTCACCATGTCCATGAAGATCAACCAGGCCTCGTCGTGCTGCGGGCCCTTGTTGGTCAGCGCGTACCCGCCCTGCTGGGCGAGCGACTCCTTGGACTGGTACTGCGAATACTCCATCCCCTTGACCTGCATGCCGATGTCGCGCATGAACTGCAGGTCGCCCCAGCCCTTCTCGGCGAAGTACTCCTCCATGCGCTTCACCCCCTGGCCGACGATGAGGCCGAAGCCCTCGCCGCGGGCCATCTGGTGCAGCAGCTCGACGTGCGACCGGCCGTTGCCCCACGTCAGGTCGAGGCCGCCGGTGCGCTCGAGGTTCAGGATGCCGCGCTGGAAGCACTCCATGGCGAACGCGCAGCAGGTGCCGAACGAGATCGTGTCGATGCCGTAGGTGTCGCAGTAGAAGTTCGACTCGAGGATCCAGTCGGGCTCGAAGATGCCGCAGTTCGACCCGAGCCCGGCCGCGGTCTCGTACTCCGGCCCGTCCACGGTGACGATGTCGCCCTGGTAGGGGCCGGTCATCACCTTGTGGCAGTCGGCGCCCTTGGAGCACGCCATGTGACAGCCGTACCAGCACCCGTCGAAGATCCCCTGCGTGAACCGCTTCTGCCAGACGGTAGACGCGATTTTGCCGATGTCCTTGTGGTTGCCGTACTGGAAATTATGCACCGGCAACAGGTCGTAGGCGTCCATGACCTCGACCAGGTGCGCGGTGCCGATCGACCGCATCTTGCACTGCTGATCGTCGAAGTCGTGGATTTCCTTCGCCAGCTTGCGGCCCACCTTCGACGTGCGCTCGAAGTTGACGGCGTTGTTCATGTTCGCCTTCATCTTCGAACCGTGGACCACGAGCGCCTTGATCTTCTTGTCGCGGAACACCAGGCCGATGCCGCCGCGCCCGGCCTGTTTCAGCCGCACGGCGCCACGCCTGGGATCGAACCACGAGAAGTTGAGGCAGCCGATGCGCGCATGGTCGGCGCCTTTGCCGGCCGACACCACCCCGACGTTGACGAAGTCCTTGTCGTTGTCGGCGTACTGGTGCGTGAAGATCTCGGCGGCCACGTGGCTGTCGTAGTTCTCCTCGGGCGCCTCTTCGATCGTGATCGTCTTTCTCGGGCCGTCGATCACGACGACGACGTCGCGGGCGGCCTTGCCCTGGATCTCGAGCGCATCGTAGCCGCAGAACTTGAGCAGCGGGCCGAAGTAGCCCCCGACATTGCTGTCGACCGGGATCGACGTGAGCGGCGAAAGGGTCACGACGAGCGACTTGCCGGATCCGGCGTACTGCGTGTTCCCGGCAAGCGGCTCTGGGCTGATGACGATGTCGTTCTCCGGGTCGTTCCACTTCGTGGTCGGCTTGATCGCGTTCCACAGGTACCAGAGCCCGAAGCCCCGCCCGCCGATGAAGATATCCTTCATCTGCTGTGTCACGGCTTTCTCGGTGACGGTCAGCGTGGAGAGGTCGATGTGAAGCGTGCGATTGGTGTATCCGCGCTCGGGCAGGCTCGGTTCGAAGGTGTGCTGCAGGAGAACCTTATGTGCCGCCTTCTGCGCCACCGCGTCCTCGGTGTACGAGGTCCGCGTCTTGTAGTCGTACGCGATCGTCATGGCCGCTCCTTGATTAGTCCACCGTTCCCCTTTCCCGGGCCGCCGGCGGTGAAAGAACCCCTCGGATGCGACGAGACCCCGG
>DASVIS010000237.1:0-13336 GCA_036381995.1 Vicinamibacterales bacterium | reverse complement strand
GCCCGGCGGGACCGCCCAGGCCGCAGCCGCGTCCGGCGCACCGACAGGACCGCGCGGGGTCGACGCCGTGCTGCTGGACCTTCGGACGGGACGCCACCAATTGCTCGGCAGCGTGGCCGATATCGCATTCAACCGCACCGGCGAGCTGCTCGCCTACACGGTGGATGCCGCCGTGAAGGACGTCAACGGCCTCTTCGTCCTCGACACACGCAACGGGCGCATCACGCCGCTCGACAACGACGCGAAGAGCTACAACAGGCTCGCCTGGAACGAGGATGGCACCGCCATCGCCGTACTCAAGGGCAGCGACGTCGAGAAGATGCGCGAGCGGGACAACGCGCTCGTCGCGTTCCCCGATGTCGCTTCGGCGTTGAAGGACGGTGCCGCCGTGCCGGCGCCGGTCGTGATGGAGCCGGCGAAGGCGGACGGCTTCCCGAAGGGCTGGGTGGTCAGCGACCGCGCGCCGCTCGCCTGGAGCGAGGACAACAAGCGGGTGTTCTTCGGGATGAAGGAGCAGGTGGCCTCGCCCGACACCACGCGCAAGACCACCGACGAGGCGCCGGACGTCGACGTGTGGAACACGGCTGACGAGCGGGTGCAGTCCCTGCAGATGAATCGCGCGACACAGGACCGCAACTTCACCTTCCGCCAGGCATTCGACGTCTCGGCGAAACGGTTCGTCAAGCTCGCGGACGAGACGATGAAGGACCTCGATGTCGCGCCGGATGGCAAGTGGGCCGTGGGGCGAGACACGCGCGGATACCTCCTCGACAAGAAGCTCCCGGCCGCCGATTTCTACCGCGTGAACACGTCCACGGGCGAGCGGACGCTGATCGTGAAGGGGCAGCTGACGGGCAGCCACGCCTTCGGCATCTCGCCCCACGGCTCGCACTTCCTCTACTGGAAGGGCAGCAAGTTCCAGGTCTACGATCTCGATGCCACCGCCACCCGAACGCTCGGCGCCGCCAACCCGGTGAGCTTCACCGACATGGAGTACGACCATCCGGGGACGAAGCCGTCGTACGGCATCGCCGGCTACACCAGTGACGGCAAGGCGGTCATCGTGCACCACCGGTACGACCTGTGGCTGTTCCCGCTCGACGGCTCCGCGCCGACGAACCTCACCGGCGGCCTCGGCAGCAAGAACGAAATACGCTTCCGCATCGTGCGGACCGCGCCCGTGGATCCGGCCGTGCCCCGTGCCGTCGGCCCCCGCGGAACGTTCGACCTGACCAAGCCGATCACCCTGTCGGCCTACGGCGAGTGGACCAAGAAAGCCGGCTTCTACGAACTTGCCGGCGGGCAGATGAAGGAACTCGTGTACGAGGACGCCTCGTTCAGCCCGCCCGTGAAGGCGCGGCAGGCGGACCGGTTCCTGTTCACGCGCCAGACCTTCGTCGAGTTCCCAGACCTGCGCGTCTCGGGCCCCGGCTTCGCCGACTCGAAGAAGATCACCGACGCGAACCCGCAGCAGAAGGACTTCCTGTGGGGCCACCGCGTGCTGTTCGACTTCAAGAACAAGGACGGCGTGCGGCTGCAGGGGATCCTGGCGGTGCCCGACGACTACGAGCCGGGAGAGAAGCGGCCGATGATCGTGACGTTCTACGAGAAGAACTCGCAGAACATGCACGTCTACACCCCGCCGGTGTACATGGTCAGCATGGGCCGGATGCCCACGCAGGCGGTCAGCGACGGCTACCTCACGATGATGCCGGACGTCCACTTCCGCACCGGCTCGTCGCACAGCGACATGCTGGAATGTGTCGAGGCGGGAACGCGCAAGGTGATCGAGCTCGGCTACGCCGACCCGAAGCGCATCGGTGTGATCGGCCACAGCTACGGAGGTGAGGGCGCGGCCTACATCGGGACGATGTCGAAGATGTTCGCCGCGGTCGGCATGGGCGCGGGCGTCGTCGACCTCTACAACGACTTCAACATGAACTGGGGCTGGGCGTACCAGGCCCAGGGCGGCAGCGGCGACACCGCGTTCCAGTACTACCTGTACGACCAGGGACGCTGGGGCTTCTCGCCGTGGGACCAGCCCGACCGGTATCGCAACGAGTCGGCGCTCACGTGGGCGCCGAAGGCGACCTCGCCGTTCCTGATCATGCACGGGACCGCCGACCCGACCGTCGGCTTCATCAACGGCCTCGCCTTCTTCAACGCGCTTCGCTACAACGGGAAGAAGGCCGTGCTGCTGGCCTATCCGGGCGAGGGGCACCACCTTGGCGGGTTGGCGAACCAGAAGGACCTGACGATCCGGTTCTTCGAGTTCTTCGACCACTACCTGAAGGGCGCGGCGGCGCCGACGTGGCTGAGCGAGGGGATGCCCTATCTCAAGAAGAAGACGAGCTGACATTCCGCGCCAGGGGGGCGCAGCCAGGAATCGCCCGACATCGTCGTCGGTCGGGAGCTTGACAATCGGAGAATGTGTCAGCGTGTCGTGGCGCGGGCGGCCGCCATCTCGGTGACCGCCGCAACGGCCGCCTCGATGTGCGCTTCGGTGTTGAACGGGCCGATACCGAAGCGCACGCCGCCGTGCAGCGTGTCCGTGCCCAGTTGCTGGTGCACCATCGGGGCACAGTGGAGGCCCGTCCGGCAGGCGATGTTGTGATCGACGTCGAGAATCGTGCCCGTATCGCCCGCCTCGAACCCGCGGATGTTGAACATCATGACGGCGATGTGATTCGCCAGGCCGTCCTGGCAGTACATGGTCACGCCGGGGATTCCGCGCAGGCCCTCGACCAGCCGCCCCATCAGCGCCATCTCGTGCGCATGGATCGCATGCAGTCCCTGCGTCTCGAGCCACCGCACGCCGGCGTGCAGCCCCGCGATGCCGAGGACGTTCGGCGTGCCGTATTCCATCCGCCAGGGGTACTCATCGAGATGCGCGCGCTGGGCAGAGCGGACGCCGGTACCGCCCGCGCGTGTGTGCCGGATCTCCACGCCTTCCTGCACGTACATCCCGCCAATGCCCGTCGGGCCCATCAAGGACTTGTGGCCGGTGAAGCACAGGACGTCGATGTGCATCGCCTGCACGTCGATCGGGATCTTGCCGGCCGTCTGTGACGCATCCACCACCAGCCGGATGCCGCGCTCGCGGCACAACCGTCCGATCTCCCCAACGGGCTGAACGGTTCCAATCACGTTGGAGGCGTGGTTGACGGCGACGACCTTCGTGTTCTTCTTGAATCGTGCGGCGATGGCCTCGGGATCCACGAAGCCCCGGGCGTCGAACGGGACGTGATCGACGTCGACGCCGCAGCGGGTCGCCAGGTGATACAACGGGCGAAGGACCGCGTTGTGGTCGACCGCCGTGGTAATCGCGTGGTCGCCCTCCTGCAGGAGGCCGAAGAGCGCGAGGTTCAGGGCGTCCGTGGAGTTGTACGAGAAGACCAGACGATTGGGGTCGGTCCCGTTGAAGACACGGCACAACTGCTTCCGAGTGTCGTCCACCATCTGCCCGGTTTCCATGCAGAGGTCGAAACCGGACCGGCCGGGGTTCACACCGTGCGTGCGATAGAACCCGTCCATGAACGCGTAGGTTTCTTCAGGCTTGGGGAACGACGTCGCGGCGTTGTCGAGATAGATAAGGTCCATGTCCGGTCTCACCGAGGGCAGCGAATTCTATCACGGGGCGCCACTCGAGCAGCCGCGGTCTCACCTCCACTCCCACTCGATGAACCCGGGCCGGACGGCCGTCATGGCATTGACGATCAGTTCGACAAGGCCGCCGTACAGGATCCGGTGCGTGTGCCAGACGCCGTGATACGCCAGGAGGTCCCGTATCTGGCCCTTGCAGTTGCTGCACGGCGCGCACACGTACTTGGGGATGGATGGGTCGGGACAGTCGGCAAAGGCGTCCAGGATCTGCTGCAGCTTCTTGCGCCCGGACACCTGCGCGCGCCAGTCCTGGAATCCGTTCCCGCTCATGATGGCGAAGCCGCTGCCCCCACCGCAGCAGTAGTTGTCCACGCCGTGCGGGTGCATCTCCCGAAACTGTGGACAGATGCGCCGCACGATCTCCCGCTGCGGTTCCACGATTCCCATCAGGCGGACGATATTGCACGGGTCGTGGAGCGTCACGGGGAAGTCGTTCCGGCTTGGATCGAGTTCCAGGCGTCCGCCGAGCACGATGTCGCGCAGGACGGTGAGGGAACTCTCGCGAGGAATGGCGAGGTCGCCGGTCAGCAACCGGTCGGCGACGACGAGCAGCGACTTGTGCGCGTGTCCGCATTCGCCGACGACGATCTTCTTGACCTTCAGCTTCCGCGCGGCCTCGGCGTGCCGGACGGCCACGCGCGCGAACTGCGCGTCGTCGTACCACACGCCGTAGTTGACCGAGTCGTACCCGACGAGATCGGACGACATCGTCCAGGAGATGCCGGCGGCGTTGAGGATGACGCCGAACGCGCCGGGATTCTCCGGCCACGCGAGGATTTCGCCTGCGTTGTGAATCAGCAGGATGTCCGCGCCTTCGACGTCCCACGGTGTCTCCACCGTCAGGCCGGTCTTCTCCGACATCTCCTCGTCGATGAACTGGACGTTGTCCTTCACGGCTGCGGGGTTCATGCCGGTCGAGGACCCCGACTTCAATTGCAGCATCGAGCCCGCTGCGTGCAGTTCCTTCGGCGCGATCCCCATCTCCTGGCTGAACAGCTTGCGGATCTCGTGCGCGACCAGGCCGTTGTCCACGCCGAGCGGGCAGGTCTGCGCGCACCGGCGGCACAGGTTGCACCGGTACGACAGTTCGGCCAGGCGCGCCACGAGCGGCCAGTTCAGATCGACCGTCCCGTGCTGCCAGGCCGAGACGAGCCCGCCGCCCTTGACGTACTGGAAGTACAGGCGCCGCAGGATCTCGGAGCGGTAGGTCGGACGGTAGACTTCCGCGCCGCCGCTGGCCTCGAAGATGTGACACGAGTCCGAGCAGGTCTGACAGCGCGCGCAGTGCTCGACGGTCAGGAGAAGGGGCTGGAGGAAGGTCCAGTTGTTCTGGCGCGAGAAGAGCTTCTCGAGGCCCGCGAGAAACCGCTCGACGAGCGCCGTCTCCTCGTCGGGGGTCGCAGGGTTCGGCAGGCTCAGCACCCGCGTGTCGTCCAGTGCGTACTCGACGGTCAGGTCGCGGGCTGGGGAGGTCCGTGTGCCCGGCTCCGATCTGCCTTCGAGCGGCAACGGCGTGAGGTCTTCCTGCTCGAGGTGCAGCAGCGGCTCACGCGACCGCCGCGACAGGTCGGAGAGTCGAGCGCGTGGCTTCATCGCCGGGTCTCCTGCGAGGGATTCGACGCGACCACCTCTGCCCACGTGGGAGTGTCACCGGGCTTGCGGATGTGGCTGGCCGCCCACGTCGGCCTGAACGCCAGGTATTCGGCCAGCGCCGCCGCCCGCCTGGCGCTGTGCATCATCGGCTCGTCGTCCCAGCGCACGGAGTGGTAGGTGAAGTACTTGGCGATGAAGTGCGCCATGTGCGTCATCGGGATGTACGCGGCCAGGAGCGCGGTCGCCACGATGCCCGCGGCCAGCAGGGGCGATGCCTGGATGTCCAGGTTCCACGACACCAGGCCGGAGACCAACGCGAATGCTCCGGGCGCGCCCGCCGGTCTCGCGGCATAGCCAGCCCCGAGGAGACCGAGAGCCATGATGAAGAACAGCAGGTTGAAGACGTCGCCCGGGGCCGTGGAGACCCGCAGCGCGGGATCCGTCAGCCGCCGATGGAGCAGGCCGGCCGCGCCGGTGACGGCGAGCACGAGTCCGGTGATTCCGGAGACTCCAGCGAGCCCGCGAACAATCTCGATGGCTGCACCCGCGGCGACGCCAGGGACAAGACGGGCGACGACGGCGGTCGAGAAGAGAAGCGCGCAGGTGCCCGCCAGCAGGTAGAGGCCGAAGTGAAACGGAAAGGAACGGTACCAGAGTGGCCTGTTGAACGTCCAGAGCGCGCGGAGGAACAGCATCTCCGGCACCATGAAGCGGACTTCGCCCGCGAGATGCTTCCGCCTCGGCTGGCGCCACCACTCGCTCTGCTCGAGATACGATCCCCCGTGCTCGACCCGTTCCGGCGCCTCGTGTGGGACCGGGTACAGTTCCCACCGGAGGTGCAGGGGGCTCCGTGCAAAGCGAATTGCCCGCGCGACGCTCACGCCGATGAAGACCAGGACGGCCGCAGAAACAACCGAGTACACGACCAGGGTCACGCTGAACTCCTGCCAGGGACGGGCAACTCCGAGAACGGAGAACGCGCTGACGTTCTCCATTCAGCAGGGCCAACGGTCTGCTGGAACGCCGCGAGGTCGGCCGTCGTCCCGATCTCAGCCGATCAGCAGCGGGTTTTCGAGCATGCGCCTCAGCGTGCCGAGGAAACGCGCGGCCTGGGCGCCGTCGGCGACGCGGTGGTCCACCGACAACGTGAGCTTCATGCGGCGGCCGATCTTCACCTGGCCGCCCTCGACCACCGGCACTTCGCGCACCGCGCCGACCGCGAGGATGGCGGCCTCGGGCGGGTTGATGATGGCGGAGAACTCTTCGATGCCCATCATGCCCAGGTTCGAGATCGAGAACGTGGCGCCGGTGTATTCGTGCGGCTGCAGCCGGCGGTCGCGCGCGCGGTCGGCCAGTGTTTTGGCTTGGGCCGCGATATCGGCCAGCGACTTCGAGTCGGCATCGCGTATCACGGGCGTGATCAGGCCGTCTTCGAGCGCCACCGCCAGGCCGATGTGCACCCGCGAGTACTGCTTCACATGATCGCCGGCGAACGACGCATTGATCTCCGGGTGGCGCTCGAGGGCGGAGGCCGACGCCTTGATGATCACGTCGTTCAGCGAAATCGGGTAGCTCTCCTCGCGGAGCGCGCGGTAGGCGTCCCACAGGCGATCGACCGCCACGTCCACCGTCAGGTAGAAGTGCGGGACCGGAGCCTTGCTCTGGACCAGGCGCTTCGCGATCGTCCGGCGGATCGACGACAGTTCGATCTCCTGGACGTCGCCCACCGGCTGCGCGGGCGCGGCGCCCGCCTGGGACGCCGAGGCCTTTGCGACCGCGGCTTCGATGTCGCGCTTGATCACGCGCCCCTGCGGGCCCGAGCCCTGGAGCGTGTTGAGATCCACCCCCGCTTCGGCTGCCATCCGGAGTGCAAGCGGCGAGGCGCGGAGCGCGCGGCCGGAACCAGCGTCGTGCGCCACGCTCTGCACCGGTGCGGCAGGGCGAATCGACGCGGGCGCCGGACCGGCCTGCCCGGCGGCCGCGGCAACTGGCCGCGGCGCGGGCCGCGGCGCAGAAGTCGGAGCGGACCCAGGCTCAGATGGTGCCAGAGGCGCCGGCTGTTCGAGGAGACTGGAAATGTCCTCGTCTGGCCTGCCGATGATGGCGATCAGCGCGCCGATCTTGATGGTGTCACCCGGCGCGGCGATGAGCTTGCGGATGACGCCATTCGTGTAAGCCTCCATCTCGACGGTCGCCTTGTCGGTTTCCACCTCGGCGAGGGTCTGACCGGTCTCGATCGTGTCACCCTCCTGCCTGAGCCAGCGGAGGATCTTGCCCTCCTCCATGGTGTCGCTCAACTTCGGCATGACCACGCGTGAAGCCATAAAGTCGCCTCAATTGCAGAGAATTCTGAAAACTGGCCACCAGCCACGGACCACTAGTCCATGTACAGCACTTCCTTCACTGCCTGCACGACGCGGGCGGGAGAGGGCATGGCCATGTGCTCCAGGTTCTTGGCGTAGGGCATCGGGACGTCGGCGCCGGTCACGCGCGTGACCGGCGCGTCCAGGTCACCGAAGGCATCCCGGTGGATCAGATACGCGAGCTGCGCGCCGACCCCGCTGTACTCCCACCCTTCCTCGACGACCACGCAGCGATTGGTCTTCTGCACGGACGCGAGGATTGGCGCCTGGTCCAGGGGGCGCAGCGTGCGCGGGTCGATGACCTCGCACGACACGCCTTCGGCCGCCAGCGTCTCGGCTGCCTTCAGCGCGACGTTCACCATCTTCGACCAGGCCACGATCGTGACGTCGGTGCCCTGGCGTTTCACGTCGGCCACGCCGATCGGCACGATGTAATCGCCTTCGGGCACCTCGCCCTTGGAGCCGTAGAGCGTCTCACCCTCGAAGAAGATCACCGGGTCATCGTCCCGAATCGCCGCCTTCAAGAGGCCCTTCGCGTCGTAGGGCGTCGACGGGGCCACGACCTTCAGGCCCGGCACGTGCACGTACCACGACTCGAGCGCCTGCGAGTGCTGCGCTGCCAGCTGATGCGCTGCGCCGCCCGGCCCCCGCACGACAATTGGAATCTTGAACTGGCCGCCGGACATGTAGAGCATCTTGGCCGCGCCGTTGATGATCTGGTCCATGGCCAGGATCGAGAAGTTCCACGTCATCATCTCGATGACGGGCCGAAGGCCGACCATCGCGGCGCCGACGCCGACGCCGGCAAAGCCTTCCTCGGTGATCGGCGTGTCGATGACGCGACGGTCGCCGAACTCCTGGAGGAGGCCGCGGCTGACCTTGTAGGCACCCTGGTACACCCCGACTTCCTCGCCCATGAGGAAGACCTTCGGGTCACGCCGCATTTCCTCGCGCAGCGCCTGGGTCAGCGCATCGCGGTAGGTGATCAAAGGCATATGTCTGCTACTGACTCCGTGTGTACGGGCCGTAGGGTTCGCTGTACACGTCTTCGTACAGCGCGCCTGCGGGCGGCTCGGGGCTCGCATCGGCGAACTCCACCGCGGCGTCGACGATCGTTCGCATCTCGGCGTCGATCTGCTCGAGGCCCTTCTGATCGAGGATTCCCTGCTCGGACAGGCGCTTGAAGTAGTGCCGGATCGGATCCTTCAGCTTCTGCTCCTCGACTTCTTCCTTCGTGCGGTAGTGTCCGTGCACCGGATCGGACATCGAGTGGCCCATGAAGCGGTAGCAGCGGGCCTCGATCAGCGTCGGCAGGCTCTCGCGCCGTGCCAGCGCCACCGCGCGGCCGATCGACTCGCGCACGGCGAGGACGTCCATGCCGTCCACCGTCTCGCTCGCCATGTCGTAGGCGCACGCGCGCTGCGCCACGTCGTAGATGGCCGACGCGCGCTCGATCGCCGTCCCCATCCCATAGCGGTTGTTCTCGACGATGTAGACGCAGGGGAGCTTCCAGAGGGCGGCCATGTTCATCGACTCGTGGAAGGCGCCGATGTTCACCGCCGCCTCGCCGAAGAAGCAGAGCACGACCTGCGGGCGTGCCTCGTACTTCACGGCAAACGCGACGCCGGTCGCCAGCGGGATGTGGCCACCGACGATGGCGTGGCCGCCGAGCATCCCGTGTTCGGCGTCGAACAGGTGCATCGACCCGCCCTTTCCGCGCGACACGCCGGTGTCACGGCCGAACAGTTCCGCCATCACCCGTCTGGGATCGCAGCCCTTGACGATGGCGTGCACGTGATCGCGGTAGGAGCAGAAGATGTAGTCGTCGGGCTCGAGCGTGGATATCGCGCCGACCGAAACCGCCTCCTGGCCGATCGCCAGGTGGCAGAACCCGCCGATCTTCTGGAGGGCATACATCTCGGCGCAACGTTCCTCGAAGCGCCGGCCGAGGAGCATCTTGCGCAGAAGCTCGACTTGCGCTTCCTTCGATAACGAAGAGGGTCGGTCGATCACGCGTTGGTTGGCCATGTCGATTCGTCGTAGGCGTCAGCCTGCTCGTGAGCATGATACGACGAACGCACCAGCGGGCCGGACTCGACGTGTCCGAAGCCCATGCTGAGCGCTGTCGTCTTCAGCATGTCGAATTCCTCGGGATGGTAGTAGCGCGCCACGGGAAGGTGTGCTGACGAGGGGCTGAGATACTGACCGATCGTCAGGATGCCGCAGCCCACGGATCGGAGATCGGCGAGCGTCGCGATCACTTCGTCCCACTCCTCGCCGATGCCGACCATCAGGCCAGACTTCGTGGGAATGCCCGGCGCGTAGGTCCGCGCGCGGTCGAGCAGTTCGAGCGTGCGCGGGTAGCGGCCGCCAGGCCGCGCCGTGCGGTAGAGGCGCGGCACGGTCTCGGTGTTGTGGTTCAGGATGTCAGGGCCGGCGTCGAGGACGGCCCGGAGGGGCGCTTCCTTCCCCTGGAAATCCGGGATCAGCACCTCGATGCGGCAGGAGGGCTGCCGCTTGCGAATCTCGACGATCGTGTCCGCGAACATCGAGGCCCCGCCATCGGGCAGGTCGTCGCGATCCACGGACGTGATGACCGCGTAGCGGAGCTGCATCTGTTCGGCGGCGTGCCCCACCCGGGCCGGTTCGGCGGTATCGAGGCCGGCCGGTCGGCCGTGCGCGACGGCGCAGTAGGGGCAGTTCCGCGTGCAGACGTCGCCCAGGATCATGAACGTCGCCGTGCCGTGGTGCCAGCATTCGCCGATGTTCGGGCAGTGCGCTTCCTCGCACACCGTGTTGAGCCTGAGTTCGCCCATCAGCCGCTTGAGGCGGATGTAGCCTGGGGAACCGGGGGCCTTGACCTTCAGCCAGGAGGGCTTCTGGTCGCGGCGCCGGACGAGCACGAGTGGACTTTGCAAGGGGGTGGCCATATCGCGGTGATCAACTTCAAATCATAGCATGCAGTCGCGGGCCGCCGCTCGCCGGCGGCGCTCAGGGATCGGATTCTCTGAGCATTATCGCCAGCGTGCCCGGCTCCAGCCGGGAGAGCGTGGGATCTGGATAGGGCGAGATCAGCGTGACCGCGGCAACCACTCGGCCGTCGCGCTCGACCGGGCCGCGGACCACCGACACCCGGCGGCCGGCATAGAGCCGCGCCACCTTCGACCGGTCGTAGACGCCCGCCGTTCCGAACGCCTCCAGCGGATCGAGGTGCTGCACCTGCCAGGTTCCAGAAGGCTCGCCGGGCCGGGCTTCTGGCGCCAGTGCTTCCATCACGAGCCGCATGGCGCCTTCGATCCCTTCCTTCAAGACCTTCACGTCGTAAGCGCCGTCCGGAACGTGGCGAGGGGTGAAGATTCGACCCAGTTGAGGAGCGGCCGCTCCGGGAAGCCGGACTTCGGCTCCAGCCGCAGCGTTCGCCCGGTGCCAGGGCTCGATCGCGGCCAGAATCAGAACGGCGGCCACCCAAGCCGAGCCGTGGCAAAGGCTTGACAGGCGTTCCGTCCGGCGGTAGTGTTTAAAAAACGAAACAGCATTCCACATAGTGGACTCATTGGATTCGGCAGTACCGCTTCGCTCCGTCAGCGCTCCCGGCACCCTGACCTCGGTGGACAAGGCGTTCGACGTGTGCGAGGTCCTGTCCCTCGAGGCCGGTGGGATGAGTCTATCCGACCTGGCCCGGGCGCTGAAACAGCCGAGGCCGAGTGTCCACCGCCTGCTGACCGTCCTCAAGCGGCGTGGCTATGTGCGGCAGGACGAGGAGACCCAGCGGTACAGTCTCAGCGTGAAGATGCTGGACCTGTGCTTCCGGCTGCTCGGACGCTCCGAGCTTCGGCTGCACGCCTACCCGGTACTCAGGGATTACGCGGCGCAGTCCGGATTCCACGGGTTCCTGTCGGTGCCGTCGGTTGGTGAGGTGACCTACATCTGGCGCTCGGAGGCCGGCGACGTGGCCATGCGCACGGTCTACGGCAAGGAGATGCCGGCGCACTGCGCGCTGTACTTGAAGGGCAAGGATGGCCCGATGTCCAGGCGACTGAGTTGCCTGCGTCTGTCCGAGGTACGCGACGTGTCGCGCGGCGGCGAGATGGTACGGCACCTCGGGTTCGATTCGGACGAGAGTCAGCAGATCGACGCGGGCGCGCAGCGCATGTGCTGCACGTGCGCGCCGGTGTTCGACTATACCGGGCGCGAGGTGGCGCGGGTGGGGGTGTTCGGCCACGGGCCGGACGACCGGCCGATTGCCCGCGTGCACAATCGCGGCGCCTGGGAACTGGCCCGTCACATTTCGATGAGGCTGGGGTATCTCTCGGCCGTGGCGATGGGTGTGGCGTAGCGAGCGGAGGAACGATGGCTTACGTGATTTGCGAGCCGTGCATCGGAACCAAGGACACCGCGTGCGTGGATGTGTGCCCGGTGGACTGCATCCATCCGCGCAAGAACGAAGACGACTTCGCGACGGCGGAATTGCTCTACATCCATCCCGACGAGTGTATCGACTGCGGCGCGTGCGTCCCGGCGTGCCCGGTGGAGGCCATCTTTCCGCTGGACGAAGTGCCCGAGAAGTGGAAGCACTTCATTCAGATCAACGCCGAGCACTTTCAGAAGTAGCTGACCGCTGTCAGCTGACCGCCGGCACCGACTGAGAGGCAGCGATGGGCCTGATCGACCATAAGTTCCAGGACAACATCATCACGACCAATGTCGACACCGTGCTCAACTGGGCGCGGCAGTCGTCGCTCTGGCCGATGGGCTTCGGCCTGGCGTGCTGCGCCATCGAGATGATGGCGACGGGCGGCCCGCGGTTCGACATCGCCCGGTTCGGCGCGGAGGTCTTCAGGGCCTCACCGCGGCAGGCCGACCTGATGATCGTCGCCGGCACGGTGACCAAGAAGATGGCGCCGGTCCTGCGGCGCCTCTACGACCAGATGCCGGAGCCGAAGTGGGTCATCTCGATGGGGAGCTGCTCGAACGCGGGCGGGCCATTCCCGACCTACAGCGTGCTGCAGGGCGTGGACAAGGTCGTGCCGGTGGACGTGTACATTTCCGGCTGCCCGCCGCGTCCCGAGGCGCTGCTCTACGGCCTGATGCGGCTGCAGGACAAGATCCGCAAGGAGGGCACCGTGCTTCGCAAGGAGCGGGTGATCAAGGCCGGCCAGACCGAGCCGATCCTGGTGGAAGGGTAGCGCGATGACCGATCTTCTCCGAAAAATATTCCTCGTCGACTTGTTGAAGGGGCTCTGGCTGACGCTCAGCTACACGACACAGCCGGCCGTCACGTTCCAGTACCCGCTCGAACGTCGGCCAACGGCGCCACGCTTCCGCGGCGTGCTGCGGCTCCAGGTGGATCCGGCAACCGGCGCGCAGACGTGCATCGTGTGCGACCAGTGCGCGAAGGCGTGCCCGGACGACCTCATCTCGCTCGGCGGCCACCGCGAGCCCGGGCAGAAGCTGAAGGCCCTGGACTATTTCGATTTCAATCTCTCACGCTGCTGCTTCTGCGGGCTCTGCGCCGAGGTCTGCCCGACCAAGCCGATCAAGGCGCTCGTCATGAGTGAGGACTACGAGCTGGGGACGTACAGCCGGGAGACACAGATCCTGCGTGTGGATCAGATGTACGACGGCGTGCCGATCGAGCCGTACGCGCACTGACGCGGCACCGGGCACTCTTAACAGGTACTGGCCGGCAGAGCGGCGACGGGAATTGTTTTCGCTAA
>DASVIS010000236.1:0-6640 GCA_036381995.1 Vicinamibacterales bacterium | reverse complement strand
AGCGGATCCCGTGCTCCACGAATGACTTCAGCCTCGTGCTCACGAGGTCGTCGAGGATTCCTCGTTCGGCCCCCGACAGCGACGTGGTCAGCATCGTCCCGCCTTCTCGACGCTCCAGGACGAAGCAGAGGGTCGACGGTGTCACCCCGAAGAGCGTTCCGGTCAGCTCGAGACGATTGTCCTGCCTGATCGCCGCAACGATGCCGCGAAGCACCCCCTGGCGATGCCCCCACTCCTCGTAGAACCGGCCGCCCGGCTGCGGCTCCAGAATCAGGTTGGACGCGTCGGCAGCAACGAGGTGCGGGGCGCCCCACCAGGCGGCGATGTTCACGGTCAGCGCGTCGAAGACACGCCAGGGGGGAACGTCGATTAAGACGGAAACGGTGATGGCTGCCGTCGCCGGCTTGGCCTCGGCGCCGTGCTCTGCCGCCGGCCGGACCGCCACACTGTGTTCTGCCGCCGGCCAGCGGCCTTCCAGCGCACGGAGCGGCTCCGGGTTCAGGGCATTCCACCGTTCCCGCCCGGACCGACGAACGCTCACAACCCCGGACCGCTCCAGGACTCCCAGGTGCTTCATGACCGCAAACCGGGTCGTCGGAAACGCCCGGCAGAGGTCTCCGGTGGTCCGCGGCCCGTCCCGCAGCAACTCGATCAGCCGCCGGCGAGTCGGATCGGCCACGGCTCGCCAGACAGGGTCCGCTTTCATGTGACCAAATGGTAACATGTTTTCGGCCCTGCCTTCGATTGGCGCAATCGGGCCTGCCTGTGTTACAACTCCGACTCCATGAGAATCGTGCCCATGACCCGTTCGCGCGCCCGCGCCTGTGTCGTCCTCGCCCTCGTTGGCCTCGTGCCCGTCGGCGCGTCCTCCCAGCGCAGCGCCCAAGTGTCGGCTGGCGCTTCGTCCGCCGCGCTCCTCGACATCCTCCAATCCGAGCTTCAGCGGAACGTCGAGGTGCTGAAGAAGGAGCCGGTTCCGCCCTATTTCGTCGCCTACACTGTTTACGACACACAGTCGTCGCAGATGGCAGGTTCGTTCGGCGCGATCGTCGCGGATCTGGACAACCACTCTCGAACCCTCGGCGTGGACGTCCGGACGGGCGACTACGCGCTCGACAACACCCACGAAATCAGGGGAGATCCGGCGCCGCCGGCCGGCCTGGGCCGCTCCGCGATTCCGCTCACGGATTCGAAACCAGGGGTTGGCGTCGCCGCGTGGCTGGCCACGGACCGCGCCTACCGGCAGTCGGTCGAGCGGCTGGCCCGCGTGAAGACGAACCTGGCGGCCAAGGTCAAGGAAGAGGACCCGGCCCCCGACTTCTCGCGCGAAGAGCCGCAGGTGTTCGTGGGCAAACCCGCGACCTTCCTGCTGGACAAAGCGGCATGGCAGGCGCGGCTCCGCCGGCTGTCTGCGCTGTTCGCCGAAGACCCGCTCATCCTTCGCGGCGAAGTGGCGCTCAGCGTCGAAGCCAACACCCGTTACCTGGTCAGCACCGAGGGAAGCCGGTTGCTCACGGGCGACACCGCGTGCCGCCTGGCGATCCAGGCGCAGACCAAGGCCGAGGACGGCATGGAACTGCCGTTGTACGCCACGTACTACGCGCGCTCGCTCGGCGGCCTTCCTTCCGAGGCGAAGCTCCTCGACGACGTGCGTTCGATGGTCGCGACGCTGGGCAAGCTGCGCACCGCGCCGGTGGTCGATCCCTACTCGGGACCTGCGATCCTCTCGGGCCGCGCGGCCGGCGTGTTCTTCCACGAGATCTTCGGCCACCGTGTCGAGGGCTCGCGGCAGAAGACGGCCGACGATGCGCAGACGTTCGCGAAGAAGGTGGGCCAGGCCATCCTGCCGTCGTTCCTGAGCGTGGTCGCTGACCCGACATTGCCAAAACTTGGCGACACGGAGCTGGCCGGCTCCTATCTGTACGACGACGAGGGCGTGCGCGCGCGCCGGGTGGCCGTGGTGAAGGACGGCGTGCTCGGGGAGTTCCTGCTCAGTCGTTCGCCGCTGGCCAGCTTCCCGAAGTCGAATGGTCACGGCCGGGGCCAGCCTGGACTTCGTCCCATGTCGCGCCAGTCCAACCTGATCGTCGAATCCTCGGCCGGAGTGCCCTTCGCGCAGTTGGTGGATCGGTTGAAGGAGGAGGCCCGGAAGGCCGGGAAGCCGTTCGGCCTGCTGTTCGACCAGGTGGAGGGCGGGTTCACCTTCACCGGCCGCTACGTGCCGAACGCCTTCAACGTCACGCCGATCATCGTCTACCGCGTGTACGCCGACGGCCGCCCGATGGAGCTCGTCCGCGGCGTGGATCTCATCGGCACGCCGCTCGCGGCGTTCAACAAGATCGTCGCGACCGACAATCGCACGCAAACGTTCAACGGCATCTGCGGCGCCGAAAGCGGTCCGGTTCCCGTCTCGGCATCGTCGCCCGCGCTGCTGGTGTCCGAGGTCGAAGTGCAGAAGAAGGCGAAGTCGCAGGACACGCTCCCGATCCTGCCGGCTCCCTCGGCTGGGGGCTCGTCCGCCGCCGATCCGCCGGTGCTCCGCGCCCTGAAAGGCGAGCTGGCGCGTTCGGTGTCCGGCCTGAAGATGAAGAACGAGCCCGATCCCTACTACGTGTCGTACTCGGTTGCCGACGCCATCGAGAGCGGGTACCGTGCGACGCTCGGCGCGCTCGTTGAGCAGCGTTCGACGCACGCGCGCGTCCTCCGGGCGGATGTGCGCGTGGGTGACTACGCGTTCGACAGTTCGCGGTTCATGGCTGCCGGCCTCGGCGGCGCGATGGGCTCGATGGGGCTTCTCCCGACCGACGACAACGAGCTCGCAATGCGGCGCCAGACGTGGCTGACGACCGACTCGGCCTACAAGAACGCCGTGCAGATGTTCTCGCGCAAGAAGGCCGCCTTCGAGAACCGCAACGACACGGATCCCATCGCCGACTTCGCGAAGCAGGCGCCGGTCGAGCATATCGAACCGGTGAGGCCGGTGGCGTTGGCGCCGGCAGAGTGGGAGGACACGGTCAAGGAGATTTCGAGGTCGCTTGCTGTCCCGGAGGTCGTCGGATCGGACGTCATGCTGAATCTGGGCGACGGGACCCGCTACTTCGTGAACAGCGAGGGGTTCCGCATCGTGGCGCCCACGCGCGCGGCGTCGTTCCGCGCCGTCGTCACGGTGCTGGCGGATGACGGCATGACGCTTCGCGACGGGGTGGCGGTGGTCGAACGGCCCGAGGATCTGCCGCCGCGCGGGGAGTTGCTCGCGCGAACCAGGCGGATGCTCGAAGATGTCCTCGCGACGCGGAGCGCCAGGGTCGGCGACGACCACAGCGGGCCGGTCCTCGTGGAGAACGAGGCGGCGGCTACGCTCGTGTCGCAGTCGTTCGTGCCGCTGTTCCTCGCCCGGCGCGCGCCCGACACGGACGACAGCCGTGGCGGCGGAATGGGGCAGGCGGCGGTCACGCCGTTCCTGACGCGCATGGGTAACCGGGTGCTGCCGGAGTCGTTCACCGTCAAGGACACGCCGTCGATGACGCGGCTCGGCACCGAGGCCGTCGGGGGCGCCTACACGGTGGACGACGAGGGCGTGAAGGCGCAGGACGTCACGCTCGTCCAGGACGGCCGGCTGCTCACACTGCTGACATCGAGGACTCCGCAGAAGAGCCTGCCCACGTCGAACGGGCACGCGCGCGGCGGCGGCCCGCAGGCCGGCGTGTTCCAGATCGAAAGCGCCACCGCCGTTCCGGCCGCCATGCTGAGGACGAAATACCTGGAGTTGCTGAAGACACAGGGCCGCCCGTTCGGTTACATCCTGAGACGGCTCGGGCCGTCGGGCGGGCGGGGCGGCCTCCAGGTTACAGCAGCGGTGAAGGTGACGCCGGACGGCAAGGAAGAGCCGGTCCGCGGCCTGCTGGTCGGCAACGTCACCCACACCACGTTCCGTGACATCGTCGCCGCCTCGCAGGAGCGAACGCTGATGACGTATGGCGCCTCAGGCGGAGTGGCGGTGGCGACCATGACGATGTTCTCGGTGATTACGCCAAGCCTGATCTTCGAGGAGCTCGACATCCAGAAGAACAAGGAGCCGCTCCAGAAGAAGCCGGTGGTGCCGTCGCCCCTGGGCAGGTGAGACAGCGCGCGAGCCCGCGATCCGGATCGCGCGATCTCGCGGTCGCTCGATGTCTACTGGTCGGCGCAGGTCACGCGGTTGCGTCCGGCCCTCTTGCTTGCATAGAGCGCCACGTCCGCGCGCTGCACCAGCCAGGAGGCCGATGCTTCCTCTGTGACGAGCATGCTGGCCACGCCGACGCTGACCGTCACCCGCGGCGCCGATTCTGACCGCGTGTGCGGCAACAGCCTCGCCTCTACGGCCTGCCGGATCCGCTCGCCCATCACCCTCGCCTCGGGCGGCGTGGCTCCCGGCAGGATCACCGCAAATTCTTCGCCGCCATATCTTGCCGGCAGCTCTCCCGCGCGCCTGAACGTCTCGCAGAAGACAGAAGCCACTTCCCGCAGGCACCAGTCGCCGGCCGGGTGGCCGTAGTAGTCGTTGTAGGCCTTGAAGCGATCGAGGTCGCACATCAGCAGGCCCACGTGATTCTTGCTTCTTATCGCCCGGCGAATCTCGGTCTCGAGCACCGCGTCGAACTGGCGCCGGTTGGGCAGTCCGGTCAGCGGGTCCGTGATCGAGAGGCTCTCGAGCAGGTCGCGGGCGCGCTTCAGGTCGAGATGGTTGCGCACGCGGGCTCTCACGATGCTCGCCCGAATGGGTTTGGTCACGTAATCGATGGCGCCAGACTCGAGGCCGGCGGCTTCGTCTTCCTCGAGGTCCATCGCGGTGACGAAGATGATCGGAATGCTCTTTGTCCGCGGGTCGGCCTTCAGCTGGCGACAGGCTTCGTTGCCGTCCATGCCTGGCATCACGACATCGAGGAGGATCAGGTCCGGGAGTTGGTCGCGCGCAAGGTCGAGCGCTTCCTGGCCGCTCGTCGCGAAGATCAGCTCGTAGTCGGCACCCAGGACGGCGTTCAGCACCTCGAGGTTTGCCGGGACATCGTCGACGAGCAGAATCGATTGTCGTGTGGCATCCATCGGGATGAGCCGGTTCTGTAGCAACCCGTCGAACTCCGTGAGAACGGTGGCAATCGCGGCTCGTGCGGGCTCCGGTCGTGCGCTCGCTGCCATGGGGGCTTCGGGGTCCTCCGTCCAACCTGCCACCGATCGGCAGACCACTTCGAGCGCCGCGCCAAGTCGTTCGACGTGCGCCGGCAGCGTTTCGCGCTGACGTTGCCGCAAGCCGACTTCCAGCGCGCGCGCCGCTTCGTAGACAGCGTTGGCGGAAAGCGTGCCGGCCACGCCTTTCACGGTGTGCGCCATCCTGAGGGCACCGTCGATGTCGCCCCGTGCGATGGCGGCGGCGATCGTGGCCGCGGCCGCCCCGTGTTCCTGAACGAAGCCGCGGAGAAGACGGATGAGCAGATCGTGTTTGCCATCTAGACGCGCGAGCACCGACTCGATGTCGACCCCGCGGATCGGTGGCAGGACCGGCGCCGGGGCGGGTGGCCGCGGGGCTGAAGGTATTCTCACCCAGCGAGCCAGCGTGGACTGGAGCCGTCTGGGATCGATCGGTTTCGACACGAAGTCGTTCATGCCTGCCGCGAGACATGCGGCCCGCTCCGAGCGCTGTGTGTTTGCCGTCGCGGCGATGATGGGCACGGCCCGGTGCGGAAACTCCTTGCGGATCACCGTCGTCGCCTCGAGGCCGTCCATCTCGGGCATCTGCATGTCCATCAGGATTGCGTCGAACCGGTCCGGGCCTCGCCGCATGGCCTCCACGGCTTCGCGCCCGTTGTTCGCCAACTCCACGGTGATCCCGAGACGCTCGAGCGTCGCGCACGCAACCCGCTGGTTGAGGCGGTTGTCCTCGACAACGAGGACCCGCACGGGAGCGATCCCGGCTCCAGGCTCCGAGTTCTCGATCGAGGCTTCCGTCTGACGGCGCGAGGAGATGTCCCGCACCGTGGCTGCAACATAGCGGCCCTCGCCGATGACGATTTGCGTGGCGGTCACGTCGACCGGGATGAGCCGCCCGTCCTTGTGCCGATGAACGGTGGTGATCCGCGCCACCGGCCCGCTGTGGCCGACGCCGGCGGCCGCATCGGTGGGGTCGATGTCGGCGGCGGTCATTCTCAGGAGTTCCGCGTGCGAGTAGCCGAGCGTCCGAGAGGCGGCGGCGTTCGCGTAGACGATGCGCGTGGCGTCGTCGAACCAATACACGGCATCGGGGCTGCTCTCGATCGACAGCCATGCCAGGCGGAGCGTTTCGTCCCCACTGAGTTCTGCGCACGGGTGATCGGTCGTCTTCTCGTCAGTCACGGCACGTCTGCGGGTGGCGACACGGCGATCGTGCGGTGAGACGCCACCATATCAAGACCATCGGTGCGAGACGGGCCGGACAGGAGGGGGGATCGTGAACTATCTACTGGTTGGGGTGCGGACGAGAAGCATCCCTAGTGGTTGAGTGGGTCACTGTCGCGATCAGGCGCACCAGCCGCTCGTAGTGAGATCCCCGCCAGTACACGCGGCCACACGCCTCGCATTGGAGGAACTCGTCGAATGCCTGGAAGCTGCGCGGGGGCACCAGGGCAAC
>DASVIS010000235.1:0-5695 GCA_036381995.1 Vicinamibacterales bacterium | reverse complement strand
CCACGATGACTGGCTCGCCTTCCTCGATCACTTCGGGATCGTCAACGAGCGCGTGGTATTGCTCGACGGTCTGTCGGTCGCCGAGAACCTCGCGGTCCCGCACACCCTCGAACTCGATCCGATGCCTGCCGACCTCCGCTGCGCCGTGGAGCGGATGGCGTCGGAAGTCGGGCTCGTCCTGCCCGCGGTCGATGAACGGCTGTCGGCCTCATCGGCGGTGACCCGATTCCGTGTCCGCCTGGGCCGGGCCCTCGCCCACGACCCTGTCATCCTGCTCGTCGAACACCCCAGCCTTGGTCTGGCAGCCGAGGACGTCACGGCCGTGGCTGACGTCCTCTCGCGGGTTGGCCGGGTCCGACACGTCGCGACGATTGTCATCAACAGCGACAGGCAGTTGTCGAACGCCATCGCTACGCGTCAGCTCACGTGGCGTCCCGCGACCGGCGAACTCGTCGAGGCACGAGGCTGGCGCCGCTGGTTCATGTAGGGCGAGCCTTCAGGGCCTGCCAGGTACTACGGGTAACTGCACAGCTTCAAAACACCTCGCCGTCGAAATCCATACACGAGTCTTCAGGGTCGAATGGACCGTCTCTCGAGAATCCGCGCGGATCCGTGCGCTCTGGCCCGACGCGGCACCCCGGCTCCGGTGGAACGGAACTTGATACTGACGATCAGGTCCCAACAGGCGATGTCGACCGAAGGAGACTCGGATGCCGACCGGAACGATCAAGCGACTTGTGCGTGACCGTGGTTTTGGGTTCGTTCGCGACGACAGCGGGCAGGAGTGGTTCTTCCACCGGAGCGGGGTTGCGGAGGGCGCGTTCGATCAACTGAACGAGGGCCAGCGCGTCAGTTTCGACGAGGAACCATCGAGCAAGGGACCGCGCGCCAACAATATCCGCATCGATTCGTAGCGCCGCACGACGGGGCGCAGTGTCTCGCCGACCATCGCCCTGCTCACCGGGGACCGACGAACCGGCGGTTGCTCTGAAGCCGGAACACGACGAGCTCCTGAATTGGTGCGGGTGCGGGGAATCTTCCGACGACTGGGTATTGCCTGGCGGGGAACGGCACGTCGCGATCGCGTGACGTGCTGGCGGAAGCGCCTGGGAGTCGAACCCAGCCCCCCCGCAAAGCGGGGAGCGACCGGTTTTGAAGACCGGGAAGGCCACCGGGCCCCATTCGCTTCCGGGCCGATCTTATCATTGGATCAGTGGGCGGACACACCACGAGCACGTGGCGATCCGCGCTTCCAAGGGAGGGAGATGCGAGAGAGCGACGCCACCGACGCCGGGCGGGCGGGAACCAGCCGGGCAGATTCAGAGTGGTCCCGGCCCCCTGACGGTGTGCGGGAGCCGGGGCGCGGATGATGGCGTTCAGCCTTCGATCAGCCGAATCTCGCCGGCGCGCGGACCCTTCGCGGACTCTTCCGGCGTGAACTCGACACGCTGGCCTTCCCGCAGCAACTCGAACACTGCGCCGCGAACCGCACTCCGATGGAAGAAGTGCTCGATGCCTCCTTCGTCCCGAATGAACCCGAATCCCTTGTCGATGAGCAAACGTGCGATGGTCCCCGTCGGCATACCCGTGTCCTCCGATCAACGAAACCCCGGGAAAATCCCAGGGCCTGCAAGCAACTGACACGCGCGGAGAGGACTCGGCGAACGAATCCCGCGGGCGTGCAGTGAAAAGTACACATGCCGCTGATACGAGGGTCCGACCTGCCTCAGGGGCCCGCGGCCCACGGCCCCTGGCGATCACGAGCGGCCTCGACGTTCGAGCACTCGTCGAAACCACGGATACAGGATACTCAATGCGACACGCCGCACGAACAGGGAAGGGGCGTCACGCTGAGCTTGAAATCCGGCCAAGTTTAGGAAGTTCCGGGCGTGAAGTCAAGTGGGTGGGTGGGGACGGGCGCACGCGCCATCCTTCCTCTTCTTCTTCCTCCTCGTCGTCCTCCTCGTCTTCCTCGTCGCCGTCCTGGTCGTCTTGCTCCTCGTCGTCCTCGTCATCATCCGGGTCGCCCATGTCGGGCGGGTAGAACTGGAGGTCAGGGGTCATAGCGTCTCCACGGTGCGGTATCGGGCGGCAGCCGTCAGGCCTTGGGTGTCGTGTCGGACGGGAGTGTCGTCGCGGTCGGCGGAGCTGCGGCGGCAGACGGAGCGGAAGCGGCGGCAGCCTGGGCCGGCGGCGCGGGATAGGTGGACCAGAAATGCCGGCCGCACCGCAAGCAGACCCAGAACTGGTCGGGGCGCCACGGGTCGCCGGGGGCCGGGTCCTTCATCTCCATCTGCTCGCCGCACCGCTGGCAGGGAATCTTCAGTTCCAGAGTGGCCATGCCGGGATTCTAGCATTTTCGACAGGCGTAGAATGCTTGCGTGATTCCTGCCGTTGTTCTCGCCGCGGGGATGTCCTCCCGGATGGGCCGCGACAAGGCGCTGCTGCCGATCCCTGGGGGGACGTGGTTCCTGTCCAGGCTCGTGTCGACGTTCATGGCGGGAGGCTGCAGTGAGGTCGTGGCGGTGGTGGGCGCGGCCGAGGAGGCTGTCCGGGCGGCGATCGCCCGAGACCGGCTGCCGATACATCTGTTGCGGAATCCCGATCCTTCTCGCGGCCAACTCTCGTCGCTGCACGTGGCGCTCGACTGGCTCGCGGAGCGTACTCCGCGTGCGCTGGTGATGGCGCCAGTCGACCTGCCGCTCATTGCGCCGGCGACCGTGCGCGAGGTCATCGAGGCGTGGTTGCGGTCGGGCTTGCCGATCGTACGCCCGTCGCGGGGAAAGCGCCACGGCCATCCCGTGCTGTTCGACGCACGTGTTTTTCCCGAACTGCGCGCGGCGGACGTGTCGACTGGCGCACGTGCCGTCGTCCGCGCGCACGCGGCCGAGTTGTGCGACGTGGAGATTGACGACCCCGGCGCGTACGACGATATCGACACGCCGGAAGACTACCGCAGGGTCTTCGGGTTGGACCTCATCATTTCACCCGGCGCCTGAGGATCGCAACGACCTCGCTGCCGCCGATCAGCGTTTCGGCGACCGTTATGCCTACGAACTGGTAACCCGCTCCGCCGGCTTCGGCGAGCTCCTTTTGCAAAGTGCTCGTCCTGTTTGTCGCCAGTAGCCGATAGTCGAACCGGCCGGTCGCTTTTGCGTCCTTGTCGCGTTCCAGGATCACGACCACTTCTTTGCCGCCAAACGTGCTCTTGAATATGCTCTGGCCCTTGTACTCGAACCCTGCGTCGCCTGCCTCCTGCATCTCCTTCTGCATGGTCGACGTCTTGCTGGTCGCAAGAAGGCGATACTCGAATCGCGCGGTGGCCTTCGCGAGTTTCGACATGATCACGACGACCTCAGACCCTCCAAAACTGGTCTCGCCGCCCATGACCCCGCCGAACCGAAAGCCTGCGTCGGCGGCTTCGTTCATCTCCTTCTGCATCGTCGAGGTTCTGTTCGTGGCCAGGACGCGGTAGTCGGTGATGTCCTGGGCGGATGCAGCAGTCGCAGACGCCACGAGCGCCATGACGCACGCCGCGAGAGTTGCACGAATCATCGGGACTCCTGTGAATGGCCTGGCCCGGCGCCTCATCCGCTCATCAGTGCCGGGGGCGTTGCCGTCCCGGCGGTTTCGACACACCGCGGGAGCGTAGCCCGGCGGGCGCGTGCTTGTCCAGGATTGTCTGGAACCGCGCCGGACTGCTTGGCCTGGCCCCCTGCGGCCCTCCGCTGGCCCGAGCCGGGCCGGCCCCGTGCCTCGCGGGTTTGGGTCCGCCGGGGCGAGGGCCCCGCGCCGCTCGTGCGGCCGCCAGCCGCTCACGTACTGGAATCTCGAGTCGTTCGGTCGTCTTCCGCGCGTAGTCGAAACCGGGAAGCGTGATGCGCGGCAGCGTCTTGCCGAGCGCGCGCTCGATGGCGTGCAGATCCTGCTCCTCGTCGGGCGAGACCAGCGTGAAGGCGTCCCCGGTGGCCTCAGCGCGGGCCGTGCGCCCCACGCGATGGATGTAGGCGTCGGGATCGGCGGGCACGTCGAAGTTGACGACATGCCCCAGCTCCTCGATGTCGATACCCCTGGCCACGATATCGGTCGCGACCAGCACGCGATATTGGCCGGTCTTGAAGCCCGCCAATGCCGTCGTGCGCTGGCCCTGGCTGCGGTTGCCGTGGATCTTGGCCGAGGAAATCCCGTGCCGCCCGATGAAGTCCGCGAGCCGATTGGCCCGGTGCTTCGTGCGCGTGAAGACAATGGCGTCGGCGATGATGTCGCGCGTCAGGAGCTCGACGAGAAGCGCCGACTTCAACTCGCGGGCGATGGGGTAGACGGCCTGCGTGATTCCAACTGGCGGTGCCGACTTCCGCTCGAGGTTGATGGTCACCGGGTCGCGCAGCATCTCCCGCGCCAGGATGACGATGTCACGCGGCATCGTGGCGCTGAAGAAGAGCGTCTGCCGCTTCGCGGGGATCTGCTTCAGGATGCGGCGGATGTCGGGCAGAAACCCCATATCGAGCATGCGGTCGGCCTCATCCAGGACCAGCACCTCGAGGGCCGCCAGCCGGGCGTACGAATGGCGGAGGTGATCGAGCAGCCGGCCAGGGGTCGCAATCATCACATCGACACCACTGCGGAACGCGTGCTCCTGGGGGCCCAGGCCAACCCCTCCGAAGACGGCCGCGCCCGTGAGCGGGGTGTGGACGGCCAGTTCCTCGAGGTGCGCGTGGATCTGGGCGGCGAGTTCCCGGGTCGGCGTCAGGATCAGGGCACGGGTCTGTCGACGCGGCGTCGCCAGCAGCCGGTTGAGAATCGGCAGGAGGAATGCGGCGGTCTTGCCGCTGCCAGTCACGGCGGTCGCCATGATGTCCTTGCCCGCGACGGCCGGCGGAATGGCCTGCTCCTGGATGGGAGTCGGGCGCTGAAAGCCCAGGTCCTTGAGGCCGCGCATCAGGTCAGGATGGAGGGGAAGCTTCGAAAAAGGCATGGAACAGCATATCCTCCTTTCTGCCCGCGTGTCGCCACGCTGCGCCCCGGACGATTGATGACGGACGGTATCATTCCGCGTGCGGCGTTCAACGCGATTGGGGGTCTCTCATGGCGGCAGCGCGAGGACCGCCAGGTGATTCCACCAGATGCACGTGATCAACGAACCGAGTATCGATGACGTGCAGCGACGATGACCAGGTGTGGAGGTGAGAGATGGATGTTGATGGCAAGGCGCTGTGGTCCATCTCCTACGGCATGTACGTGGTGACGGCAAGGGCGGGTGGCAGGGGCAATGGACAGATCGCCAACACCGCCTTTCAGGTCTCCGCCCAGCCGCCCCGCATCGCCGTTGCGATCAACAAAGAGAACTTCACCCGCCAGTTGATTCGCGACGGTGGGTGGTTTGGGCAGCACTGTCCTCTGGTCACCGACCATGCCATCTCCATCAGTGAGGCGCGAGTCGTCGGCGAGCTCGACGCCGGTACGCACACGATCTTCGTCGGCGACGTAGTGTCGGCCGAGATGCTCACGAACGCGCCGCCTCTCACGTATGCTCTCTACCACGCCAGGAAAGGGCGAGCGCCCAGGAACGCGCCGACCTATCAGGCCGAACCGAGCCCAGAGCCCGCGGGAGCGCTCGCTCCCGTCGCGGGATTCTGGGTATGCGGCGTGTGTGGCTACGTCTACGATCCCGCCCAGGAAGACCCGGCCCACGGCG
>DASVIS010000234.1:0-2735 GCA_036381995.1 Vicinamibacterales bacterium | reverse complement strand
GTGACGACCCCGGGCATCGTGTGAAACGTGTGAAGATTGCTGGCGCCAGAGACGAGTACGCCGTTGTAGGTCTCGGTAGTCGAGGCCGTTGTGGACGTCGTCGTCGTCGTGGTCGTGCTGGTGGTGGTGGTCGTCGTCGTCGGCGCTGCGGGGGAACCGCAGGCCCACACGATCACGGCCAACGGCAATACGAAGATGAGGGCACGGAACACAGATCGATTCATTCCTGGCTCCAGACACGAAATCCGCCGGCCGGCATACACACCGGGATCACAGTTAGGCGCAGGAGAACAAGCACAATCTGCGCCAAGTCAATTGGCGCCAAGAACCTGGCTTTTCGCCCGCTTTCTCGAGCCGCGGTCTGGCAGTGACACCATCTGGCATCGCCGCATTGCGCCGGATGGCCCGCGGAAGGGACAGGCGGTCGTCACTGCCGCTCGTACACCACCTTGCCGCCGACAACCGTCATGTCCACCTTCAGGTCGCGAAGAGCCTCTGGTGCGACGCTGAATGGGTCACCGGACAGCATCACGAGGTCGGCCAGCCTGCCCACGCTGATCGTTCCCTTGTCCTTCTCCTTGAACTCCGCATACGCCGCCCCAGCTGTGTAGGCTTCGATCGCCTGCGCCACGCTCACCTTCTGTTCGGGCACCCAGCCGCCCGGGTGTTTGCCGTCGAGTGTGGCCCGGGTCACCGCGGCGTAGAGCGCCTGCAGCGGGTCGAGCGGCGCCACCGGCCAATCCGTCCCAAAGGCCAGGCGCACCTTGTGATCGAGGAACGAGCGGAACGCATAGGTGGTCTTGGCCCGCTCGGGTCCGATCCGCTTCTCGGCCCAGTTCCCGTCGTCGATCGCATGATACGGCTGCACGGACGCGATGACGCCCAGCCGCGCGTATCGATCGAAGTCCTGTGGAGCGACGTGCTGAGAGCGCTCAATCCGCGGCCGTCGATCGCGCACGCCGTTCGCCTTCTCCACATCCGCGAACAAGTCGAGCACCATGGAGATTGCCTGGTCGCCGATGGCATGAATGCACAACTGCTCCCCGGCCTTGTCGATCGTGACGAGGCGTCGGCGCATGTCGTCGAGCGGCCGCATCTCGCCGGCCAGGAGGCCGCGCGAAGTCGGCGTATCGGTATACGGCTCGAAGAAGTACGCGGTCGTCGAGCCAAGAGAGCCATCCGCGAACCCCTTGGCGCCGCTCACCTCGAGGAACCGGGTCGTCTCCATTCGAACCGGCCCGGCGGCCAGTTGTCTCGCGAGGGAGACCTCGGCCGGAACGGCCCTGATTCGTGTCGTCAACTCGCCCCTGGCGGCAAACGCGCGGTACACCGCGACGTCCTCGGTGTCGGGCCCCATGTCCTGCACGCTGGTGACGCCGAGCGACGCCATGTGCGCGAGAGCGCGTTTCAGTGTGCGGACGCGCTGTTCGGCCGTCGGAGGCGGGATGACCTTGTAGACGTACGACTGGGCCGCGTCCTTCAGGATCCCTGTCGGGTCCCCCTTTGCGTCGCGCACGATCTCCCCGCCCGGCGGATCCGGCGTCCTGGCCGTGACACCGGCCAGGCGCAGCGCCACCGAGTTGGCCAGCGACATGTGTTCGTCGTAGCGGTTCACGAAGATCGGCGTGTCCGGCGTCACGCCGTCGACGAGGTCACGCGTCGGGAGCGGCGCACCGGTCCACTTCTGCTCGTCCCAGTTCCCGCCGAGGATCCACTCGCCCTTCGCCGCCGAGTTCGCGCGCTCGCCGATGCGCCGGGCGAACTCGGACGGGGTGCCGGCGTCCTTCAGGTTCACGCTGTCGAGCTGCGCGCCTCCCGTCATGAGGTGGATGTGCGCGTCGTTGAAGCCGGGCATCAGGAACCGTCCAGCTCCATCGATCACACGGGTGTTCGCCCCGCGCAGGCGCTCGACCTCGGCGCGCGTTCCGACTGCGACGATCCGATCTCCCGTGACCGCCACGGCCTCGGCCTCCGGCCTGGCCAGATCCACGGTCCAGACACGCGCGTTGACCACGATGAGGTCGGCAGACGGACCGCTCGACGACCCGCTGCACGACACGGCGCCCGCCGCCGCGCAGACAACGCCAGCCACTCCCGCCATGTGCCGCACCTCTCGCGCGAAAGAAGCACTCCGCATCATCCCGGATTATAATCCCCGGTCGGAGGAACCGATGAGAACCCGAGCCGTCGTCGCCCTGGCTACCCTGCTGGCCACCCTCGCGGGTCCAGCGTTCGCTCAACCGCAGCCGGTTCGCGCGCGTGGCGCGATGGTCGTGTCCCAGAACGAGCTGGCGTCCGAGGCAGGCGCCCAGGCGCTTCGCGACGGCGGCACCGCGATCGACGCCGCGATCGCCACAGCGTTCGTGCTGGCGGTCACCCACCCGACGGCGGGCAACATCGGCGGCGGCGGCTTCATCGTCTACCGGCCGGCCGCCGGGACGGCGGAGGCGTACGACTTCCGCGAGATGGCGCCGGCAGCGGCGACGCCGACGATGTTCCTCGAGGGCGGCAAGTACAGCGCGAAGATCCATCACAACAGCTCCCTGTCAGTAGGCGTGCCGGGGACCGTGGCCGGGTTGTACCTGGCGTGGAAAGAGCACGGGAAGCTGCCGTGGAAACGGCTGGTCGAGCCGGCGATCGGTCTGGCCCGCGACGGGTTCCGCGTGACCGATGGGCTGTCGCGCTCGCTCGGATCCGTCCTGAAATCGATGGCGCCCTATCCGGTCTCGGTGGCG
>DASVIS010000233.1:0-3967 GCA_036381995.1 Vicinamibacterales bacterium | reverse complement strand
GTCCTCGCGCCCGCTGACGGTCGAAGCCGTGGCCGGGATGCTTGGTCAGTTGCTGCCAGCCGACAGCCGTCGCGCGCTCGATGAGCTGGGTGCGATCGAGCACGAGTTGCCCCGATCGATTGCCGCTGACGGAGACCGGTTCACGGTGGTGGCCGCGCGCGGTGGCGACGACATCTGGATCGAGATCCGCCGCGACCGCACGACGCCGGTTGACACGGCCCACGAGATACCGGCGACCACCGCCAAGGAGGAACCACCGGTCGGGCCATCGGATGTTGCACCGACGGTTTCGGCCGTCGCAGCCGTTGTAGCCGAACCACCAGCCCCGGTGCTTCCGTCGCCCGCACTCGAGCTGTTTGCCGCGACCCGGACGGCTCCCCTGATCGATCCTGTTGCTCCTCCGCCACCGGAAGCCATGGGCGAACACCCCGACGCGGTTCCGCCCGAATCGAGCCAGGCCGTCGTCGTGCCGCTGGCTCGCAGTCCGGTTCGCACCGATGCGCCGGCCCGGCCAGCGCCGCCGCTTCGCATCGCGGGCATGGACCGCCTGCTTCGGCTGGCGGCCGCGCGAGGCGCGAACACGCTTTACCTGATGTCGAGCAGCCGGCCCTCGATCCGCGTGGACGGAGAGATCGCGGCACTCGAGGGAGAGCGGGTACTGACCGCGCCGGAAGTGGAATCGCTGCTGCTGGACCTCGCGCCAGAGAGGAACCGCGAGGCACTGCGCAACGGCCTGGGCACCGAGTGGATGTCGGACGTTCCGGACGTCGGGGGAGTCAGGTGCCAGAGCTTCCGCGACCATCGGGGTCCGGGCGGGATCTTCCGGATGATCGCGACGCGGCCCACGCCGGCGGACCAGTTGGGATTGTCGCGCGAGATCCAGTCGCTCTGCATGGAGTCGGAAGGTCTCGTCCTGGTCGCCGGCCCGAGATCGAGCGGAAAGTCGACGCTCATCTCGGCGTTCGTCGACCTGATCAACCGGACGCGCAACGACTATGTGATCACGATCGAGAGCCGGATTTCGTGCGCGCACGAGAGCCGCGGGTGCCTGGTCAGCCAGCGCGAGGTGCGAGGCACCAGCGAGGAGATCGCGGCTGTTGTCCGGGCGGCGCTCCGCGAGAACCCGGACGTCCTCGTCATCGAGGACCTGCGGTCGCCGGCAGTCGTGGCGCTCGCGCTGGAGGCGATGGAGTCGGGCCACCTCGTGATCGGTGCGATGTCGGCGCACACGACGACATCGGCGATCGGCCGGGTTCTCGACCAGTTTCCGCCGGAGCGGCGCGACCAGATTCAGTTGATGCTCGCGGAAGGACTGCGCGGAGTCGTGTCGCAGGTCCTGGTGCGAAAGGCTGGTGGCGGGCGCGTGGCCGCACGCGAGGTGCTGCTGAATACTCCGGCCATCGCGAGCCTCATTGCCGAAGGCCGGATCAGCCAGCTTCCGCTGGCGCTCGACAGCGGCCGGAAGCACGGCATGGTGCCGCTCAACGATGCTCTGGCCGGTTTCGTCCAGAATGGCATCGTGGATGTGAAGGACGCTTACCGGAAGGCGTTCGAGCGCCAGGCCTTCCTTGCCGTGCTGCGCCGCGAGGGCATCGACACGTCGTTCGCGGACCGCCTCGCCTGATCGGCGACGCTATCGTTCCACCAGCGCGCCGATATTCGCCAGGAGGAAGGCGAGCACGTCTTCGTCCGTCAGTCCGCTGATTGGCGCCTCGGCTCGCAGCAGGCCCTCACTCGTCGTCAGATTTCGACCGCGCATCGTGCTGACCCGCGTCCCGACCTGCGGCGGATCGAGCGAGGCGTCGAGCCATATCTCGATGGCATCATCGGCGTGCCGCTCGGAGACCAGGCGCACGCCTTCCGCGGGAGTGAAGACCGTGAAGCCGGGGCCCTCGGCCTTGGTCACGTTCGCGAACATCCGAAAGACCGGGGTTGCGACGTCCCGGAGGAACGCGCCGTAGGCAGCGGCCGCGAGATCGGTCCGGGCCCGCCGTTCCGCCGTCGCCTTCCTTGCCTGTTCGAGTGCCTGCCGCAGTCGCCGCCTGACATCGGAGATTTCCATAGCGGTCAGCATCGTACAATGGATTGCGCGGCGGGGACAGGGGAGTTCGCTTGCGCGCACAGGAGAGGTCAGATGCCCATTACCGTCTACTCAGGCACTCATTGACGGGCCTGCGAGAAGGTGAAGGAGTTTCTTTCACGAAGCGGCCGTGCATTCACGGTGAAGAACGTCCACGACGATCCCGAGGCGTTCAACGAACTGGTGGCGCTCGGGCTGATGACGATCCCGGTGACGATCATCGACGACTCCGTCGTGCTCGGCTACGACGAGAAGAAGCTGCGCGCGGCCCTCGGATCGGGGTAGTCGTTCAGCCTCGCCGCGCCGCGGCGACGAAGTCGGTCACCAGCGCGTATGCGGTCTGGGTGAGCCCCCCACCGAGTTGCACAATCGCAAACTCTCCGAGCAGGTCGGTTTGGAGCAGCAGGGCGTTCTGCTGGCCGCCCAGCGTGGCGAAGAGGTGATCGGCCGGCACTTCCTCGACTCCGACGCGAACGGCGACCTCGGCCCCGCGACGCTCTCCCCGCGCGACCAGCTTCATTCGGTTGCCGCGCGCCACAGCGTGTCTGACCGCCGTTCCCGTCACGTGGCCGATGCCGGTCCGGGTCACCCGTTGCGGTGTCATTCTCGCACCCATCAGGACGTTCGCCAGCGCCGACGCCTTGGCCGCGGCGTCCCACCCGTCGACGTCGAGCGAGGCATCCGCTTCGGCGATGCCGGCCGCCTGCATCTCGGCCAGCGATTCCGCGAACTCACGGCCGTTCTCCATCGCCGTGATGATGAAGTTCGTCGTGCTGTTCACGACGCCGCTGAATCCGGAGATGTGCACGGCGGGCAACGTGTCACGGACCATGTTGAAGATGGGGATCCCATCCATCACCGCGCCTTCGAACAGGAAAGCCCGGCCGACCGACCGGGCGAGCGCATCGAGTTCGGCATACGCAAACGCGACCGGTCCCTTGTTGGCCGTCACGACATGCGCCCCGGCGCGCAGCCCGGCCCGCACGTGGTCGATCGCCGGCTGGCCGGCCGCGATGTCGAGCACCGTGGTCTCGACGACGACCAGGGGACGAGTGCTGCCTGCCGCACGTAACGCCTCGCCGATCTGGTCGATCAGCTCCACGCCGGACGCGATCGGCGACGACGGCCGGTTCCCCAGCGATGCCGGCGCGTCGAGGGCGGCCAGTGACTTCGCCCCCTCCACGAAATCCAGCGCGCGGGCGATGTCGAGGCCACCGAGGTTACGCGCGACGCCGTGGCGCGCGGTTGCGATGCCGACGACGCGCCAGTCGAGGTGGTGGACGTCGTGAAGCTCGGAGGCGCGTTCTTCGAGCAAGCGGACGAAGCGCCGCCCGACGTTGCCAAAACCGACGAGAATGAGATCGGCCGAGAACATGAAAAGGGCTCCCGCCACCGTCCGCGCGCATCCCCGCGCGAGCTACGGCGTGGCTCGAGGGCTCACGGATTTCAGGATGGCTTCCAGTCGCGACAAGCCCTCGAACAGTTCGTGCGCCGGCCCGCCGAATCCGATGCGGAGGTAGCCGTCCATTCCGAAGTGGTCACCCGGCACGATCAGCACGCCCTTCTCCACACGCAGTCGTGTCGTCAGCGCCGTGGAGTTGATCGGACGGCGGTAGCGCGCGTACACGATCGCTCCGGCCTCCGGTGGAACGAACGAGAAGAGAGCCCCGCGCTCGGACAGCCAGCTCGTCAACGCCGGCAGGTTGGCGTTGAGGATGCCGCGTGTCCGCCGGAGGATGCGCGCGCGCTTCGCCGGCGAGAGGGCGATCGCGGCCAGGCGGTCGTTGACTGCGCCAGGGGCGATGCTGATGTAGTCGTGGTACTCCCAGGTGTTGGCCACGAACGAGGGTGGACCCACCACCCACCCGATGCGGAGGCCGGGAAGGC
>DASVIS010000232.1:0-5616 GCA_036381995.1 Vicinamibacterales bacterium | reverse complement strand
TTAGCATCGGCCGGGTCGGATCGCCAACAGGCGGACGGCTCTTCGATCCCGCCCCGGAGCCGAGAGCCGTCGGCTACGGCTTCGCCGTCACCCCGACTCCCGGTCTCGTCGAGACCGTGACCTTGCCGTCGACGACGGTGGTGCCGACGAACGGGTCGTTGCTGATCAGCAGCGCGCCGTCGAGATCGGCCCAGTCCACCATCGGCGAGAGGTGCGAGGCTGCCGAAATCGCGCATGAGGTTTCCGTCATGCAGCCGAGCATGACCTTCATGCCGAGTGCTCGCGCCAGGGTCAGCATCTGGTGCGCTTCGCGCATGCCGGTGGACTTCATCAACTTGATGTTGATGCCGGTGACCGCGCCGTACAGCTTCTTCACGTCCTGCAGGCGCTGGCACGACTCATCGGCCATGACAGGCAGCGGGCTCCGCTCGGTCAGCCAGGCAAAATCGGCGAGCGGGGCTTCTTTCGGGAATGGCTGCTCGACGAACAGCACGTTCTTCTCCTTCAACCACGCGATCTCGTCGAGCGCCTTCTGCCTGTCTTTCCAGCCCTGGTTGGCATCCGCCGTCAGCGGCTTGTCGGTGACGGACCGGATGGTTTCGATCATCTCGTGATCGTTGTCGCGTCCGAGCTTGACCTTCAGGACCTTGTACTCGGCCGCCTCCCGCACCTTCTGCCGCACGACGTCCGGCGTGTCGATCCCGATCGTGAAGCTGGTGTACGGAGCCTTGGCGGGGTTGTAGCCCCAGATGTCGTACCAGGGCCGGTTCATCAGTTTGCCCACCAGGTCGTGGAGCGCGATGTCCACCGCCGCCTTTGCAGCGGGGTTGCCCGGCGCGATGGCGTCCACGTCCGCGAGGATCGTCTCCAGCTCGAACGGGTTCGAGTACTTCCCCAGATTGACCTTCGACAGGAACGCCGCACAACTCTCCTGCGTCTCGCCGAGGTAGGGCGGCATGGAGGCCTCGCCGTGGCCCACGACGCCGTCGTACGCGACCTCGGTCAGCATGTCCGGCGTCGTCGTCCGCGACGAGGTGGCGATGGTGAAGACGTGCCGGAGCGTGATGGTGAACGGCTTGTAGGTCAGCGTCATCCGCGCTCTCGGGCTACGGGCCGGCCGCGCGCGCAGGGGATTCTGCCCGGCCAGCGTCGGCGCCAGCACCGAGGCGCCCAGCAACGCGGTGTTCTTGAAGAAGTCTCGTCGGTCGGTCATCGTTGCCTCGTGAGGACTGGGAGGCCGCTAGTGAGTGTCGGTTTCCCGGCGTCCCGTTAACTGATCCAGCCGTTTCAGGAGCATCCGGTAGCCGTCGGGTTTGAGGAACAGGTGTGCCCGATGTCGGCGGACCAAGTCCTGCTCCTCGGTGTCGAGCGGGTGGCCGGTGAGGATCAACACCGGCAACGTGGCAAACGCGGCGTGGAGCCGGATGAAAGCCAAGACTTCCAGCCCGGTGCGTCCCCATCCCATCGGGTCGGGCATGCGAACGTCGAGGACGACGGCATCGACCGAGGCCTCGTCGAGCGCGCTCAGTGCGCTGTCCACGTCGCCCGCCTCACACACGGCGTATCCGGCTTCCTGCAGGTAGGCCCGCAGGAACGACCGCACGGTCTTCTCGTCGTCGACGACGAGCACCGTGGGTCGCCGGCCGGTGTCCGGTGATGCGTGGTTCTCCACGCCTGGTTCGTCGGACGCCGCGGCCGGCGATGACTCGTGCCCGCCATCCATTTCCTCGTCCGGCAGCCAGCCGGGCGCCGGGGGCGGAGGGACCTCGTCCTCGGGCAGGCGCAGCCAACCGCGCGCTTCGAGCGTCGAACGAAATTCGTCCGCACGAGTCATGAGTCGATCCATGTCGTTGAAGTTCTCGGAGAGGAACAACTCGTCACCCCACAGGACGCGGAGTTCCAGACCGGCGCGCGTCTTCTGGCGCAGGCATCGGACGTTGCGCCCGTGGCCGCGCAGGCACCAGAGAACGGCAGATTCGTCAAGCGAAGCCATACGATGTCCCCCCGAATCGACCCATTATGCCAAGTCTGGCCGGGATTGCACGTTTTTCGCCTGCTGCCGGACGACGGCCCTCACTTTCATCACGAACCGGACGTTCGTGACGACCGCCGGATCGCCCGTGGGGTTACTTGACAGAACCGGAGGCGGCGGGGACTAATGGGGTCCGGCCCCTTCTCAGGAGCATTCATGCGACAGACCCGTTCCCGATGCACGTTCGTCATGGCGCTCGCGGTCAGTGCCGGGATTGCCCTGTCAGCGGCGGCCAAGCCGGCAACCTCGTCCGGCGTTCTGCGGCTGGCGACCACGACCAGCACCGACGATTCGGGGCTGCTCCGGGCCATTCTGCCAACGTTCGAGAAGCTGTGCACGTGCCGGGTAGACGTGGTGGCGGTCGGCTCGGGACAGGCGCTCGAGATCGGCCGGCGCGGCGACACGGACGTGGTGCTGGTGCATTCGTACAAGGCTGAGCAGCAATTCGTCGCGGATCGCCAGGCGCGCGAGCGGTTCGACGTGATGTACAACGACTTCGTCATCGTGGGACCCGCCGCAGACCGGGCGAAGATCAGCAGCAAGACATCCGCGCGTGATGCCTTCTCGGCGATCGCGGCGTCGCAGGCGCCGTTTGTAAGCCGGGGCGACAAGTCGGGAACACACACCGCCGAACTTGCGATCTGGACGTCGGCCAGGGTGACGCCGGCAGGCGCCTGGTACCGATCGCTGGGCCAGGGCATGGGCGAGACGCTGATTGTCGCGAACGAGCAGCGGGCCTACACGCTGGCTGACCGGGGCACCTGGCTGGCGATGCGGGAGAAGCTGCCCGATCTCCGGATTCTGGTCGGCGGCCGAGCTATTGCTGAGAATCCGGACTCCAACCTCCGCAATCGCTACGGCGTGATGGCGATCAACCCCGAGACGCATCCAGGGCTGAATAGCGCGGCGGCGCAGAAGTTCGTCGAGTGGCTGGTTTCGCGTGACACGCAGCGGGTCATCGGCGAGTTCGGCGTGAAGAAGTTCGGGCAGCCGCTCTTCTATCCGGACTCCGACGAATGGAAGGCGACCCGCGAGGTCAGCGTCAAGGTCGGTGCGAAGGCCAGGACGTTCACCATGGCCGACCTTCAGGCGCTGCCCGAGGTCACGCTGGCGAACTACGATCCGGTTGGCGTAAAGGTCGGTCTCGTCGGACCGCACGCCTGGACGGGCGTGCCGCTGAAGGAGCTGCTGCTCGGCACCGATTCCTCGGCTGGCGACGCGCGCAACAGGGGTGGCCGCATCATCGTGACCAGCAGCGACGGCTGGACCGCAGCGCTGTGGTGGGCCGAGGTGTTCGCGACGGTGCCGCGCGGCGCGGCCCTCTACAACGTAAAGGGCTGCAACGAATGCCACGGCGTGGACGCCGAGGGCACCGCGCCCTCCGGGAAGCGGCCCGCGCCGGCGCTGGCCGGGCGGACGTTCGCGCCCGGGCGCGTGAACACCGTCCTCCGGACCGGCGGCGACGCGCACGCGGCCATCAACCCCTACACCGAGGCGCAGTTGAGCGCGGCGGAGCTCCAGACGCTGCTGTCGTGGCTGCGACAGCCGACGAGAACCGTCAAGGGCGACGCTTACCAGCCGCGGCCCGGCCGGCAGGCGATCCTAATCGCATTCGAGCGCGATGGCCGTCCGGCCACCGGCCGCGAAGGGCTGCTGCAACTGGTCGTCGGCCCCGACGAATTCGCCGGGCGCTATTCACACTGGGTGAAGAGCGTGGAACTGGTACGATGAGCACTTCGGTCAGTCATGCGACGCCACCGAGTCGACGGGTAGAATGGTCCGGCCGCCGGGCCTCTCGTTCCTGTGTCCCAATTGCTGTCTGAATTCCACCGTCCCGAGCTGCTGCAGATTGTTGCGCTGACGCTTCGTGTGACCGGCGCGGCGCTCCTGCTGGCCACCATCCTGGGCGTGCCCATTGGCGCCTTCCTGGGCCTCGTCCGCTTTCGCGGTCAGCGGCTGATCACGCTCTCGCTCTACACCGGCATGGGGCTGCCGCCGGTTGTGGTCGGGCTGTTCGTCTACCTGTTCCTCTCGAGAAGCGGGCCGCTCGGCTCTCTGGGTTGGCTGTTCACGCCCACGGCGATGATCGTGGCTCAGGCGATCATCGCGTTTCCGCTCGTCGCCGGTCTGACCATGAGTGCGGTGGCGGGCGTGGACCAGGCGGTGCGGCAGCAGGTGTTCGCGCTCGGCGCCTCGCGCTGGCAGATCGCGTGGACGGTCCTGCAGGAAGCGCGGGTCGGCGTGACCGCCGCGATCGTTGCCGCGTTCGGTGGCATCATCTCGGAAGTCGGCGCCGTGATGCTGGTCGGGGGAAACGTCGAGGGACAGACCCGAGTCCTCACCACGGCCATCGTCCTCTATACACGCCAGGGCGATTTTGCGATGGCGATGGCGCTGGGCGTCACACTCATTGCCGTGGCGTTCGGAGCCAACGTTCTCCTGCTCCGGTTGCAGGGCCGGCTCCGCGACCAATGATGCCGGACTCCACCCTCTACCGGCTCGACTCGATTCAGCAGCGCTACGCGGAGCGATTGGTGCTCGACATCGAGCGCCTCGAGATTCGGAGAGGGGAGACGCTCGCCGTCATCGGCCCCAGCGGTTCCGGGAAGAGCACGCTGCTGCGCCTGCTGCAATTCCTCGAGCGGCCAAGCGCGGGCCGACTCTGGTTCGACGGCCGCGCGATGGACACCGAGCCTCCGGTGGACGTCCGCCGGCGGGTGACCACGGTGTTCCAACGGCCACTCGTGCTCAGCCGATCCGTTCGTGCGAACCTGACGTTCGGCCTCCGCGTGCGCGGCACGGGGAAACGGCCCGCGGAGATCGATCACCTGCTCGACGCTCTCGGACTCGCGCACCTGTCACACGCATCGGCTCGCACGCTGTCCGGCGGCGAGATCCAGCGCGTGGCGTTCGGCCGGGCGCTTGCCTTCGATCCCGACGTGCTGCTGCTCGACGAGCCCACCGCCAACCTCGATCCGCGCAACGTGCGCCTCGTCGAGGACCTGGTTCGCGAGCGCCAAATGCAGGGTGTCACCGTGGTGCTGGCCACGCACCAAATCTTCCAGGCCCGCCGCCTCGCGCACCGCGCCGCGCTGCTGCTCGACGGCGAGATTATTGAAACCGCCCCCATCCCACAGCTGCTGGATCACCCCAAAGATCCCCGCACTCGCGCGTTCCTCACCGGGGACATGATCTACTGAAACGACGGACTAGTCGGAACTGACGATGAGGGGTCGGAACTGACGATGACGAGTCGGAACTGACGATGAGGGGTCGGAACTGACGCTGTCAGTCGGACTTGACGATTGCGCCGGCGGGCGTCGGGGGATGCCCGGGAACCGCGAACATGCGAGCAGGGCCGAGCGGCCGTGCGCCAACCCCGCGCCGCAGGTGCAGACGGGCCCGGAGGCGCTCGAAGGCGCCGCCGACTGGCTCACGTGAATGCCCCCGACCGAGGACGCGGGGTTCGGCCCTGTCGAGCGTGAGCGGGCCCGGGCGCCCCTGGCGACCGGCGACATATCGGACGTGGCGGACGGCGGTGGGACGGCCCGCGCCGGTTCGAAGCGTGCGGCTGACGCGGCCCG
>DASVIS010000231.1:0-4458 GCA_036381995.1 Vicinamibacterales bacterium | reverse complement strand
TACTCGAGCAGCAGGTCGAGGGCGCCGGGCGTCAGGTCGAGTCCCGTCTTCTCGTTCTCGGTGCCGTACTTGTGGAGGAAGTGCTGCACGAGCAGCGGGATGTCCTCCTTGCGGTCGCGCAGCGGCGGCAGATGCACGGTGATGACGTGGAGGCGGTAGTAGAGGTCCTCGCGGAACCGCTGCTCCTCCATCATCTGGTGCAGGTCCACGTTGGTCGCCGCGATGATCCGGACGTCGACCTTGATCGTCTCCATGCCGCCGAGGCGCATGAAGTCGCGCTCCTGGATCACGCGGAGGAGCTTGGCCTGCGTTTCGAGCGGCACGTTGCCGATCTCGTCGAAGAAGATGCTCCCCTTGTCCGCCATCTCGAAGAGGCCCTTCTTCGGGTAGACGGCGCCGGTGAACGCGCCCTTGACGTGGCCGAACAGGTTCGACTCGAGGAGGTCCGGCGGGAGATTCCCCGAGTTCACGGTGACGAACGCTCGCGGGGCCCGCGGCGAGTTCGAGTGAATGGCCCGCGCCACCAGTTCCTTCCCCGTCCCGCTCTCGCCACTGATGAGAATGGTGGACCGGCTGGGAGCCGCCTGGATGATCAGGTCGAACACCTGGCGCATGCGCTGGCTGCGGCCGATGATGTTCCCGAACTTGCTGTAGCGCTCCTGGAGATTCTGCCTGAGCGCCCGGTTCTCGGCGACGAGTTGCCCGCGCTCCACCGCGTTGCGGAGAACGACCAGCACCTCGTCGTTCTTGAACGGCTTGGTGACGTAGTCGAACGCGCCCCGCTTCATCGCGGCAATCGCGGTCTCGACCGAGGCGAAGGCCGTGATCATGATGACCGCGATGTCCTCGTCGATCTTCTTGATCTCGTCGAGCACCGTGAGCCCGTCCATGCCCGGCATCATCACATCGACGACCGCGGCGTCAATCGGCAGCGACCGCGCGATATCCAGTCCCTCCGGGCCGCTCGAGGCCAGGCGGACGCTGTACCCCTCGTGCGTCAGCAATGCCTCGAGGATCTCGCGCATGATCTCTTCGTCGTCGACGACGAGGACGGTGCCGTTACGGGCCATAGATCAGGACAAACAGGAATCGCTCAGACTGCGCGGCCGGATCGTGGAACCGACGCGGCCGCAGCCACCGGGAACGACAGCGCGAAGCGGGTGCCGATGCCCACCGCGCTGTCGCACGTGATCGTGCCATCGTGCTCCCGCACGATACCGTAGGCGATCGACAGGCCGAGCCCGGTGCCCTGGCCCATCGTCTTGGTCGTGAAGAACGGGTCGTAGATCCGGGCGAGACAGTCGCTCGGGATTCCACCCCCGGTGTCGCCCACGTCGACGGTCGCGGTGCCGTCCACCACGCGGGTGGCAATCGTCAGCCAGCCGCCTTTCGGCATCGCGTCGCGGGCGTTGATGAACAGGTTCAGGAACACCTGCTGCAGCTTGAACTCCGTGCCCATCACGACCGGGCCGGGGGACGGCATCTCGCGGCGTACCTGGATGCTCGCCACCCTGAATTGATGTTCGAGCAGCGACAGCACGTCGTTCACCACGACGTTCAGATCCACCGGCGCGCGCTCGGGCGCCGCCGTGGCTGGGCGCGAGAGGTTCAGCAGGCCGTTCACAATCTTCGCCGCCCGGAAGGTCTGGCGCTCGATCTTCTCGAGCAGACGCGTCTTCGGGTCATCGGGGTCGGCACCGTCGAGCAGCATCTGCGTGAAGCTCGAGATCCCTGTCAGCGGCGTGTTCACCTCGTGCGCCACACCCGCGGCCAGCAGGCCGATCGATGCCATCTTGTCGGAGATCTGCAACTGCTCTTCGAGCTGCGCCCGGGCCGTCACGTCGTCCACGATGATGACCGTGCCGGTGTCGCCGGTGCCGGCCAGCGACTGGAGCGGCACGGTCGTGATGTTGACGAGCGTCCGGGTCCCTCCAGGCGTCCGCGTCGCCAGCGGGAAGCGATAGAACGTTCCGCCCTGCACCGACTGCCCCCGGGCGGCCCGTACCGCGTCGACGAACGCCTGACCGAACAGCTCGTCGAGCGTGCCCCCGGCGGCCTCGGCACGCGTGGCGCCGTGCAGCAGTTCCAGCGCGCGGTTCCACCGCAGCACGCGATCGTGGCCATCCACGACAGCCAGCCCGGCGTCGAGTGATTCGAGGATGCTCTCGTTGAACTCGCGCATCCGCCCGAGCTCTTCGGCCTTCATGTGCAGCTGCCGGTAGAGGCGGCCGTTCTCGAGGGCCGTCGCCGCCTGGCCCGCAACGGCGGCGAGCAGCGCGAGGTCCTCGGAGTTCAACGGCTCGGCGTGCGGCTTGCGCCCGAGCGCCAGCACCGCAATCGTCGTTTCCTTCGACACGCACGGGACGAAGTAGTAGAACTCACGGTCGCGCCATGGCTCGAGGTCGCCGACAGGAATCCCGCGGGTGGTCGTCGGGTCGTCCATGGCGACCGCCACTCCAGCCGACAGCCGCGCGCCGAGCGCCGAGTTGCGGCCGAGTCGCACGGAACCGCCGGACAGCCCCGCCGACCGAATCGCGGTGAACTCCCCGGTCCGCTCCTCCGCCAGCAGCAGCGCCATCCGGTCCACCAGCAGCGTCTCGGTCACCCGCGAGACGATCCGATCGCCCAGGCGGTACAGGTCGAGGTCGGAGCTGAGGTCACGGGCAAATCCGACGAGCGCGCGGCGGTAATCGTAACGGTCGCGGTAGAACGCACGGTCGAACGTGGCCTGGATCGCGTTCTTCAGCGGACGCGCGACCAGCACGACCACCAGCGTCGCCAGCACCGCGATCACCGAGTTGTGACCGTTCGAGTCCTCCAGGAAGATCCAGCCGGCGAGCCGCAAGAGCACGGCATAGATCGCCGCGATTGCCGTGAGCGCCGCCACCCACACCATCCCGCGCTTGACGATGACCTCCACGTCGGCGAGACGGTAGCGGACGATCGCGCACGCAAAAGTCAGCGGAATCAAGCTCAGCGGGATCGCGGACAGGTCCATCGGCAGCGACGGGCTGATCCCGAGCGCATACGGCAGCGCGTAGCCGAACGCGAACGGCAGACCACCGAGCGCCGTGCCCCACGCGATCCACCGCAACTGCCTCTTTGCCGTGACCGTCCGCACCTGGCCGAAGGCCCTGGCAATGACCACCAGGCCGGCGCCCAGATAGAGCGACAGATAGAGCGGCTCGAAACGGTCCAGCGCCTCGACGACGCCGTTGATGTAGAACTGCCCGTTCTGCGCCGCCCTCGTAATGGAGATCGCCCGTGTCGCTCCGAGCAACAGCGCGGGCACATAGACCAACGGCCAGAACCTGCTGCCGAGAGGCGTCGTCACCCACGTGCGCGGGCGCTCGGGAAAGAAGAACGTGAAGTGCAGGAACAGCGGCGGCAGGAGGAGGACCGCGACCGAGTCGACCCAGTAGAACAGCCAGTCGAGCCGATCGAGGCGACCACTGAACGAGAACACGGCCCAGCCGAAGAACGCGCCCGCCAGCCAGAGGAAATGCAAAGTGGCCGGATGACTCGGCCGGCGCAAGCGGACGGCCGCACCGACGAGCAGCGTGAAGAGGCCGACCGGGGCCAGGACGTAGTAGAGGCCGACGTTGCCCCGAGGAACGGATGCCAGCCGGAAATCGAACGCCTCGGCTGTCCCGAGCCGCAGCACGCGATACCGGACGGGCTGCCCCTCCTCGGCCCGATGAAGCAGGTCCGCGACATCCGACGGCCGTTCGACGTACTGTCCGTCAACCGCTTCGAGCAGGTCCCCCGGCCTGATCCCGGCGCGAGCGGCGGGTGTCCCCGGCGCCACCTCGAAGGCCGTCACCCCTTCCACCCGGCTCACCCACAACACCCCGTCGTCGGATTCGCGCCAGGTGGCCCGGATGGCGATATTGGCAAGACCGAGAGTGAGGAGGACGCCGGCGATGGAGAGCGTCAACAGGGCCGGCGTGGCCGCCGCCCAACCGGGCCAGCGCCATCGGATTCCGCGCTTGGCGACTTCCGTGTTTCCCAGCCTGTTCATCAGCGGACCGCCGAACTAGGAGCAGCGAGTCTTGGAAACAGCAATCGGCATACCACGGCCCGCATCCACATAAGCGTCTGCAAATCGAAGGCAATGAGGCATTTATCTTATGTCAGCGGCGGTTCAAAGACCACCCGTCCAAGTAGATGGAGCGATTCTCCAATAAAATGGATTGGTGGCTCGACAAGCGTCCTTGCGGGAGACAACGAAGGCGGGCCACCTCGGCCCGCCCAGCCCGGATCGCGAGACGCCGAGACCGCACAATCGCGGGATGTCAGAACCGCACCACGACTCCTCCCAGGATCCGTGTCGGTGGCTTGACGACCAGCAGTTCGTCGTAAACGGAACCGTCGCGCGTGGTGTCGCGGAACAGGTTCTTGACCGCGACCAGAACCTGCCACTGCGCCGACGTGAAGTCGAGGAACGGAAGGCGCTGC
>DASVIS010000230.1:0-8795 GCA_036381995.1 Vicinamibacterales bacterium | reverse complement strand
CCGGATGGTCGACGAGACACTGGGCGTCTATGCCGCCCTGGCCGGCACCACCCGCGCATCGGGCACCGCGAATCCCCGAACGGCCGGTTGAAGCCGCACTGGTCGCGCATGCCGACGTGGCACAGCGCAAAGTCGTAGCGCACCGGGTCGTCTGGATCCAACTGGCGAAGCGACGCCGTGATCTCCGATGCCATCCTCCATCCCGGGCTCCGGTAGCGGGTCAGTCCCAGGCACTGTCCCAGGCGGATCACGTGCACGTCCAGCGGCACGACCAACTGTGACCTCGACACGCCGGACCACACGCCCAGATCCACCGCATCGGCGCGCACCATCCAGCGGAGATAGAGGTTGAGGCGCTTGCAGGCGCTGCCCGCGGACGGCCGTGGGAAGAAGTACGACACGCCGGTGGGCCGGGCGTGCGCGTCGCCGGCGACCAGGGCGAGCGCTCGACGCGAAAACGACTCAATCGAGGCTTCGACATCCGGCCTGGCCGCGTCGTGTCCAAGGAGGAAGAAGCCCTCAATCGACCCCGCCTCGTCCGTCATCCGGCGGAGCGCGAGGACGAGCGCCGCCAGGGCGTCGCCTCGAGTCCAGCGGTGCACCAGCGGTTCGAAGGCCTGTCCGTCGCGCCGCGGATCGAACTCCCGAACGAACGCGGCGGGCGACGGCCCCAGAACGGCCAGCAGGCGCTCGATGGACTGGAGAACGCTGGCGACCCGTCCGAACGCCAGGCCGGCGGCGCAGAATCCGACCACTTCCCGGTCGCGACGGGCTGGGTAGCGTCGCACGATGTCGATCGGGTCGGCAACGGCTTCCGCCCGGTTGTACTCGGCGTAGAGCCGGTCGAGCGTCGACTTCAGACCGTCGCGGACGCGTGCAGACGTCGGCGCGGGCATCATGCCCGTGCGACGGCGAGGCCGAATGCCGCAGCCGCCGGGATCCCGTCGTTCACGTAGACCGTCCTGCCTCCCACGATGGTCGCGACGACGGCGCCGCGCAGGGTCCAGCCGTCGAACGGGGAGTTGCGCGATCGCGACCTCGACTTCGACAGGTCGACGGTCACCGTCGACGACGGCGCGATGACCGTCACGTCGGCCGGCCGATCGGGCCTGAGCGTGCCGCCCGGCAGGTTCAGAATCCGGCACGGGTTGACCGACATCAGCTGGACCATCCGGCGGAGCGTGATGACTCCGCCGTGGACCAGGCGATCGAGCGTCAGCGACACGGCCGTCTCGAGCCCGATGATGCCGAACGGCGCCCGATCGAATTCCACGTGCTTCTCATCGGCCTGATGCGGCGCGTGATCGGTGGCGATCGCGTCGATGGTCCCGCCTCTGAGTCCCTGGAGGATGGCGTCGACGTCCGCCCGCTCGCGAAGAGGCGGGTTCATCTTCAGGTTCGTGTCGTAGCTCACCGGCCCGGTCAGGCGCTCGTCGGTCAGGACGAAGTGATGCGGGGCCACTTCGCAGGTCACGGTGATCCCTCGCGACTTGGCCGCCAGCACGCCCCGCAGCGCCTGCCGGGTGCTGAGGTGCGCGATGTGCACGATACCGCCCGTCATCTCGGCGAGCGCGATGTCCCGCTCGACGATGATTGACTCGGCGGTCGCTGGAATGCCGCGGAGGCCGAGCATGGAGGCGATGTAGCCTTCGTGCGCCACCCCCTCGCCCTTGAGGGTGGGTTCCTCGCAGTGGTCGATGACCGGCATGTCGAACATGCCGGCGTACTCGAGCGCGCGCCGCATGAGCAACGCCGTGGACACCGGCTTCCCATCGTCGGAGATCGCCACGCACCCCGCGCCGCGGAGATCGGCGATCTCGGAGAGGCTCTCGCCCTTCATGCCCTTCGACACGGCGCCGATCGGATACACGTGAACGGTCCCCTCGAGCGCGGCGCGCTCGAGGATCAATCGCGTGACCGCGGCGCTGTCGTTCACCGGCTGCGTGTTCGGCATGCACGCGACGCCCGTGAATCCACCGGCCGCCGCCGCCGCCATCCCGGTCGCAATCGTCTCCTTGTGCTCCTGTCCAGGCTCGCGGAGGTGCACGTGCATGTCCACGAACCCTGGACACACGATGCATCCCGCGGGTACCGCGATCACTTCGACGTCCGTGCCGACCGGCAGGTCCTGGCCGACCGCGGCGACGCGGTCGCCGTCCAGCAGCACGTCCCTCACGCCGTCGATCCCCTGCAACGGGTCGACGAGATGTCCGCCCCTAAGCAACCGCTTCATGTTCGACTCCACCAGCCAGCAGGTACAGGATCGCCATGCGGACGGCCACGCCGTTGGCCACCTGGTCGAGGATCACCGAGTACGGTCCGTCGGCCACCTCGGACGCGATCTCGACGCCTCGATTCATCGGCCCCGGGTGCATGATCAGCACGTCGGGCCTGGCGCGCTGCACACGCTCGGGCGTCATCCCGAACACGTTGAAGTACTCGCGAAGCGACGGGAAGTACCCGCCGAGCATCCGCTCGAGCTGGATGCGCAGCATCATCACCGCGTCGGCCCCCTCGATCGCCTCATCCACCGACGACGTGATGCGGACGCCGCTCCGCTCGAATCCCGCGGGAACCAGGGTGGGCGGACCGCAGAGCCACACGTCGGCGCCCATCTTCGTCAGCAACAGCACGTTCGATCGAAGGACGCGGCTGTGAAGCAAGTCGCCACAGATAGCCACTTTCAACCCGGCGAGCCGCTGTTTCCGTTCGCGGATCGTGAACGCGTCGAGCAGCGCCTGCGTCGGATGTTCGTGCATTCCGTCACCGGCGTTGATGACGCCCGCGCGGCAGATCCGCGACAGGAAGTGGCAGGCGCCGGACGAGGAATGCCGCACCACGAGCAGGTCGGGTGACATCGCCTCGATGTTGTGCACCGTGTCGGCCAGCGTCTCACCCTTGACGACGCTCGAGGTGCTGGCGGCGATGTTCAGCGTGTCGGCGCTCAGGCGTTTCTCGGCAATCTCGAAGGAGGTCCGCGTGCGCGTGCTCGCCTCGAAGAACAGGTTGACGACCGTCTTCCCGCGAAGCGCCGGCACCTTCTTGATGGGCCGCGAGGCGATCTCCTTCATCGCCACGGCGGTGTCGAGGATCAGCGTGATCTCCTCGACCGACAGCTCGGCAATCCCAACGAGGTCTTTCCTCCGCAGACGGTTCGCCGGGATCGGCGGTTCGTCCGGCACGGCGGCCGGCAGAGGGGTCGTCGTGTCGGTCGTCTCGGGCGTCATTCCGCCTCCTCTCCGGCGATCTTCTCGATGACGACTTCGTCGCACCCGTCGGTCTCGACGAGCCGCACCGAGACGCTCTCTGTGTGCGAGGTGGGCAGGTTCTTGCCGACGTAATCGGCCTTGATGGGCAACTCCCGGTGCCCGCGATCGACGATGACGACGAGCTGAATCGCCTTGGGCCGGCCGAAATCGATCAGCTCGTCGAGGGCCGCTCGGACCGTCCGGCCGGTATACAGCACGTCGTCGACGAGTACGATGACGCGGTTGTCGATCGAGAACGGGATGTCCGTGCTGCGGACGAGCGGTTGCGGCCCCACCGGGTTGTGCATCAGGTCGTCGCGGTAGAGCGTGATGTCGAGCGCACCCACCGGGACGTCTTGGCCGCTGATTTCCTTCAGCCTCGACGCGAGCCGGCTGGCGATCGGGACGCCGCGCGTGCGGACGCCGACCAGCGCGAGGCGGTCGACTCCGCGATTGCGTTCCACGATTTCGTGCGCGATCCGGGTGAGCGTGCGGCCCATCCGATCCGCATCCATCACGACGGGCATACGGACTCCTCGCTCTGGGAACGAGACGGGCTCGGTTCACGACAGGCAGCGGCCGTGCTGGCGGGGTTCGAGGCGCGTGGAAAGGGAAAGTGGCGCATGCGGGATCTTGTCGGCCTCACGGAGCCGGCTTAAAGAACTGCGCCAGTATAGCACGGAGGCCGTCAGCGCTCGTACGTCTGGATGAACGCCATGGGCCGGCTGTCGCTGAATTCCCTTCGAAAGATATCGGTCTTGGCGTAGCCGTCCATGTCGTGCGCCACCGGCAGCCCCAAGAAGTAGAGAATCGTCGGCACGACGTCGGCCACCGACGCCCGATCCTTGCGCCCGGGATTCACGGCCGCGCCGTAGGCGAGCATGAAGCCGTCCGGCGCATCCTCATGGGTTCCGGAGAGATCGGGATTGCCGATGTAGCGCTCCAGCATGCGCTTCTCGACCGATAGCGGCTCCATCCCGAATCCCGAGACCACCAGCAGGAGATCGTCGGGCCCGAGCCCGGCGAGCGCGCGTCCGACGATGGCGTCCACGCGGGCGTATGCGGCCTCGAGCACCTGCCCGAAGCGGCGGCGCTCGTCCGGGGACACGTCGCCAAAATCCCTGGGCATCGCATAGCGGAGGAAACGGTGGCCGGCGACGTCGAGTTCGCGGTAGCGAACGGCCGAGAAGTCCGGCCGGACCTTCTCCTGGAGCGCCCTGGCCACCTGTTCGTACATCCGATCGGTGATGAACGCCTGCGTCCCCAGCAGGTCGCGACGAGGTTCGGCCTCCACCCCGGGGGCGGCCGTGTCGCCCGCCGCCCTGGCCTCATCGAACAGGTCTGGCGGCTGGATCGACAGCGCTGTCGATCGCGCGGCCGAATCGACCTCGCGCCCGGGATCATCCGGTTCGAGCGATGCCGCGCCGGGCCGGTAGAACTGTTCACTGACCAGATAGCCGCGCACGGGCTGCGCCGGGTACGTCAGCGGCCAGTTGACGACGCCGGATGTCAGGCCGGCCGAACCGAGGATGCTCCAGATCGGGCGCGCGCGCACCGATGCAGCGTCGTGCGGCACGGCGGTCACGAAGCCGAACTGCACGAGGCCGTGGGCAAAGCAGCTGTCGGGCAGCAACTCGAGCGGATCGCTGGACGCGGGCACGCGGTAGTGCGCGGCCGACCGCACGCCCGTTCGCGCCGGCAGTTTGCCGGTGGCGACGGTCGTCCAGACGGGATCCGGCTGGGTGGGACGGATCGTCGCCAGGTGCATCGCCGCACCGCTGTCGAGAATCTTCCCGAAGCTCGGAAGCCTCCCCTCGAGGGCCGCGGTGGACACGAAGTCCAGCGAGCCGCCATCGAGCACGATCAGCACGACGCGGCCGCTCGAGACCGGCCGCGCAATCCCCGCGTCGATATCCAACGGGCGCGAGACGAGCGGCACCAGCTTCCCCGGCCCGCGCGCCACGAGCGGAAGGACCAGCGACGCGGCCAGCGCCAGGCTCACGAAGCTTGCCCCGACCCTGCCCTTCCGGCGCCCGAACGAGTAGTGCGCCAGGGCCACGCCGAGGAACATGAAGGCGCACGCCGTCAGGATCGCCGCGCTGGCGGCCATGCGGCGGGACGTCTCGAGGGTGAGCATCGGCGAGTACGAGCGCAGGTTGAACCACATGAGCGTCGCGACCCCGCTCGCGTCCGCCGCCAGCAGCCACGCCAGCAATCGGAGGCTCACCCACCCGGGCGACAAGGGCTTGCCCCCGATCATCTGCCGCAGGACGATCAATGCGTAGAACACGACGACGAAGTGGACGCCGTAGAACAGCGCCAGCGTCATCGCGAGCGACGCGAGGTTCAACGGGTAGAGGGGAACGGTCGGGTTCAACTGGAGGAACAGCACGCTCAGGTAGATCGCCCCGACGGCGGCGGCCAGAACGGCGTTGCTGAACATCCGGAGGTACCGCATCCCGAACATGATAGCAGCCGGGGGGCAGTCCGGCGCCAGCCATCGGCTATACTTCCCGCGATGCCAGTGGACGTGAACGCCGAGGTCATTTCGTCGACTCGCTTGTCGGGCGACTACGGTGTGGTGGCGTTTCGCGCCCCCGCGATCGCGACGGCCATCCGGCCCGGCCAGTTCGTGATGATCCGGACGGCGGCCGGGGACACGCCGCTCCTGCGGCGGCCGTACTCGGTCTTCGAGCGCCTCCGCGACACGGACGGCGGCGTCATCGGGTTCTCGATTCTCAACAAGCGGATCGGCGTCGGGAGTCAACTGCTGTACGACGCCGCGCCAGGCACCCGCATCCCTTGTCTGGGCCCGCTCGGCCGCCCATTCTCGAGACCACCCGATGGGTCCGACGCCTGGATGGTCGCGGGCGGGACAGGACTGGCACCGTTCGCCACGCTCAGCGAGGACCTGACCGGCACGGGGGTTCGGTGCCGGCTGTTCTACGGCGCGCGCACGGGCGCCGATCTGTTCTGCGTCGATCGCTTCGAGCCGCTCGGTGTGCAGGTCGACCGCGCGACGGAAGACGGAACCCTGGGCGACCATGGGCGCGTGACCGTGCCCCTGGCTCGCGAGCTGGCAGCCCGGTCCGGCGCGTCGCCGGTTGCGATCTATGCCTGCGGGCCCGAGGCGATGCTGAAGGCCGTCGCCGATCTGGCCGCGCGCCACGGGCGCCCGTGCGAGGTTGCCACCGAGCGGCGGATGGGATGTGGCATGGGCGGCTGCTACAGTTGTGTGGTCAGGGTTCGGACCCAGGAGGGCAGCTCCCGGTACGCACGGTCGTGCGTCGAGGGCCCGGTCTTCAGGGCTGCGGACATCGTGTGGGACGAATGGGACGCATGACGGATCTCGTCATGGGATTGGCACTCATGGACCTCTCAGTCCAGATCGGCGCGCTTCGGTTGAAGAACCCGCTCATGTCGGCGAGCGGGTGCTTCGGCTACGGCGTGGAGTACGCCGATGTCGTGGACCTCTCCACGCTCGGCGCGGTGGTCGTCAAGGGACTGTTCCTCGCGGAACGCCCGGGGCACCCCCCCCCTCGCATCGTCGAGACTCCGGCCGGGATGTTGAATGCGATTGGGCTGCAGGGAATCGGCGTGCACCGCTTCATCCGGGAGAAGATGCCGGAATTGCGCGCCCGCAAGGCCACGGTCATCGTGAACATCTGCGGGACGACGATCGACGAGTATACGGAGGTGGCGCGGATCCTCTCGGACGTCGACGGCGTGGCGGGTCTCGAACTGAACATCTCCTGCCCGAACATCAAGGAAGGCGGGATCTCGTTCGGGTGTCACCTCGGAAACACGCACCGGGTCGTCTCTGCCGTGCGCCGCGCCACGCCGCTTCCCCTCATCCCGAAACTGACGCCGAACGTCACCGACGTGGCGTCGTTCGCGAAGGCTGCGGAAGACGCCGGGGCCGATGCGGTATCGCTCGTGAACACCTTTCTGGCGATGGCGATCGATGTCGAAACGAGACGGCCGCGGTTGTCGAACATCATGGGCGGGTTGAGCGGCCCCGCGATCCGCCCGATCGCGGTCCGCATGGTGTACGAGTGTTCGCGGCGGGTGCGGATCCCGATCGTCGGGATCGGCGGCATCACCTCGGCGGCCGATGTCGTGGAGTTCATGATTGCCGGCGCCACGGCGGTGCAGGTGGGGACGGCGAGCTTCGTCGATCCGTTCATCTGGGGCAAGCTCGAGTCGGGGATCCTCGACTACATGCGCCGTCACGGCATCGAGCGGGTGTCGGACCTGACGGGAACGGTGGACGTGCCCGGGGAGAAGCGCACGTGAAGGAACTGCTGGTCGCCCTCGACGTGGATTCAGCCGACCGGGCGTTCGCTCTGGCGCACGAGTTGTCGGGCCTGATCGGGGGCGTGAAGGTCGGCAGCCGGCTCTTCACCTCCGAAGGGCCGTCCGTCGTTCACCGCCTGGTGGAGGACGGCCATCGCGTCTTCCTGGACCTGAAGTTTCACGACATTCCGAACACAGTGGCCGGGGCCGTCGCAGCGGCCACACGCCTGGGTGTCTGGATGGTCAATGTCCATGCGTCGGGCGGTCTCGAGATGATGCGCGCAGCCCGGGTGGCGGCGGAGGAGACGGCGGCGGCGACTGGGCGGCCGCGGCCACTCGTCATCGCGGTCACGGTGTTGACGAGCCTCGACCAGGCGGCCCTGGCGCAGGTCGGCGTCGGCACGCCGGTCCTCGATCAGGTCAGCGCGCTGGCGGCGCTGGCAGCCGAAGCGGGGCTCGATGGAGTCGTGGCTTCGCCATGGGAAACGCCTGTGTTGCGGGAGCAGCGTGGTCGCGATTTCGTGATCGTGACGCCGGGGATCCGCGGGGCCGCGCCCGCAGCGGGGCGAGCCGACGATCAGGTGCGCACGTCGAGCGCCCGGCAGGCGCTTGCCGCAGGCGCCAGCTATCTGGTCGTGGGACGGCCGATCGTCGCGGCCGACCACCCACGTGAGGCGGCGGAAGCGATTGGACTGAGCTGCACGCCGGGGCAGTAGGACCGGCGTCTCCGGCGGTCCCACTGCGCTCGGTGTGCGTGTCGGAACGCGCTACTTCGTGGTGATGATGAAGTGGCCGCGACGGTTCTGTGACCAGCAGCTCTCGTTCTCCTCGTTGCAGAACGGCTGCTCCTTGCCCTTGCTGACGACCAGCACCCGGTCGGGGCTGACGCCGAGACTCACGAGGTAGCTCTTGGCGGCGTTGGCGCGCCGTTCTCCGAGCGCCAGGTTGTACTCGGCGGTGCCGCGCGAGTCGCAGTGGCCTTCGACGGTGACCTTGACGGCCGCCCACTTCTTCAGCCAGTCAGCATCTTTCTGCAGCGCCGTTCGACCCTCGTCCGTCAGCGCCGACTTGTCGTAGTCGAAGAAGGCGTCGGTCAACGGCTTCTCGGCGTTCAACTGGTCCAGCGTCTTGTTCGCGAAGATCTGGTCCTCGGTCAGTGGCGCGGGAGCCGGCGGCGGCGGCGGTGGCGGCGGCGGGGGTGGCGGCGGCGGCGGCGCAGGCATTGCCACGGGCGGGGGCGGCGGTGGCGCC
>DASVIS010000229.1:0-5902 GCA_036381995.1 Vicinamibacterales bacterium | reverse complement strand
CCCACGTAGACGACATCCGGGTTGGATTCGGAAACGTCGATGGCCCCGATCGAGCCGGTAGCGAAGAACCCGTCCGAGACGCTGACCCATGTCTGGCCGCTGTCCGTCGTCTTCCACACGCCGCCGCCGCTGGCGCCCATGTAGAAGGTCGACGGCTGACGCCGCACGCCGGCGACGGCGGTGACGCGCCCGCCGCGATGGGGGCCGACGGCACGGTAGCGAAACTCCTTGAAGACCGCAGGATCGACAATCGTGTTCGGGTCGGTCTGCGCGCTGACGCGCCCTCGAAGGGCGGGGCCAGCAGTGGCGAGCAGCCCGCAAACCGAGAGAAGCACCAGCGTTCGAACCCGGGCGGTGGTATCAGTGCGAGTGGTCATCGACACTCCTCATGCGTGTCAGCGGAACAAGCGTCCCCGCGTGTCCCCCGGGGCGCCTTCGATTATCCAGGGGGAAGTATACCGTCAACTCCGGAAGGCGGATTCCTGTCGCATAATAGCCGCAGGTCTTCATGTCGATTTCCCTCTCGCGCGTCATCGTCGCGCTCGCCGTTGCCTGTGCCACTGCGGGCGTTCCCGCGGCCATGGTGGCGCAAGACCCCGTTGCTTCGCCGCCGGCCGTTCCGTTCTCCGACTGGTTGGCGGGACTTCGCAAGGACGCGCTTGCGAAAGGGATTAGCGAGCGGACGGTGGAGGCGGCCCTCGCCGACATCGAACCCCTGCCGATCGTCGTCGAGCGGGACCGGACCCAGGCCGAGCGAACACTCTCCATCGACGCGTACCTGAAGCGGCGGCTGGATCGAAGGACGGTGAAGACGGCCCGCGAGATGGCGAGGAGTCACGCGGGCGTGCTGAAGAAGGTGTCGGCCCAGTACGGCGTGCCTCCCGGCATCATCGTGGCGGTCTGGGGCCTGGAGTCGAACTTCGGGCGCTTCAGCGGTGTACGCCCGACGATTGCCTCCCTCGCGACGCTTGCCTACGACAACCGCCGCGCGACGATGTTCAGGGAAGAGCTTCTCAACGCCTTGCGCATCCTCGACCGTGGCGACATCGACCTGTCGAGGATGAAGGGATCGTGGGCCGGCGCGATGGGCCAGCCGCAGTTCATGCCGTCGAGCTACCTGAAGTACGCCGAGGACTTCGACCACGACGGCAAACGCGACATCTGGGGTTCCGAGGAGGATGTCTTCGCGTCGATCGCCAACTACCTGAGGCAGAACGGATGGACGGCCGGGGCTGGATGGGGCAGGGCGGTCACGGTGCCGAAGAGCGCAACGAAGCAGATCGAGGCGATGGCGCCGCTACGCGCGGCGGGATGCGAGGCGACGCGCCAGATGACCGAAGGTCTCGCGCTTTCACGCTGGCGATCGCTCGGTATCCGATCCACCGGCCGCCAGCCGCTGCCGAAGTCCGCCACCGCCGCGTCCCTGGTCCGCGCCGGCACGCGCGACTTTCTCGTCCTGGACAACTATGCGGTGCTGCTCCAGTACAACTGCGCCCACGCCTACGCATTAGCGGTCGGTCTGCTCGCGGACCAGGTCCCCGCGCATTACTCCACCCCGTAGAACGTCTCAACGGGCACCGGGACACGCGCGCGGACGACGTCAGCCAGCCGGTCCAGTTCGTCGTCCGCCAGCGGCGCCACCGTTGGCTCGGCCGGCTTTCGCGCGATCGTGTAGAGCTGGAGGCTCTTGATCTGTCCGCCCGCGGCCAGCACGTCATTCAGCCGACCGCAGTAGGCCTCGATCTCAGTGTCCGGAATCGCCTGGCCGTTCATGCGCATGAACAGCGACTGGATCACGAGCGGCCGCCGGCGGGCCGCGTCGAGAATGTTCTCCAGGACGTGTACCAATGAGACGTTTGGCCGGTCGATCAGCTGGAAATATTCCTCGGTTCCAGCGTCCAGCTTCGCCCAGATCTCTCCGTGGTTCGCGTCCAGGACGTCCAACGCTTCGCGCACTGCCGGCTTCGCCAGGTACGACGCATCGGTGATCAGCACGAGCTTTGTCGCGTCGAGCCCGAAGCGCGTCCGTGCGGCGGCGGCCATCTCCACGGCCTCCCGGATGCGCGGATAGGTGGTTGGCTCGCCGTCGCCCGAGAACGCGATGTCCCGCACCTCGCGCCGGTCGGAGGGCAGCGCGTTGAACGGTGGCCTGTCATATAGCGATCCGTCCGCGGCGGCCTGAAGCACCGCGTCGAGTTCGATCGACAGGCGAGCAAGGTCCACCTTGCGCACGCGCGGCGGGACCAGTCGATCCACCTGGCAGTAGACACAGTCGAAATTGCACTCCTTACCAGGGTTCAGGTTGATCCCGATCGACACACCGTGGCTCCGCCTCGAGACGACCGCGTAGACGAACAGATTGTCGGCCCATCGGCGTTCGTGCCGCTGGTAGGCTTCGCGGAGGGCGGGATTGGGTTCAGTCATCCACTCGATCATACGACACGGTTGCAAGCGGCCTGTTCCAGCTATGCTGTAGAGAGAGGAGCACACGATGAGGAAACGAGCGTTCGGGAAGACGGGGCTCGAGATTTCCGCGATCGGCCTCGGTACGTGGGCGATTGGCGGCGGCGATTACGCCTTCGGATGGGGTGCCCAGGACGATGCCGAGTCGATTGCCGCGATCGAGCGGGCGGTGGACCGGGGGATCAACTGGGTGGACACCGCGCCGGTCTATGGCCTCGGCAGGTCCGAGGAGGTCGTAGGGCGCGCGCTGAAGAACCTCGGTTCGCGGCGGCCCCTGGTCTTCACCAAGTGCAGCCTGGTGTGGGCGGACGGCAAGCGCGACGTTCAGCACAGTCTCGAGGCGGCGTCCATTCGCCGCGAAGTGGAGAACAGTCTGCGCCGGCTGGGTGTCGACGCGATTGACCTGATGCAGATCCACTGGCCGCATTTCTCCGACGTCCCGTCGGCCGGAAGCATCGAGGAGGCATGGGGCGAACTGGCGTCCTTGAAGAAGGCCGGGAAGGTTCGCCACGTCGGCGTCTCGAATTTCAAGGCCGAGGACATGGAACGGGCTTCGAAGGTCGCTTCCGTCGAAACCCTGCAGCCGCCGTATTCGCTGCTCCGGCGCGCCATCGAAGCAGAGATTCTCCCGTACTGCCTCGCGCACCAGATCGGCGTCATCGTCTACTCGCCGATGCAGGCCGGGTTGCTGAGCGGCAAGATGTCTGTCCAGCGCGTGGCGTCGCTGCCGGACGATGACTGGCGAAAGCGGACGCCCGAGTTCCAGGAGCCGCGGCTCTCGAAGAACCTGGCATTCGTCGAGGTGCTCCGCCGGGTGGGCGCGCGGCACGGCGCGTCGCCGGGCGAAGTGGCTGTCGCCTGGGTGCTCCGGAATCCCGCGGTCACCGGGGCGATTGTCGGACTCCGCCGCCCACAGCAGGTCGATGAGATGGTTGGCGCAGCCGATCTGGAGTTGACCGACGACGACGTGCACGAGGTGGAGACAGCGCTCGCGGAGGTGCGCACTACCTGAGGATCGTCGCCCTCACCTCGACGCTCTGCTTGCGCTCGACGTTGTCCACGTAGTCACTCGTCTGCGCGACGACGAGCGGCTTGCCGTTCTCGAGGATCAGCGAGAGGTTCTGCGAAAAGGTCGGGAACGTCGGCCGCCCGCTGGCATCCGCCTTCTCGTCGATCGCGCTGAACTCGATGCTCAGGTCCATCTTGGCCTTGTTTCCCTGGATGAACACTCGCTTGGCATCGACGTTCATCCCGACGGACCGGTAGTTGAACGAAGTCACGGGGGTCGGGGCGGGCGGAGTTGCGCCATCGCCCTTCGCGGCGGCGGCAACCAAGGTCGTCGACGGAACGGAAACCTGGTTCCCGGCGCGCAGCGACCCCGATCCCTGGTCGGCCACGGTCAGGACTGCCGTCCGGCGAATGGGCGCGCCCGTGCCCACCTGGTAGCTGATCGTCACATCGAGCCGGACGTTGGCCGCTTCCGCGTCCCAGGCCGACTTCGGAGCCGGTGCCGTTTCGGGCCGGGGCTGTGGAACCTCGGGCCTGACCGGTGCCGGTGGTGTCACCGTCGGCCGCGCCTGCGGCGGAATGGCGGCTCTCACGGTCTGTGGGGAGTTCTGGACGACAGCTTGCGTCACCGTAGCCTGCAGGACGATGGCACATGCGAAGGCGAGCAACAGGGCCAATCGACGTTTCATGGACGGACTCCTCCGGGTTTGCCGGGATCCGTTCGACCCCGGGAAATATCGTCGGTCGACAGCGTGCTGACCGGTGTGGACAGCGTTGAAACGGGCGGCGCATCGACGATCGGTGCCGCGACAATCGGCGGAATCACGATGGGCCGGGGTCGCGGCATCGGCGCGATCGGGTCGCCGAGATCGCCGGCTGGGGCGCCGGGGAGAAACGGCTCGAAGTCGTCGTCGCCCGCGAAGACGCGATCGGCGGCCACCAAGGTCGGACGGCTGAGCCCGTCCATCGCGAGCAAGGACGACGCGACGATGCGATCGTCGGGCCGGAGGGCGCGGTGCTCTGAACGGGTCGGGGCGGCAGTGGCGAACATGTGAGCGGGCGAGACGTCAGTCGTACGAGCCGGGATCACGACCAACGCGGCGGTGCTCCTGGCCGTCGTTGCCGTCGGAACCGTCGGGACACTCATCCTGTCAGCGTTCGTCCGGGCGGGCGGAGCGCCGGCCCTGCTGAGCTGACTGTCTGCCTGTTGCCACACAACCGCGACGGCGATGATCACCAGGGCCGCCCCGGCCACGGGCAGCAGTGCCCGGTGGAACAGGACGAAGCGCTCTGGCGGACGTTCGTCGACCGGATCATCCAGCCGTGCGAGCACTTGCGCGCGCAGATCGACAGGGCCGGTGCGCAGCGACGCCTCGAGCGCATCGTCGATGGCGCGATCGAGCGCGTCACCGTCCCCCCGCGCGTCGTCTGGTCGTGAATCAGTTGCCATAACGTGCCCCGAAACTAGTCGTCCCCTTTTCAATTCCTAATTGACGCCCGTCGCATTCTCCGTTCTCCCGTTGACTCCGATCCCCCGGCTCATCAGCTTCTTCTTCAGCAGCCGGCGGCCTTCCATCGCCCGCCACTTCACGGTGCCCGTTGGAATGCCCAGCAGCCGGCCGATTTCCTCGAACGTGTGGTCGCCGGAAGTCGACAGCAGCAGTGCTTCCTGATATTTCGCGGGCAGCGTCCTCAGCAGGCGCCGCACTTCTTTCCGCGATTCATCGGCGATCAGCGTGGTCTCGTGCGACGGCTGCGCGGACGGCAACTCGAACCCGTCCTCACGGTCGTGGCTCACGAACCGGCGGAACCAGTCGCCGGCCCGGCGCCGGTGATCCATCGCGCGGTTCCAGGTGATTGTCAGGAGCCAGGTCTTGAAGCTGGCGTCTCCGCGAAAGCTGCTGAGTTTCCGGAACGCGGAGACCATCGCATCCTGCGCCACGTCCTCGGCGTCCTCGCGCGAGCGCAGCGCCACGAGCGCGGTGCGGAACACGACCTGCTGGTACCGTTCGACAAGATCGCCGAACGCCGCGCGGTCGCCGTTCCGGGCCAGCTCGATGAGCTCGGCATCGCTCACACTGGGAGTAGACCCGGGAGGGGTGGCCACGGTTTGGAATTATAGGAGTTTCAGGGTGAGGGAGGAGGGACGAGGGCTGAAGCCGTGCTCCACCGGGCCGCAAGTCGGGGACGCTGGACGGACGGGAGCGCTGCGAAGTACACTGGTGCTTCTGTGCGGTGAGACGCGCCGCTGCGTGGCGTGGGTCTCCCGGGCGTGGCGCGGGCCTTCGGGCCCGCGATCTCATCCGCCAGCCGAGCGGGGGCGGGTCGCACCGCGGCCCGGATCCTGTGCAATGCCAGCCTGTGAACCGCGTCAGGGCCGGAAGGCAGCAGCGCTCAACAGTGTCTGTCATGTGCCGCAGGGCCATCCGGG
>DASVIS010000228.1:0-13625 GCA_036381995.1 Vicinamibacterales bacterium | reverse complement strand
CCCAACGAGGGCGCTCGCTCGTCCTCGGGTCCAGGGCCGAGGGTGACGCGGGCCTCGGAGAGCCACGACATGATGGGCAGCGATTCCGCGGCACCGGCCGCGGTCACCCCCTCGATCGCCCGCAGCCGCGTCAGGAGGTCTTCGGCCAGCGCCACTCGAGCCGCCGCCGTCTGGTGCCTCTCGGCGGAAGGAGAGAGGCGAAACGTCAGTGCGTGGTCGGGCCGCACGCCCAGGTCGACATCCACCAGACCGACGTAGGTCCGGCCGAGCAGTCCGGCCCCGACGAGGAGGACCGTCGCCAGTCCGACGTCGAGCGCCACGAGCCCGCGCCGGAGCAGGCGCGCACCACGGCCCCCGGTAGCCTGACCCTGATGGTGTCTGAGCCAGTCGGGGAGCCAGTCCCGGCGGTCACGGCCGGTGGCGTACCAGGCAGGGGCGATGCTGGCCAGCACGCCGGACACGAGCGATGCGGCGACGGCGAACGCCAGCACCGCGCCATCGATCCGGACCTCCTCGATGCGGGGAAACAGCGTTGCGGGCATCGCCGCCAGGAGTGCGGTCACCGTCCACACGGCGAGCAGCAGGCCCACTGCGCCGGCGCCGGCCGAGAGCAGCACGCTCTCGATCACCATCTGTCGGATGAGGCGCCACCGTCCGGCGCCGAGCGCCATGCGCACCGCCAGTTCGTGGTGCCGACCGGTCGCGCGGACGAGCAGGAGGTTCGCGACGTTGACGCAGGCCATCAGCAGCACGCACGCGATGGCCGCAAGCAGCGTGAGCAGGCCGCTGCGCGTGCCGGCGGCGGTCTCGACCACTTCGTCCGCGAGGGACGCGACGTTGACGCCGAAGCTGCGATAGCGCCCGGTCTCCGCGGAGAAGCGTCGCATGACCGATGTCAGCTCGGACTGCGCGGCTGCCCTGGTCACGCCTGGCTTGAGCCTCGCGACGCCCAGTAGGATCGAGAAGGGCGCCCCGGGGGCGAAGTCGTGTGACATCGGCGTGTAGAGCGCAGGCTGCTGGAAGGTGTACTGCAGCGGGATCCGCGCCTCCGGCCCCAGGACACCGATCACCGTGTGAGGCCGGCCGTCCAGGCGGATCGAGCGCCCGACGATGGCTGGATCGGCGCCGAAGGCGTCGCGCCAGAAGGCGTGGCCGAGCACGACGACCTCGTCACGGCCGGGGATGTCCTCCCCGTCGGCGAACACCCGCCCGACGAGCGGCTTCAGGCCGAGCACCCGGAAGAACGACGCCGTCGTCACTGCGCCGCTGACGCGACGGGGCTCGCTTCGGGTGGCGACCGTGAACAACCGGTCGCGAAACCCGGCCACGTCCTCGAACGACCTGGAGTTTCGCCGCCAGACGTCGAGCAGCGTATTGGCCACGAAGATGCGGCTGGCTGCCCGGGCCTCCACCTGTTTGTCCTCGGCGCCGGGATTCTGCGCGCGGGTGTTCCATAAGGCGACGAGCCGGGCCGGATCCCGGTACGGCAGGTCGCGCAGGAGCACGGCCTCGACGAGCGAGAAGATCGACGTGGTGAGTGCGACCGCGAGCCCGAGCGTGATGATGGCGACGGCCGTGAACCCCGGGCTCCGTCGAACCGAGCGGACGGAATGGCGAAGCTCCTGCCATACCGCGTCGAACCAGACGGCCCGCTGGTCGCGGACGGCTTCCTTCGTCTGATCGACGCCTCCGAGGCGCAGGCGTGCGGCCCGTCGGGCCTCGTCCGGCGGCAGCCCCCGCGCGACGTAGTCGTCGGCCAGCATGTCGAAGTGTGCCTGGAGTTCCTCGTCGAACTCCCGCTCGAACGTGCGGCGGCGAAGACGCTGGAGCAGGCGGCCAAGAACCATGCGAAGACGGGCCATCGGGACCTCCGAAGAGACGGCTACTTCGCCTCCAGGAACCGAGCCATCATGGCCGTCGTACGTTCCCAACTGGCCGCTTCCCGGGCCAGGTGCCTCCGACCGGCCGCCGTCAGGGCGTAGAACCGCGCGCGCCGGTTATTTTCCGACGCGCCCCATGTGGACGACACCCAGCCCTGCTGCTCCAGCCTGACGAGCGCCGGGTAGACGGTTCCGTGGTTCAGTTCGAGACCGTTGCCGGCCAGTTGCTCGACGCGTCGCGCGATCCCGAACCCGTGGAGCGCGCCGAGCATCTCGAGCGTCTTCAGCACCATGAGGTCCAGGGTGCCCTGCAGCACTTCGGGCTTGGGTGGTGGCATGGCGTCCTCTGGCAGCGGATCGTCCCCGGCATTCGAACGAACGGTTCGCACCTGTTGACAGTCAATAGAAGCCTAGCCACTCTGCTGTTGGATGTCAACAGGGCCGCGTCCGGGAGCGAGTCCGACCTTCTGCTCCGGAGTGTGCCAGGACGGTGTGCAAGTCTGCTATCGTGATCTGGTGCGGACGATGCGATGCGCAGCAACCAACCCGTGGGCCCCCAACCCGCTATGAAGGGACGTGGACGGCTCGCCGCCTTCGTCCTCGACCGGCCGATACTCTTCGGCGCCGTTATGGTCGCGCTTACCATCGTCGTGGCCTGGCTGCTCAACTACGTCTATCCCCGAACGCGCCTGCCGCTCGTTCCCGGCATGCGTCTCCACCACCATGTCTTCGGGATCTTCATCGTCACGATGGCCGGTTATCTGGCGCTTCTGTTCAAGGGACCGCGCGCGACGGTGTGGATCGCCCTGCTCTACGGACTCGGCGTCGGCTCGACGTTCGACGAATTCGGCTTCTGGTTCAATCCTCCCCGCCCCGCGATGCCATGTGGGGCCCCTGGGCTGGGCTGGGCGGTGGGGCGGCTCTTCCGAACGGCGCCCGCGGCGCGGTGTCTGACAGCGGGCGTTACGTTCACCCACCCAGCGGAGCCACCCCGTTCATGCGTCCTGTCGTCTGTCTAGGTTCGAATCCCACTCTCTCCGCCATCTTCCGCTCGGATTCGGATCTACAGTGCCCTCCTCGGTGAGCTACGGCTGGGCAAGCCGAGCTTTGCACTTCCTGCCATCGCCGTCCGCTGGTACCATCGCTGCACGCGCTGATGCATGCGCGCGACAGCTGGTGCCGGCGGTCGAACACCAATCATGACGAGGAGCGTTCCGTGAGTGATCCCGACGAAGACTTTGCCGCGATGTTCGAGGCTTCGCTCCAGGCGAAGCGCCTCGAGAAGGGCCAACTCGTCGACGGCACCATCGTCGCCATCGGCCCGGAGGTGGCGTTCGTCGACGTTGGCGGCAAGGGCGAAGCGGTGATCGACATCGGTGAACTGAAGAACGCCGAGGGCGAGCTCGAGGTCGCGCCCGGTGACCGAATTCAGGCGATGGTGGTGTCGACGATGGGGGGGCTGACACTCTCCCGGAGGCTGGCGGGCGCTGCCGCGACCGATCGGCAGCTCGAAGACGCGTTTCAGACCGGCCTGCCAGTGGAGGGGAAGGTCGAACGGGCAGTGAAGGGCGGGTATGAGGTGCGCATCGGCCGCCAGCGCGCCTTCTGCCCGATCTCCCAGATCGACGTCCGTGGAGCGGACGTGTCGCCGCACGAAGGGCATGTCTACCAGTTCCGGATTATCGAGTACAAGGAAGGCGGATCGAACCTCGTCGTCTCGCGGCGGACGCTTCTCGAGGACGAGCAGCGGGCAAACGCCGCCGGGGTCCGGCAGTCGATCGTCGCCGGCGCGGTCATCACCGGCCGCGTTACCTCCGTCCGCGAATTCGGAGCGTTCGTCGACCTCGGCGCCGGCGTCCAGGGCCTGCTGCACGTGTCCGAAATGGCGTGGTCCCGCGTGTCGGACCCATCGGAGGTCGTCAAGCCCGGCGAGGAGATCACGGTCAAGGTCCTGCGCGTAGACGACGACAAGCAGAAGATCTCCCTCGGGTTGAAGCAGCTCTCTGCCGATCCGTGGTCCAGGGTCCACGAAGTGTACGAAACAGGCCAGGTGCGCCCGGGCCGCGTCACGCGCGTCGCGGAGTTCGGCGCGTTCGTCGAGCTCGAGCCGGGCATCGAGGCGCTGGCCCACGCGTCCACGTTCACTCCGACCGGGCGATCAGGGGGATGGTCGAGCCAGGTCGCTGCGGGGATGGCGGGCGTATTCGAGATTTTGAGCATCGACCTCGAGAAGAAACGGATCGGCGTTGCGCTCCTCCAGGACGGCTGGCCGCGCGCCGAGGGGACGGCGGCATCCCGACCCGGGATCGTCCCGGGCGCGCGCGTGACGGGAAAGGTCGAGCGTCACGAGAAGTTCGGTGTATTCGTGTTCCTGGCCCCCGGACGTACCGGTCTCATCCCGTCGAGCGAGACCGGCGTGGCGAAGGAAGCAGACGTCCGTCGGGTGCTTCCGATTGGGGCCGACGTCGAGGTCATCGTGCTCGAGGTCGACCCGTCAGGCCGGCGCATCCGTCTGAGCGCCAAGGCGGTTGCGGATGCGCGCGAGACCGAGGAAGTGCGCGAGTGGACCGAACGCGGGGACGCTCGGTCCGCGGAGGGCTTTGGGACACTCGCCGACAAGCTCCGCTCCGCGCTCGAGCCAGGAGAGAAGTGACACTCGAGCGATGCGCCTCATCCGGCTCTATACTGTCGCCAGCCTATCCACCTGGAGGTCCTGCCATGCATTCACGCGTACGTGCGTTCGTCCTGTCAGTTCTCGTTGTCGTGGCCGTCGGATCCCTGGCCGGCTCGCCGCCGGGTCCATTCCAGCAATCGGGCGCGACGCAGACCCCTGCTGCCAAGCTCGAGACGACGTCACTGCTCGGTCGGCCGCTCTACCCGGTGGAGTTGGCGCCCGAGGCGAAGCAGGCTGCCGAGACGGGCCTGCAGAGTGCACGTGAGGCGCTGGCCAAGGCGCCAGACAACGCGGATGCGATTCTCTGGCTCGGCCGGCGCGCGGCCGTCGCGGGGCACGTGCGCGAGGCCATCGACGTCCTCACACGAGGCATCGCCAAGTTCCCGGGGGATGCCAGGTTCTATCGGCATCGAGGCCACCGCTACGTCACGGTCCGCGAATTCGACAAGGCGATTGCCGACCTGACCAGGGCCTCGCAGCTCATCGCGGGCAAGCCCGACGAGCCGGAGCCGTCCACCGCGGACCCGAAGGTCATGTCGAGCGAAACGCTGCACTACGCCATCTACTATCACCTCGGGCTGGCCCACTACCTGAAGGGCGACTTCGCCCGCGCGCTGCCCGTGTATCGGCAGTGCCTCGCGGCGGCGAAGGGCAGTGACGACGAGACCGCCGGAGCGAGCGACTGGCTCTACATGACGCTTCGGCGCCTTGGCCGAACCGAGGAAGCGGCGAAAGTGCTGGAGCCGATCGTCCCCGGAATGAAGGTCAAGGACGACCAGCAGTACTACGACCGGCTCCTGATGTACAAAGGCCTGCGCGCGCCGGAAGACCTGCTTCGCGCGGGCGGCGACCCGGTCGCGGCGGCAACCCTGGCGTACGGTGTCGGGAACTGGTACCTCTACAACGGCCGGAAGGACGAGGCGAAGGCGATCTTCCAGAAGATCATCACGGGACCGAACTGGATGCCGTTTGGCGTCATCGCCGCGGAGGCCGAGCTCGCGAGGATGAAGTAGCGTCGCTGGCGGTGGAGCTGCAGAGCGACTCGCTCGAGGACGCTATTCTCGGCGAAGCCTCGGGAAGAACACGAAGACGGCGACGCCGAAGAGCAGTGCGAGCCCGGCGTTGATGATGATGGCGAGCGGTTCCCCGAGATGTTCGGCGGTCATGCCGGTCCACAACGCGCCGATGGGCATGCAGCCGAAGAAGATCCAGGTGTACGCGCCCATGACCCGGCCGCGGAGATCGTCGGGCGTCGAAATCTGCACGATGGCGTTCGCGAGGTTGAGAACGAGGATGGTCCCGACACCGACGCCGGCGATCATGAGGAGGCTCCCCGGGAGCCAGCGGACGAACGCGAAGGCGAACAGGAGGATCGGGTAGACCAGCGAACCCGCGGTCAGGAGCCTCCCCCGGAGCGCCATCCTGCCGAGCGAGGCCACGAGGAGGGCGCCGACGAGCGACCCTGCGCCGCGCGCTGAGAAGAGAAGTCCGTTGACGGCCGCATCTCCATGGAGCACCTCCACCGACCATGCGGGAAGGAGCGTCGCCATCGAGAGGGCAAACAGACTCGCCACGGCGACCACGCTGATCGTGGTCCGGATGACCGGTTCGCGGAGGACATACCGGATCCCCTCCGTGAGTTGGGCGAACGACCCGCCTGCCGGTCGGACCGGAGGGCGATGGTCCAGTCTGATGAGCCACAGCGCGATGATGACCGCGACGAACGAGAGGCCGTTGATCGTGAAGCACCATCCGGGGCCGAACAGCGCGTATGTGACACCCGCGACGGCTGGCCCGATCGCGGTCGCGATGTTGAACATCGCCGAGTTGAGCGCGATGGCGTTCGTGAGGTCCTCCCGCGGCACCAGTTCACTTGCCAGGGCCTGGCGCGCCGGCGCGTCGAACGCGTTCGCCGTGCCGAGCAGCAGGGCGAGCAGGATGATGTGCCAGGGCTGCACGACGTGAAGGAACGTCAGTGCGGCGAGGACGAATGCCAGGCACATCATGACCGTCTGTGTGACGAGCAAGAGCCACCGGCGCGAGAATCGGTCTGCCAGGACCCCGCCGTGGAGGGTGAAGACCCACGTCGGCACGCCGGCGGCGAACCCCACGAATCCGAGATACCGGGGGGAGCGGGTGAGCTCGTAGACGAGAAATCCCTGCGCCGTGGCCTGCATCCATGTGCCGAACAGTGAAACGAGCTGTCCCTGAAACCAGAGACGGTAGTTCCGATGCCTCAGGGCCGCGAACGTCCGCTGCCATCGATTGGGTTGCGTCGTGGGGGATGCTCCCATCCTGCTTGCCTGCTCCGATTGAACGCCTGACGACTGCCTCCACCGGCAGTGTGTCACGGACGCTGGTGCCTGTCACCGGCCCGGGAGGGCGCCTGCTGAGACTTCGGGGAGAGCCAGTCGTCGCGATGCGCCGTCCGGAGCCGCCGGCAACGGCTTCAACCGGTCCTGGTTTGGTGTCATATTGTCCATGGTCGTATGGAAGACGAAGCCAGCATGCCAGACATTCACCCATCTCTCGGCGAGTTGCGCCCCGGCCACGTCACGTTGTCCGAACTGCGCGACGTCTTCGTCCGCACTGACACGCTTCGGATCGACCCGGCGGCCCGCGCTGGCGTGGACGCCGCCCGTGCGGCGGTCCAGGCCATCCTCCGCGACGGCCGCGTCGTATACGGCGTCAATACCGGTTTTGGCAAGCTGGCCCAGACGATCATCCCGGCCGGCCGGTTGACTGAACTGCAGACCAACCTGGTGCTGTCGCACAGCGTGGGCACGGGACCGCTGCTGTCCGACCGCGTCGTCCGTCTTGTGATGGCGCTGAAGGCGATCAGCCTGGCACGCGGTCATTCCGGCGTGCGATGGGACGTGATCGAGGGGCTGCTCGCGATGGCCAACGCGGGCGTGATGCCGTGCATCCCGTCGAAGGGCTCGGTGGGAGCGTCAGGCGACCTCGCACCGCTGGCTCATCTGAGCGCTGCGCTGCTTGGCGTCGGAGACGTCAGAGTCGAGGGCCGGTGCACCCCTGCCCGGGAAGGCCTGCGCCTCGTGGGGCTGAGCCCGTTCGTGCTGGAGCCGAAGGAAGGGCTGGCGCTCCTGAACGGGACGCAGGTGTCCACGGCGCTCGCGCTCGCCGGGCTCTTCGCCGCCGAAGACATCTTCGGCGCCGCGGTCACGACGGGCGCGCTCTCGCTCGAGGCCGTGAAGGGGTCGCTCGCACCCTTCGACCCGCGCATCCACGAGGCGCGAGGGCAGCGTGGACAGATCGCCGTGGCCTGCGCGTTTCGGCGCCTGCTCGGCGGCAGCGAAATCCTGGCGTCACACGCCGACTGCGGGCGCGTGCAGGACCCGTACTCGATCAGATGTCAGCCGCAGGTGATGGGCGCGTGTCTGGACAACCTGGACTACGCGGCTCGCACGCTGGAAATCGAGGCGAACGCCGCGTCGGACAACCCACTGGTTTTCGCGGACACGGGTGAGGTGATCTCAGGCGGCAACTTTCACGGGGAGCCGGTGGCGTTTGCGGCCGATATCATCGCGCTCTCACTCGCCGAAATCGGGGCCCTGTCCGAGCGGCGTATCGCGCTCCTCGTGGACGCCAGCCTCAGCGGCCTGCCACCGTTCCTGGTGGAAGACGGCGGCGTGAATTCGGGCTTCATGATTGCGCACGTGACTGCCGCGGCGCTCGCGTCGGAGAACAAGAGCCTCGCCCACCCGGCGAGCGTCGACAGTCTTCCCACCTCCGCCAACCAGGAAGATCACGTCTCGATGGCCGCCAACGGCGCCCGCCGGCTGCAGGAGATGGCGTCGAACACGGCGACCATCGTCGGGATCGAAGCGGCGGCTGCGGCGCAGGGCATCGAATTCCGGCGGCCTCTTCGTTCGTCTGACGTCCTCGAAGCACAGTTGACGGAGATTCGCAGCCGCGTGGCGCCGTATCGATGCGACCGCTTCTTTGCGCCGGACATCGAGGCCATGAAGAACTGGGTGAGCAGCGCCCGCCTGCCTCCTGACATCCTCGGCCTGCTCCTGAGCCGGAGCCTGGAGAGCGTCGGAGAGGACTACCAGGCACCGGCGAAATGAACCAGCGGCCCTGAGAAGGCGTACCGTCTTCAACCGCAAGCGAATCGTCGGTGGTGTTCTCGCTCTCACCGCCCTCGCGGCGCTCGGCGCGTGGTGGTGGTTGAAGCCACTGCCGTCGCGTCACTCCTGCGGACCGGGTGATTCCCGATCGACGACCCAGAGGACATGCGGCGTCCGTTCACGGATCACTGGGCTGCGCTGGCCACTGTGGTGATGGGAGCGCCGGCGCGTCCGTCTCCCCTCACCGACGGGTCCCACGGATCCGCGTCGCGACCTCGTCCACGTACTGCTTCACGTTCCGAATGACGGTGTCCGAGTGGGTGCCGGGGGACCCGCCGACCATGCCGCCCTCGTGCAGCAGCAACACCTGCACCAGCACCGGGGTCGCCTGATATGAGAGCGTCGCGGTCGTGTGCGTGTAGAGGAACGCGTCGTATCTCGAGACGCACAACCCGTCGGGTGCGTTCGTCGTGATGATCTGGACGTAAACGTACGTGTCCTCGTCCGAGTTGCGGAGGACCTTGAACCCGGAGTCGGAGAGGCTCTTCGACACGGCCGCTTCGATCGGAGCCTGGCTCAACCCGCAGGCAGCTGCCTGCGAACTCAAGTCCTCGACCACCACGCCGAGCGTCGTCAGGCCCTTGAGATCGGCATCCGGACCCTGGGCAACAACGGGTGCCGTGGCGCGACTGGGCGACGCGGCGTGACCCGGCGCGTCGAGATCGGAGGCGCGAATCGTGCCGGCTGGTGCTGCGCCAACGGTCCGGGGAACTTCCGGCGGCGCGACGCGAACCGGCGATGCTGGCTCGTTGGCGCTGGTGGGCTCGTAGACGCACGTCACCACGTCGTGGCCCCCGCGCTCGATGACCTTCACCTGCACCACCAACTGCGGCGGATCGAGCGTCCGGGAGTAGGAATAGTGCAGCTCCCGGTTCTTCTCCACCTTGTACCTGACCTCCAGGTGAGTACCGTCCCACCTGGTCGTCGTCGCGACCGGCACCTGATCGAGCGCCTGGGCTTCCTCCTTGCCGTCGGGATGAAACGTGCGCGGCCGGCCGCGCTCATCCGTGATCGTGACGGCGGTCTCGGTCTGCGCAATCGTCAGGTGCGGGGAGGGGCTCCTGACCTCCTCGACCAACTGCTCCCTTCTCTTGGCGTCGTCTTCGCTCTCGCGAAACGAGGCCATAGCGGCCGACCCCGTACCTCCACCGCCTGTCCAGCCGCCGCTGTCGGAGCCCGAACCTGCGGTCGACAGCAAGTCCATCCCGAATCCGACTTCGCGTGGGATGTGGCTCAGGTTCCGGTTGAGCGTCCACCGGCCCACCAGATTGGGACGGTCAGCCGCTGCCAGCGTTCCGTGACTGGAAGCCCCAGCCATCACCACCGCGGCGACCAGAGCCAGGGCGAACGAGCTTCGGGTCATGAATGCCTCCTGGCAGGGAATGAGACCAGTATACGCGCCGCTACGAACGGGAGGCGAACGGGATCGCTCCCTCCTCGCCAGCCGAAACCACCCATTCCTGAGGCTATAATACGAATTCAGCCCTGATGCGATGGCGGCACGACTGCCATCGCAGGCGGGGTATAATCCCGAGTTCCTGCCCGTTCTGCGACGACCCTGGACGAGGGGTGCTATGTGCCCGGAACGGCGATACATCAGACCAGGAGTAGTCTTCATGTCCAAGTACAAGATCGCATGGCTTCCCGGTGACGGTGTCGGTGTCGAGGTGATGGAAGCGGCGAGGATTGTCCTCGACCGGATCGGGCTGGATGCGGAGTACATCCACGGCGACATTGGCTGGGAATTCTGGAAGACCGAGGGCGACGCGTTTCCGGCCAGGACGATCGAGCTGCTCAAGCGCGTCGATGCCGCGATGTTCGGCGCCATCACCTCCAAACCGCTGAAGGCCGCCGAGGCCGAGCTGCCGGACTCGCTTAAAGGAAAGGGCCTGCAGTACCGATCGCCGATCGTGCGGATGCGTCAGTCGTTCGACCTCTACAACTGCCTGCGGCCGTGCAAGGCCTACCCGGGCAACCCGCTCAACTACAAGGAAGGCCTCGACCTCGTCATCTTCCGCGAGAACACCGAGGACCTGTATGCCGGCGTCGAGTTCAGCCCGGTGCCGCCGGAGCTGGCGGAGACGCTCGGCAAGCTCTCGAAGGCGTTCGCGCCGTTCGGCGCGTTGCCGGGCAACGAGTACGCGGTGTCCTGCAAGATCAACACGAGGAAGGGCTCGGAACGGATCGCCCGCGCCGCATTCGACTTCGCGAGGAAGTTCGGCCGGAAGAAGGTCACCATCGTGCACAAGGCCAACGTCGTGCGCGCGACCGACAACCTGTTCGTCGAGATGGCGCGCGAAGTGGCGAAGGGCTTTCCTGAGATCCGGACGGACGAGGCGAACATCGACGCGCTCACGATGTGGCTTCTCAAGAACCCGTTCAACTACGACGTGCTCGTCGCGCCGAACCTCTACGGCGACATCGTGTCGGACCTCTGCGCCCAGATGGTTGGCGGCCTGGGCTTCGGGTGCTCGGGCAACATCGGCACCAAGCTCGCGGTGTTCGAGCCGACGCACGGATCCGCGCCGAAATATACGGGCCTCTACAAGGTGAATCCAATCGCGACGATCCTCGCCGCCAAGATGATGCTGGACTGGCTCGGGGAAACCGAGAAGGGGACCCGGCTGGAGCAGGCAGTGGCCGCGGTGATCGCGGAGGGCAAGGTCCGGACGTACGACATGGGCGGCAAGGCCACGACGCTCGAGATGGCTGAGGCGGTCGCGGCCAAGCTGTAGCTGCGCGTCGCCGCCCTACTCGTGGATGCGCTGAATCGTGACGTGCTCGACCACGACCGGCGTCAACGGCCGATCTTCCGGGCCGGTCTTTACGGTGCCGATCTTGCGGACGATGTCCATTCCCTCGACGACCTCGCCGAAGATGGTGTGCCGGCCGCTGAGCCAGTCGGTGTCGGCGAGCGTGATGAAGAACTGGCTGCCGTTGGTGTTCGGTCCGCGATTGGCCATCGCCAGCAGGCCGGCCCGGTCGAAGCGCAGCTTCGGATCGAACTCGTCGGCGAAGGTGTAATTGGGCCCGCCCCGGCCGTTGCCCTGCGGATCGCCGCCCTGGATCATGAACCCGCCGATGATCCGGTGGAAGATCGACCCGTCGTAGAACGGCTTCACCTGGCCGGGCTTGCCCGTGACTGGATCCTTTGTCCCCTCGGCGAGCCCTACGAAGTTGGCGACGGTCTTCGGCGCCCGGTCTTCGAACAGCCGGACGGTGAAGTCGCCCTCGCTGGTCACGAAATGCGCGTAGGTTCCAGGTGTCAACATCTGCTCCTTGTCGAATGACGGCGTCGGCTGCGGGGCGAGAGTGGGGGATGACGTGCGGGCCGGACGATTCGTGCCTGCGGTGCCGCCCTGCCGCCGCGAGTTGTCCGGTATCCGCGCCGCGGCCAGCCCCGACAGGGCGGCCGCGCACAGGATCACCGTCAACGCGAAATGGGGGGCCGACTGTCGCATGCAGCAGAAACCTTCCGCGGCCGCCGAGCATGCCGCAACTCGTCAGTATCTCGTCTTCACGGCCCGGCCGTCAACGCTCTGGAACTGACGCGCGTCAGTCGGACCTAACGGTTGCCAATTGGAGCTGACGCTGAAGGATCGGCTCTGATGACGAGTGGTCGGCGCTGATGATGAGTGGTCGGGGCTGACGGTGAGTGGTCGGCGTTGACGATGAGTGGTCGGGGCCCGGCCGCCCCCGGCGACCGGCGCCCACGCCGACACGGAAGGGTCGGAATTGACATCGGGAGGGTCTGATAGAATACCGGATTGTTCTGGAATATTCGGCCAGGTTGAGGAGGTCATGACCATGAAGATGTTCCGTACCCTGTTCGTGTTCAGCGTTGTCGCCACGCTGGCAGTGTCGGTGGCCAGCGCGCAGACACCGGCCGCCAAGCCGAGCCTGAAGAACCCGGCCAGCCTGAAGGATCAGGCGCCCGCCGTGTACAAGGCCAGCTTCGAGACCAGCGCCGGCACGTTCGTGATCGAAGTGCACCGCGACTGGGCCCCGAAGGGCGCCGACCGGTTCTACAACCTGGTCAAGTACGGCTTCTTCGACGACTGCCGCTTCTTCCGCGTCATCCCCGGGTTCATGGTGCAGTTCGGCATGAACGGCGACCCGGCTGTGGGGGCGGCCTGGACGAGCGCCCGAATCCAGGATGACCCGGTGAAGGAGAGCAACAAGCGGGGCTACATCACGTTTGCCAAGCCGAACGCGCCGAACGCCCGGACCACCCAGGTGTTCATCAACTTCGCCGACAACACCAACCTCGACAAGGACGGGTTCGCCCCGTTCGGCAAGGTGGTCACGGGAATGAACGTGGTGGACAAGCTGAACGCCACCTACGGCGCGACGCCGGGCAATGACCAGGCGAACATCCAGGCGGGCGGCAACGCCTACTTGGAGAAGACGTACCCCAAGCTGGACTCTATCAAGAAGGCGACGATCGAGCAGTAGGACACGTAGCCGACAACGGGTGGCCGACGTACAACACCGGCCACCCGCTGTCCGACCCTTCATCGTCAGCCCCGACTAGATCGTGGGGTTCATGTCCTTCCACTTCGTTCCCTTCTCGTACGCCAGCGCGACGCGCAGCAGCGTGGCCTCGTCGTACAGCCGGCCGGTGATCATCAGCGCGGCCGGCATCTTGTCCACGAATCCCGCCTTCAGGCAGAGCGCCGGGTGGCCCGTCAGGTTGGTCGCGGTGAGGCTCGCGCCGCCGGTGGCCGACAGGAACACGTCCACCTTCGACATCAGCTCGTCGTACTTCCGCATCAGCATCGTTCGGGCGCGCTGCGCGCGGATGAACTCCACCGCCGGCACGAAGCGGTGCGTGCGGAACTGATTGGGCCAGTCGCCCTGGGCCTGCGCCGTCAACTGGTCGATCCCCCGCGACCTGGTCAGGTCGTCGAAGGCCGCCGC
>DASVIS010000227.1:0-1888 GCA_036381995.1 Vicinamibacterales bacterium | reverse complement strand
TGGATCCCGCTGGCCATTGCCGTTCTCTGCGCACCGACCCAGTCCGCGCTCGCGCAGGCGGGCCGCGAGGCACGGCTGCTCGTCACGGTCGTCGATCAGACCGGTGCTGTGATTCCCGCCGCCACCGTGACCGTGGTCGGCCTCGACGACACAACGAAGAAGGTGGCGATCGCCCCTGTGAAGTCGTCGGACAAGGGCGTCGCCACGATCGAGCATCTCGCCCCGGGCCGCTACTCGGTGAAGGGCGAGTTCCCCGGCTTCGAACTGGGCCTGCTGCGCGACCTGCGCCTGAGGGCCGGCGACAACAAGCACGCGATGGTGCTGCCGCTGGCAAAGCTCACCGCGGAGGTGACGGTGGGCCGCGACCCGCAGACCGCCGCGTCCGACCGGGCCTCGGCCTTCGGCACGGCGCTGACCCGGGAACAGATGGAAATGCTCTCCGACGATCCCGACGAGATGCGCCGCCAACTGCAGGAGATGGCGGGACCGGACGCCACGATCCGCGTGGATTCGTTCGAGGGGCAGCAACTGCCGCCCAAAGCGCAAATCAAGGCGGTCCACATCACGCGCGACATGTTCGCGGCCGAGAACCACTCGGCGTACGGCATGTTCATCGACATCATCACCCAGCCAGGCATGGGCCCGCTCAGAGGCCAGGGCCGCTTCGGGTTCTACGACAGCGCACTCGAGGCCCGCAACCCGCTCGTCCCGCAGAAGGGGCCGGCGCAGAATCGCACCGTCGGCATGACGCTGGGCGGCACTGCCATGAAGGACAAGAGCAGCTTCTCCGTATCGGTCCAGGGCACCAGCGGCTACCGGACGCCCAATCTGTACGCCGCGACGCCGGGCGGCACACAGGCCGTGAACCTCGACGTGCGGACGCGGTCCGACTTCCTGTCGGTCTACGGCATGTTCGACTACGCCCTCACGAAGGACCAGACGCTCCGGCTGTCGGCCAGCCGATACACCTCGTCGAACGCGAACCAGGGTGTCGGGGCCTACGACCTGATCGAGCGGGCCTACACGTCGGACAGCACGAGCTACAACCTGCGCGTGCAGGAAGCCGGGCCGCTCGGGCGGCGGTTCTTCATCAACACCCGCTTCTCGCTCAACTGGAGCGATTCCTCGACGCGGTCGGCCACCGAGGCGCCGACGATCGTCGTCGCCGACGCGTTCACCTCGGGCGGCGCGCAGCGTAAGGGCGGCCGCTTCACCCGGACATTCACGCTGGCGTCCGACCTGGACTACGTGCGGGGCCGGCACTCGTTGCGCGGCGGCATCCAGGCCGACGGCGGCCGCTACCGCTCCGACGACGCGGCGAACTACCTCGGGACGTACACGTTCGAGAACCTGGCGGCGTACCAGGCCGGCCAGCCGCGCGCGTACACGCGCCGGATCGGCGACCCGAACATCGACTACTGGAACCTGCAGGCCGGGCTCTACGTCCAGGACGACATCCGCGTCCGCAAGGGCCTCACGCTCACGCCGGGCGTGCGGTTCGAAGCACAGACGCACCTGCAGGACTCCTTCGACGTCGCGCCGCGCTTCGGCATCACCTGGTCGCCGTTCAAGAGCGGCAAGACGACGTTGCGCACCAGTTGGGGCATCTTCTACGACTGGCTCAACGCGGGCATCTACGAGCAGACGTTGCGCGTGGACGGCTTTCGCCAGCAGGAGCTGAACATCGTCGACCCGGCCTACCCCGACCCCGGATCCGTGGGCCTCGTCCCGCCGACGAACCGGTATCTGCTCGGCGGCGACGTGCACATGGCCCGAAACCTCCGCGCGAGCCTGGGCATCGACCAGCAGGTCACGAAACTACTCCGCGTCGGCGCCACGTTCACGGACACGAGGGCGACCGGCCTGCTCACGGGCACGAACCTGAACG
>DASVIS010000226.1:0-14243 GCA_036381995.1 Vicinamibacterales bacterium | reverse complement strand
CCAGCAGCGTCGCCATGCCGTTCGCGGCACCAGGTAGGGCAGCGGTGGCCTCTGGTTCGTAGCAGAAATCGCTCTCGGAGTGACTCGAGCGGAGCTGGGCGTTCCTACGTTCTTCGTTCGGCGTTCTCCGTTCTCCGTTCGACTGTGAGCTTCCCCAGGAATCCGCCAATCGCGCCGGTCACGGCCGAGCTGACTGTCCCGAAGGCGATCACCCACCCTGGCACGTCGCCGAGGTAGAACGACTCGAGGATGCCTATCAGCGCACACGCAGCCCCGGCTACGGCGCCGCCGGCGGCCGAGCCACCCCGGCGAAGGGCCCCCGACCAGCGGCCGAACAGGAAACCAGCCACCAGCGACAGGAACATCCCCATCACCGCAAACAGGCTGGCGACCCTCGGGTCGTAGTGCCCCATCACCGCCATCGCGAGTTGCAGCACGGCACCAATCAGCGCCGCACGGAACAGAGCGCGTCCCCAACCCACCATGCTTGTCGACGTCATCGTTCGTCTCCTGAATCGAGAACCACCCCGTGCCCCCTATCGCACGCGGGTACGGCTCTGCTCCCGGAAGAACTGCTGCAGGTAGTGCGGGCCGCCGGTGCCTTTGCCGGTTGAGCCGCTGGCCTTCCAACCGCCGAACGAGTTCTGCCCGGGCCAGGCTCCGGTCGTCGCGCCCGCGCGGCGGTTGGCGTAGGTCACGCCGGCCTGGATCCGCTCGAAGAACTCTTCGATCTCGTGCTCGTCCTCGGAGAAGATCCCGGCCGTCAGGCCATACTCGGTCCCGTTGGCCAGGGCGATCGCCTGGTCGAGCGTGAGCACGTCAGCCACCACGGTGATCGGGACGAACAACTCCTCGCTGAAGAGCGGGTGTCCGGCCGGCAGGCCGTCGATAACGGTCGGCTCGACGAAGTAGCCGTGGTTGAACGGCTCCTCGACGATTCGCCTGCCGCCGACCAGAATGCGGCCGCCATCGCGCTTCGCGCGCTCGACGGCGTTCTCGTAGTTCCTCAGCGCACGCTCGTTGATGACCGGCCCCATCCACACATCCCGCTCGAGCGGGTTGCCGACCTTGATCTTCTTCGTCTTCTCCACCAGCAGCTCGACGAACCTGTCCCTCACCTCGCGCGACACGTAGACGCGCGAGCACGCCGAGCACTTCTGGCCGGTCGCTCCGAACGCGGACCGCATCACGCCATCCGACGCCCGGTCGAGGTCGGCGCTGCGCATGACCAGCGCGGGGTTCTTGCCGCCCATCTCGATGATCAGTGGGCGTGGGAGCGGGCGGGTGCCGTTGTCGCGCAGCAGCTTCATCCCCACCGCCATCGACCCGGTGAAGACGACGCCATCAACGCCCGGGTTGTCGGCGATTTCCTGGCCCACCGGCACGCCCGGGCCGTTCACCAGGTTGAAGACGCCTGGCGGCACCATGTCGGCGAGGAGGTCGCAGAAGCGGCTGCCGGCGAGGGACGTGTCTTCCGCCGGCTTGCACACGACGGTGTTGCCGGCCAGCAAGGCCGCCGCCGTCGGACCCGCCGCGAGCGCTACCGGAAAGTTGAAGGGCGCGATGATCCCGAACACACCGTAAGGCCGGAGGACGCTGCGGCTCTCCTCGGTGGAACCGGGCATACCCATCAGGTTCTGAAAGGCGTCGGTCTGCTCCATCCGGTCGCAGTAGTAGTCGAAGAAGTCGGCGGCCTCTTCGATCTCGCCCACGCACTCGAGGCGGCTCTTGCCCGTCTCGTATCCGACGATGGCGGAGAGTTCAGCGCGATGCGCGCGAATCCGGCGGCCGATCGCTCGGACGATGTGGACACGCTCCTCCCAGGGGAGCCGGCCCCACGCCGGGTACGCGGCGCGGGCCGCGGCAATCGCGTCCTGCGTCTGCTCCCGGGTTGCAGACGTGAACCGCCCGATGAGGATGCGGGTGTCGATCGGGCTCCGGTCCTCGAACGCGGCACCCTCGCCCTCGACCGCCCGCCCGTTCACGAACATCGGGTGGGCCTGGCCCAACCCCGTCTTCACCTGCTCGATCGCCGCATCCAGCTCGCGATGCAGATCGCTCATCTGGTCGGCGTTCATCGTCGCGTAGGTCACCTTCGCCTGGGCCGGTTTCACGTCGCTCTCCATGGAAGCCTCGTTCCCGCGCACGGTCGGATCACCAACCGGCTCGCGACTTGCGGCCTACGAGCGGGTTCAGCGTCACATGCGGGATCCGCATCCGCTGAAGGGGGGCTGGTGGTTCATAGCTGAGATCTCGATGATACCATGTCACCAAAACCCGCTGTGTCGACAGTGGCCTATTTCATGAGCATTTCAAGCATTTCCACAGAGCCGGCCGACCGCCGCCGCTTGTTCGTCGCCGCCGCGATGGCGATGTTCGTCTTCGGCATGATCATCGCGATGCTGGGCACGCTGTTTGGTCTGCCGGCCATGCGCGAGCGGTTCGGCATCGACCTCGCCCAGCAGGGCGACCTGTTCAGCGTGCTTTTCATCGGCCTCCTCGTGGCGACAGCCGTCGTCGGGCCGACGCTCGACCGCTTCGGCAGCAAGCTGGTGCTCGTCTCGGCGTCGGCGATGGTGACAACGGCGCTGGTGGCGCTTGCCCTGGCGCAGGGGTTCGGCGCCGCGGCCGTGGCGGCGCTCCTGCTGGGGGTCGGCGGCGGCTGGCTCAACACGGCAACCAACGCACTGGTCTCGGACGTCTTCCCTGACAACCGGGGCCGGATGCTCAACCTGCTCGGCATCTTCTTCGGCGTTGGGGCATTGTTCGTGCCACTGGTCGTCGCGATCGGCTTCGATGGCCTGTCCATCGCGGGAACCATGTTGCTATGCGCAGGGGTGGCGGGGGCCAGTACCGTCGTCTGCGCGGCGCTGCCATTCCCTCCCCCGCACGAAGGCGCCGCGTTCTCGTTTGCCGGGGTGCTTGGTGTGGCGAAGGACCGGGGCGTGCTGCTGTTTGCCCTGCTGCTGCTGTTCGAGGCGGGGAACGAGTCGGCGCTGAGCGGATGGACGTCCACCTACGTCGGGTCCGTGGGCTGGTCGCCGCGAGTGGCCACGCTGATTCTGCTTGGCTACTGGGTCATGGCCATAGCGGGCCGCGCCTTCTCGGCGCGTGCGCAAGAGTGGGCGGGCAAGGAGCGCCTGGTGGTGTTCTGCGGCGTGCTGTCGATCGCCGGCTGCGTGATCCTGCTGGCCGCTGCCGGCTGGTTGCCTGGCCTGGCCTTCGGCGCCTGGCTCACCGCTCTCGGGTTTTCAGCGATCTTCCCGACTGTGCTGGCGATGGCGGGCGACCGGTATCACCGCTTCGCCGGGACGGTGTTCGGGTTCCTGTTTACCGTCGGCAATGTCGGCAACATCGCATCTCCCTGGGCCCTCGGTCACATCTCGCAGGCGGTCGGCGTGCGCCTGGGCATGCTCGTTCCGCTCGTCGGAACGGTCCTGGTCACCGCCTGCGCCCTCATCGTCGCGTCGAGATCGACTCGTTGCGCGAGCTCCGACCCCTCAGCGTAAGGTCCGACTACTCAGCGTCAGCACCGACCCCTCAGCGTCAGTTCCGACCCCTCAGCGTCAGTTCCGACTACTCAGCGTCAGTTCCGACCCCTCAGCGTCAGAACCGACTAGCTGCGTCAGTTCCAACCACTCCCTGCGATAGAATTCCCCCATGCGAATTGCACTCGTCCAGCAGCGGGCCACGACCGACAAGCAGGCCAACGTCGCGAGCGGCCTTCAAGCGCTCCAGGCGGCGGCCGCCAACGGATCACAACTGGTCTGTTTTGCGGAACTGGCCTTCGAGCCGTTCTACCCGCAGCGCCCGGCAGGACCGGACTTCGCGAGCCTGGCCGACCCTGTCCCGGGGCCCGTCACCGAGGCCTTCCAGCAGAAGGCAGCGGAGTTCGGTGTCGTGGTCGTGCTCAACCTGTTCGAGCGCGACGGCGATCGCACGTTCGACAGCTCGCCCGTGATCGACGCGGACGGCAGCCTTGTCGGTTGCACTCGCATGATTCACATCACCGAGTACCCGTGCTTCCACGAGCAGGGCTACTACACACCGGGCGACACCGGCGCGCCGGTCTATGACACGGCCATCGGGAAGCTGGGCGTCGCCATCTGTTACGACCGTCATTTCCCGGAGTACATGCGCGCGCTGGCGGTGGGCGGCGCCGGCCTGGTGGTGGTGCCGCAGGCGGGAGCCGTCGGCGAGTGGCCCGCGGGTCTCTACGAAGCGGAGATGCAGGTGGCCGCGTTCCAGAACGGCTACTTCACCGCGCTGTGCAATCGCGTCGGCCAGGAGGAGTGCCTGACGTTCGCGGGCGAGTCGTTCGTCTGCGCGCCGAACGGCACGGTGATCGCAAGGGCCCCGGCCGCGGAAGACACGATTCTCTACGCGGATCTCGACCTGTCGAAGCTCGATCGCTCGCACGCCCGCAGGCTGTTCCTCAGGCACCGGCGACCGGAGCTGTACGGGAAGTGGATTTGATCGCTCCGACCCCTACATCTGTGCGAGCGCGTCTATCGTCCTGTCGATGACGTGCGTCGGGAAGACGCCGCCGGCCTCGAACGACGCCCGGACTTCCCTCAGTGCGTCCGCCACCTCGATGAAGCTCCGTGGAACGGGCTGGGCCGCCGACCCCTTCTGCACCAGCGCGGAAGTCTGCTCCAGCATCGCCTCGATATTCTCGAACGACCGCCCTGCGATCATCGCCTGCGCGATGCCGGCCAGCAACAAGTGCGGGTGCGCCGATCCGTCCGCCAGCCTGAACTCGACCGTTTCCGGGCTGACCGACTTCCCTTCTCCGTCGGTCGCGACGATGGGGAGTCGAATCAGCGCGCGGCGGTTGTAACGGCCCCACGTCACCCGGCTCGGCGCTTCCTTGGCTTGCACCAGCCGCACGAACGAGTTGGCCGCGCGGTTGCCGAACGCCATCAACGCGCCGGCGTGCTGACCGAGGCCGGCGATCAGCCAACGCGCCACCCCGTCCAGCTTCCCATCCGGCGTGCTGTGTTTCTGGTGCACGCCATCGATCACGGGCGAGAGGTGGAAGTGCAGGCCGCTGCCCGCATGGCCCTTGCGGAGGATCGGGTCGAAGCTGCAGCGCCAGCCGGCCTTGTGCGCGAGGTTGCGGAGCAGCCATTGCGTGATGAGCACCGAGTCGGCCGCAAGCGGCAGCGGCTGGAGCGACAGCTCGATCTCGTGCTGTTCCCAGATGCGCGCATCCGCCTCGTCCGGCTGGATATAGCCCACCTCGCTGTGCCCGTACTTCACCGGGATGCCGATCTCGGCCAGCATCACCATCGCGCGGCGGCGCAGCGGCTCGCCGAACACGAACGGCGAACTGGCGTGATAGCCCCGCTCGGTCGCACCGTAGATGTCGGTCTCGTCCGGCCGCTTGCCCAGGAAGTACTCCACCTCGCCGAGCGCCTGCAGTTCGACGCCGAGTTCGGCCTGCAGCCGGTCGTAGGCCTTGCGGACAATGGTATCGGGCGACTCGGGAAGGGGCGCGCCGTCGCGTCCCAAGTGCCCGCAGAAGACGACCAGTGTCGGGAAGGACGCAAACGGATCGACGAAGGCCGTCGAGAGGCGCGGCCGGAGCACGACATCCGACGCGGTGACCTGGACGCCCAGCGACCCGAACAGGCTCGATCCGTCCGCGCGCTCGCCGAACGACAGCACTTCACGAAGGTGCGGCAGGTCGCGCGGCACGAAGTCCAGCGTCTTCAGCCAGCCGTCGCCGCCGACATGCATCAGGCTGACCAGGCGAATCCCGAGCCTCCCGACGACTTCCACCAGATCGTCCACCGTCCATCGATCCGACGACTTGCCGATGAGGCGCGCCAGCCGGCACGCGGGCCAGAGCCGGGTTTCATCCTCGGGCGCGAGGGAGTTGTTGGCAGTCGTGGTTGTATCGGTCATTGCCGGTGACACTCCTCGGAGGAAGGAATCCATGCGACTTCCATCTTGTTACTTTGCGGGTGCGACGATTGGGTCGATCTTCCTCTTCGACAGCGCAGGGTTCAGCAGCGCCAGTTCCCTGGCCGTTGCTGCCTTGAACGTCGCGGTTGCCGCGTCCAGCTCTGCCGCCAGCACGCCCATCCGGTCGACCTGCGATTTCGTCGGGCGGCCGTCGAAGCCGTTCACGTTGCCATACAAGGTCCCGAGTTCCTCGCGGAGCCGCTCGTCGCCGGAGATGCCCTCTCCCTTGCTCGTCGCGACGAGCGCGGTGCGCTGTTTCTCCATCGCTGCGGCGAACACCTCGAGGCGCTTGCGCAGTGGGTCCGCCGCCGGAAGCCGACCGGCGCGCGCAGTGGCCTGGTCGCGCATCCCGGCGATTCCCTGGATGAGATCCGTCGATCGCTCCACGATTGCGAACAACTGGTCCACCACCTCGCGTTGCGCACGCCGATCCGCCGCGGTCGCCTTCGACCGTGGGTCCGGCACCAGCCGGATCTGGGTGGTGTAGGTGTCCTTTCCCTTGACGAGCTTCACGGTGTAGGTGCCTTCGAGCGCGCGCGGTCCCATCAGGGCGTAGAGGTTCGGGATAATCCCCGAGCCCGGCGCGAAGCGCGGCGGGTCGGATCGCATCGGCCACTCGACGCGGTTGATTCCCTTCCGCTTGCCTCCGTTGATCGACGCCAGCATCTTGCCGGCCGCGTCGTAGATCTCGACCTTCAGGTCGCCGAACAGGTGTCGCTTCTTCAGGTAGTAGGTGATGACCGCCGCCTCGGCGGGGCTGCGGCCGACGAACTCGCCGTCGCCGTTGAACCCGAAGTCCGACGTGCCGTTCACCATCCACTGCGGTCGCGCATCGAGGAATGCGGCCTCGGCGTCGAGCACGGCTGGCGTGAGCTTGCGCAGCGGAGAGATGTCGTCGATCACGTACAGCGCCCGCCCGTGCGTGGCGAGGACGACGTCATGATCGCGCGGATGGATGGCGATATCCCATACGGCCACGTTCGGGAGCCCGGCCGTGTACTGCGCCCACTGTGTGCCGCCGTCGATGGAGATGAACAGGCCGAACTCGGTGCCGAGGAAGATGAGGTCCCGATTGACCGGGTCTTCCTTCACGACGTGCGCGTAGCCCTTCACGTCCGCTGTCGCGAGCGCCTGCCAGGTCTTGCCGAAATCGGCCGTGCGGAACAGGTACGCCTTCGTGTCGCCGGTCATGTGACCGTCCAGCGTGACGTACGCCGTGCCTTCGGCGAACCGGCTCGGCTCCACCGAGGACACCCACGTCGACCTCGGCACGCCCGGGAGATTCCCCGCCACGTTGTCCCACGTCTTCCCGCCGTCCTCGGTCACCTGCAGGTTTCCATCGTCGGTTCCCACCCAGATGATGTTCGCGTTCTTCGGCGATTCGCCGATCGCGAAGATCGTGCAATGGTTCTCCGCGGTGGAGTTGTCCGGGGTCAGACCGCCCGAGTCGGTCTGCCGCTGCTTGGCGGGGTCGTTCGTGGTCAGGTCGGGCGAAATCCGTTCCCACGACTCGCCCTGGTCGCGCGATCGGAAGAGGAACTGCGCGCCGTAGTAGATGGTCCCGTGCCGCGCCGGGCTCAAGTGAATCGGCGTGTTCCAGTTGAAGCGGTACTTCGGCTCGCCCTTCTGCGGAGACGGCTTGATGTCCTTGCTCTCCAGCGTGGACCGGCGGATGCGGAACAGGTTGCCGCCCTGGATCTCGTCGTAGATCACGTCGGGATCGTTCGGGTCGGCGAACGTCCAGAACCCGTCGCCACCCGACAGCGATTGCCACAGCCGATTCGGGATCCCGCCGGATCGTTTCGACGGCCCGAACCAGGAACTGTTGTCCTGCAGGCCGCCGTAGACGTTGAACGGCCACTCCATGTCGTAGCTGACGTGGTAGAACTGGCCCACCGGCAGGCTGCCCACGAAGCGCCAGGTCGCGCCGCGATCGAGCGAGACGTAGATGCCGCCGTCGGTGCCGACCACGATCTGCTCGGTGTTCTTCGGATTGACCCAGATGTCGTGCACGTCGCTGTGATAGCTGCTCCCGTAGATGTTCAGGTTGCCCAGGCCGCTGAACGTCCCGCCGCGGTCGTTGCTGACCGCGGCAATCTGCCCCATCTTGTAGACGCGGTCCGGATTCACCGGGTCCACGATCATCCGCGAGAAGTAGAAGGGGCGGGAGTTCACCAGGCTGGACGAGTTCACTTCCATCCACGACTCGCCGCGGTCCTCCGATCGATAGAGCGCCGTCTTCGCGGCCTCGACAGTGGCGTAGATGACGCCCGGCTTCGAGGGCGCGACGGCGAGGGCAATCCGGCCGATGTCGCCGGACGGCAGGCCCTTGCGGACCTGCTGCCAGGTGGACCCGCCGTCGGTCGATCGGAACAGGCCCCCCTTCGGGCCGCCCGACGTGAAGAACGACGGCGTGCGTCGGAACTGCCACATGCCCGCATAGAGCACGTTGGGCGTCTGGGGATCGATCGCCAGGTCGGCACACCCGACGTCGGGCGCGACATAGAGCACCTTGTCCCATGTCTTCCCGCCGTCCTTCGTCCGATACACGCCGCGGTCCGGATGGTCATCGAACAGGTGGCCGGTCGCGCACGCGAACACGGTATTGCTCTCGCGCGGATCGACGACAATGCGGGCGATGCGCTCGGTGGCGTCGAGCCCGAGCTTCGACCAGTTCTCGCCGCCGTCACCCGAACGGTAGATGCCGTCTCCGAGCGACACGCTGTTGCGCACCCAGGTTTCGCCGGTACCCACCCAGATCGTGGCCGGCTTCGACGGATCCACCGTGACGGCGCCGATCGACTGGTTGTACTTGTCGAAAATCGGCTTGAACTGTATGCCGCCATCCACCGACTTCCACAGACCGCCGCCGGCCGTGCCGGCGTAGATGGTGAGGCGGTCGCCGGGGACCGCGTCGACGGCCGAAATGCGCCCGCTCATCGTGGCTGGCCCGATTGGCCGCGCCTCGAGGCCGCCGAACATCTCCGACTCGAATTTCACGCCCTGGGCGACGGCCGACACCGGCATCCACGCGGTGAAGGCCACCGCCAGCACGATTGCGATCGGCATTCGCTTCATGGGCTGGCCCCTACTTGACTGCCGCCATCTTGAACCGCGCATCGTCGATCGGGACGTTCAGCTCGACCTTCTGAATGGTCATCTTCATCTTCTGCGGGCTGCCTTTCTGGCCGGACTCCACCGCGTGCGGAATCATGAGGCCGCCCACTTCCTTGTAGTCGCCGATGGTGCTCTCGCCCTCGACGTCGGTGCCCCGGATCTTCGTCGTCCCCTCGGTTCGGACCTCGAGGAACTGGTCGGCATCGAGATAGATGTACCGAATGTCGCCGTTCTTGAGCGTCAGCTTCAGCTTGTAGACGTCGCTGCCCTCCAGCTTCTCTTTGCCGACGAGCTCGAGGGTGTGGCCCTTGGCCTTGTAGTCCACGAGCGGACCGTCGAAGTCGGCCTGCTCCTCGAGCTGCTTCAACGCGTCTTCGGGCAACGGCTCGGCCTCCTTGCGCCCCGAGAACGGCATGAGCTGCCAGCCGGTCTTGCCGTCGAAGACCTGAACACCGGTCATGCCCTGGAGCGTGAACTCCATGCGCATCGAGTTCGGCCGCTTCTGCTCCATCACGAAGGGCGCTTCCATGCCCGGGCCGACCGTCATCGTGCCGGTCATCCGGATGGTCTGCACGGCCTTGAGCTTGTCGAGACCGCCTTTAGCTTTCAGATTCCTCGCGAGAATCTCGTCGAGTGTCTGAGCCGACGCGGGAACAGTGACGAGGGCGGCGAGGGCAAGCCCTGCCAGGACCTTGCGGAACATGAATCGGCCTCCTTCTCGGAAACGGATCGATGGGGACATGGGGACAGTGGGATGTGATTTCCAGTCTATCTCTTCTGATACGGGCCTGCAGCATGGAAGTTCCGGGCGGCGTCAGGCGGACAGGGCCACGCGCGCGAGGCGGAGGGCCACCCGTGGAAACCGGCGCAGGAGTCGGCGGCGGGCCTCCCGATACGAGATCGTCCCCATCGCATAGGCGATGATCATGTCGGCCACTTCGCGATGCGCGCTGGCGGCAACGACCACGCCGTCGATTCGGGCGGCGTCACGAAAGAGGTACTTCTGGATCAGCCGCGAGTCGCGAAGCTCCGAGCCGATTTCGCGGCGCCAGGCGCCGACGTATCTATCCGACGCGGTGGTGCCGCTCCTGGGACCGTCGAGGGCATGGTCCTCGAGAATCGCGCGGGCCGCCAGGTCGCCCGACACCATCGCGTAGTAGATGCCCTCCGCCGTGTACGCGTTGACAAAGCCTCCGGCATCTCCGGCGACGAGGACGCGGCCTCGCGCGGTGTGCCGGATCGGTCCGCCGACAGGAATGTGATACGCGGTGAAGTCGTCGCGGCTCGACGTGCCCTCGACGACGCCGCGGCGCCGCAACTCCGAGACGAAGCGCTGCTGCATGTCGTAGGGCGCGAGATCGATCTGTTCCCGAAAGCACGCGAGCAGGCAGCCGGTGCCCACGTTGATGTGGTCGCGTTTTGGAAAGATGTAGCCGTACCCCTCGGTGCCGCCCTGACCGTAGGACACCCACAGCGTCCCTGGCTCGAGCGCGCGCAGGCGTTCGTTCGGCGTCTCCTCCATCGTGTCGAGAGCGACGCTCGCCCCGTCCCACCCGGCATGCAATCCCAGCCGTCGCGTCACGATGCCGTTGACGCCGTCGGCGGCGACCAGGTTGTCGGCGCTGAACTCGCGGCCGTCACGCGTCACCACCCTCGCGCCGTTGCCGTCGGCGCTGACCTGAGACACCCAGGCCCCTTCGATCAACTCCGCGCCCGCTTCGACGGCAAGACGCGCCAGCAGATCGTCGAACTCGAGCCGGCGGATCATGACGACGGCCGGCTGCGGCGAGGTGAGGATCACGCCTCGGCCGGACGGGCCTTCCAGGTAGAGCCGGGAGATGTAGTGCGTGGTGATACGGTCGAGCGCGGCTCCGAGATATGGGAACCGGCCCAGCGCTCGCGTGCTGATGCCGCCGCCGCACGGTTTATTGCGCGGGAAGCGGAAGCGCTCGAGCAAGCGCACGCGAGCGCCGCCGAGAGACAGCGCCCGGGCGGCGGTCGCTCCGGCGGGCCCGGCGCCGACCACGAGAACGTCAGGACTGGCGGCCACTACCTTTGCGGAGCCTTGCCGGCACTGATCAAATTCGCCAGCAGTTGGTACGCGCCTTCCGTCCCTGCGGGCAACTCGCGCCAGAGCCCGAGGCCGACGTAGATCCATCGACCCTTGCCCACCTTGGCCTCGACGAGCGCGCCCTTCTTCATGCCGCTGTTCGCGGGGAAGGGATCCTGGAGCTGCACGAGGTCGACGTACCTCGCGTCCTTCTCGCCGAGGAAGGACAGGCCCCGTTCCTGGACCCAGTCCTTCCACGTGGCGGCGCCGAGCTTGTTCGGGAAGGTGAAGATCGGATTCGCCGGGGCGAGCACCTCCACCGGCGCGGTCTCGTCGGTGACGCGGCCCGAGCCGACCTTGGCGGGGTACGGCCCGTACTGCGCCTCGTTGAACTCCGTCCTGTTGTACTGAACGATGAGCGTCCCGCCCTTCTCGGCGTAGTCGAGGAGCCGACGGTTGTTGGCCTTCAGGTCAGCGCGGCGGTCGTAGGCCCGTACCCCGGTCACGATTGCGTCGTACTGGGCGAGATTGCCCCAGGCGAGCGCATCGGCGTCGAGCAGATCCACTCGGGCACCGAGTTGCGCGATCGCGGGCGGCACCTGGTCACCCGCGCCCATCACGTATCCGACCCTCAGCTTCGGCGCCACCTTCACGTCGATCAGCTTGATGGTGGAATGGGCCGGGACGACCCGGTGGCGGCGGTGTATGTGCGGGTACTCGATGACCTCGTATCCCTGGTCGAACGTCTCGTTGTCCGCGCGCACGATGGCCTTCACGTCGTACTGCCCGGGCTTCGCGTTCGCCGCAGGCGTCACGCTGAAACGTACGGTCTCGGCCGCATCCTCGCGCGCGAAGTCCAGCGGCGCGACCGAGGGCGTGACCGTCCAGCCGGCGGGCACCGCCAGCGACACCTCGCCCCTGGCGGGCCCCTTGTTCCCGTTGACGACAATGGCCCGTAGTTCATGTTCCACGACGGATGCGGTCGGCCTGGCGCGCATGGAGGCCCCCGTTGGCGCGGGGGCCACGGAAGCGGACGGGACGATGGCGATCTCCGGCGTCAGGCTCACGGAGAAACGGGGGACGACCAGCAATTCCATCCGCTTCTCGCCGCTGAAGATGTTTCCCCCGTATCGATACTCGACCGGCTGGTCGATGACCACGTCGGCGCCGCCGATCGTCAGTTCGATCTTCGCCCTGAACGGCGTCGGCCTGAACGGCAGGCCGAACGGCGCGTCCTTCTCGAATTCGTAACGCGCGGCATCGGGCAGCGGCCGCCAGTACGGAGTGGTCAGGCGCGCGGTCATCGGGATCTTCACGACGGCGTCGCATCGCGGGAGCACGGCGCCCGCCTTGACGCCGGCAGCCGGGCAGGCCGCATCGCCGTCGAATCCGGACAACGAGATCTTCTTGACGCCGAGGTCGGCCGAGCCGCGATTGGCGACAATCGCCTGAACGCGCACGGGCTGGCCGGCGAACACGACGCCATCATCCGCCAGCACGTCGATGCGCACGGCCTGCGCCAGCACGGCCGCGCGCTGGAACTGCTCTTCCTTCGCCTTCAGGCGGTAGTCGATCTCGTACCTCGCGGTGTCATCGAGGCCCAGCGAACCGAGTTGCGCGCGAAGGGCGCGGACTGCGCGCAGGCCGGCGACGATCGGCTCTTTCGCCGCGTCGGGCCCTCGCGACGTGAACGCCTGTTGCGCGCGCTCCACCTGCGCGGTGAGGGCCGCAAGACCGGACTTCAGCGCCTCCGGGGCCATGTCCCTGGCGTACTGGGCGAGACCGTTCAGGCTGGTGTCGACCCCGTCGAACAGCGCCGCTTCGCTGCGGCTCACTCCCCCGGCCAACGTGGTGTCGCCCAGGCGGTAGGTCGCCGCGCTCGGCGGACCGGGCAGGAACAGGAGTTGCGCCATTCCCTGACACTTGTGGTTGCTGCGAGCCTCCAGGCCGATCTCCGAATAGGTCTGGCCCAGCAGCGGGTCGTAGATGTCGGTGGGAACGGACACCAGCGGCGGGCCGCCGGCTGGCGCCGGCGCGTCGTACGGCGCGCCGTATCCCACCTGGTAGTAGAGCTTGCGCGCCTGCCAGGGGCGCAGCCCTTCCTTCAGTTGTTCGGGAAAGGCCGACGCGTCGGCGGCAAGCCTGAATGCCTCGCCTGTGATGCGCGCCTGTGCCTGGTGGTGCGCGCCGCCCAGTTCGCCCTCGGGCCTCATGGTGACAATCACGTCCGGGCGAATCGTCCGGACCATCCGGACGTAGTCGGAGAGGATCTCCTGCCGGCCCCACTTGCGATACGTTTCGTCCACGCTGAACGAGTAGCCGAAGTCGATGGCGCGGGCGAAGTACTGTTCGGTGCCGTCGTAGCGGTGGACCGATGCAAGCTCCTCGGTCCTCAGCACGCTCAACGCCTCGAACAGCTCGGGCCCGATCTCGTTCTGCCCCCCGGTCCCGCGTGTGGCGGTGAGCAGCGTCGTCCGAATGCCCTGGCCGCGCGTCAGCATCGCCAGCAGGGCGCTGTTCTCATCATCGGGATGGCCGGTGGTCTGAAGGAAGATCCCGACAGTCGCCAGTTCGCGGAGCACCAGGCCCAGGCCCACCTCGCCGGCACGGCCGGCAAGCCCGGCGGGTTGCGCCTTCATGGGGGCGCCAATGGCCAGCAGTGACAGCGCGACCGCCAGTGGGAGCGCGCGATGGACTTTCATAATCAAGGAGTATAGCCGAGCCCCTCGCCACGTCTTCGGCTCAGGAGGCTCTCCGCACCACCATCACCGTGAGCATGTGTTTCAGAATACTCTACGCCCGCCGCCGCCCGAACTGCGGCCGGCGCCCCGGCCGACAGCGCCTGCTCGATGGCCAGCAGGCGCTCCTTCCTCTTCGGCCCCCAGTGGTATCCGCCGGGCGCCCCGGTGCCCTGCACGACTCGATGACACGGGATGACCAGCGCCGCGTGATTCGATGCGCAGGCGCGGGCGACCGCGCGCGCGGCGCCGGGCTGGCCGATCGCCCGAGCGATCTCGCCGTAGGACCGGGTCTTGCCCAGGGGGATTCGCTGAAGAGTCTTCCAGACACGACGCTGGAACGCCGTGCCCTGGACGTCGAGCGGGAG
>DASVIS010000225.1:0-12046 GCA_036381995.1 Vicinamibacterales bacterium | reverse complement strand
GGCCGACCTGACAGAGTTGCTCACGGACGCCGACGCGCGGATCCGTCGCCGGGCCGCCCTGGCGGTGGGGCACGTCGGACTGTCGGCCGGCGTCCAGCCGCTGATGACAACGCTGGCCACCGACGCCGAGCCCGAGGTGCGCCAGATGGCTGCGTTCGGGCTGGGCCTCCTCCGTGACAACTCGGCGGTCAATCCCCTGCATGCGGCTCTTCACGACAGTTTCCCCCTGGTGCAGGGGCGCGCCGCCGAGGCGCTGGGCGCGATCGGCGATACCGCCAGTGGTCCGGCGATCGGCGACATGGTGTCCGCGCTGGTCAAGGCCGGGGCGGTGTCGGCCATGGCGCCAGACGACATCCTGGAGACGTACCCGCCGGCCGTGGAGGCGTTTCGCCTGGGCGTGCTCGCGCTGGGGCGCTTGAAAGCGTACGACGCGCTCGCGGCGGCCGTCCTCGGGCCGTCTGGCCTTCCTCAGGTGACATGGTGGCCGGTCGCCGCGGCGTTCCAGCGGACCGAGGACCGCCGCGCGATCGGCCCACTGATCGCGATCGCACGAGGGCCGGGAAGTTACGGCCGCGCGTTCGCCGCGCGGGGGCTCGGCGCGCTGAAGGACGCGGCCGCTGTCGACACGCTTTCGGCGCTTGCGAGGGACTGGGCGCGAGACACGAAGGCGGCCATCTCGGCGGTCAAGGCGCTCGCGCTCATCGGCGACCGCAAGGCCGGCCCGACGCTGCTCGAGTTGCTGCGGACGAAGGACCTGGACCCGCTGCTCCGGATCGAAGTCATCAACGCGCTCGGCCCGACGCGCACGCCTGGCGCGCTCAGCCCGCTGCTCGATCTCGTGTCGCATCCGACCCCGGCCGTCCGCGCGGCGGCGTTCCGGAGTCTGCGCGATCTCGATCCTCCGGATTTCCTGCTCGTGCTGTCGGGCCTCGACACCGATCCGGACTGGAGCGTGCGCGCGGCCGTCGCCTCGTTGCTGGGCGCGCTGGATCGCGACACCGCGCTGCCCCGCCTGTCGGCGATGCTGCTGGATTCGGACGTGCGCGTGATTCCCTCGGTGCTCGCCGCGCTCGTGAAGATCAAGGCGCCGAAGATCGAACAGGTGCTGCTCGAATGGCTGAAGCACGATGACGTCGTCCTCCGGAGCGCGGCGGCATCCGGCCTGGGCGAACTGAAACCGGCTGGTGGCGACCGCGCGCTCCTCGACGCGTTCCACGCGGCCGCCCGTGACGAGGCCTACGGCGCGCGCACGGCCGCGCTCGACGCGCTGCTGAAGTACGGCGCGGACGTCGCGAGGCCAGCGCTCCGCGAGGCGCTGGGGGACAAGGACTGGGCGGTTCGTGTCCACGCGGCCGCCCTGCTGAAGCCGATCGAGCCGAATACCGATCCCGCCGCGGCAATCCGGCCTGCGCCCGTGAACCGGCCGGCCTCGTTCTACGAGTCGTCCGAACTCGTGTCGCCCAGCGTCTCGCCGCGCGTCTACATCGACACGGAGCGCGGGACGATCGAGATCGAGATGGCGGTGATCGACGCGCCGCTCACCTGCCTGAACTTCATGACGCTCGCGCGGAAGGGGTTCTTCAAGGACACGAGGTGGCACAGGGTCGTGCCGAACTTCGTCGTGCAGGATGGCGACCGGCGAGGCGACGGCGAAGGCGGCCCTGGCTACACCATCCGCGACGAAATCAACGAGCGGCCGTACGCGCGCGGAACGATGGGGATGGCCCTGGAGTGGGCGGACACGGGCGGCAGCCAGTTCTTCCTGACGCACTCTCCGCAGCCGCACCTCGACGGACGCTACACGGTGTTCGGGCAGATCGTGCGCGGACTCGACGTGCTGGACCGAATCCAGCCGGGCGACACGATCGTGCGCGTGCGTGTGTGGGATGGGAAGACGATGGAGGGACAGTAGGAAGGCTGCAGGCAGGTACAATAAAAAAGGGGGCGACGCTCGCCCCCTCTTCTTGCGGTAGTCGAACCTACCGCTTCTTGCCGGCCTTCTTGGCGGGCTTCTTTGCAACCTTCTTTGCCATGTCCTTATCCCCCCCTTCATCAGTGATGTGCGCGTGAGTTCGCGATCCGTTCAGCCGCGTGTTCGGTCGGATGCGGCCTCCAGGTTCGCGCTCCGCTTCGTGGCTCGCGCTGCCGGGCGCGAGGCATCTGTGGAATCGGGAGGCGTCGGCGAGCGGTGCTCTTCGCCGTTTGTCCTCCCAGCGACCTGCCGTTCAGTTATCAAGACGTCGCCGAGGGATCACAAGGCGTGGGCTAAGCCCGCCTCGCTCATACTGCATGTAGATTATGGTTGAGAAAAAAATGATGTCAAGCACAAAGTGCGCCCGCGCGACGGATTTTCGTCACGACGCGCGGATCGATCGCGCGATCGTCGCGACGTGATCGCGTGCGCCCCACCATCGCGTCCACGTAGCAGATCGATCACAGAGCCCGCGAAGATCCACAGCGCGAGTGTCACGCATGAAGGGTGGCGGGTCCGAGCCTGGTGCGTGACGGTGTCGGCCCCGGTGCGCTCTGCGACCCTCGTGGCTGTACGTGTTCGGAGGGCATGACGTCAGCGGGACGATTGCGGGACGTGCAGGCGATCGAGCGCCTTCGTCGCGGCCTGGCGCGTGCGCGCGTCGGCGCCGCGGACGCGCGACGCGCGTCGGTACATCTCGATGGCGCGCTCGCGATGGCCCGACGCCTCGAGCAGGCGTCCCGCCTCGACGCAGGACGAGGCGAGTACGGAGGGCGGAGGCACGGGGCGCATCGCCACGATGCGCTCGAACCCGGCGAGTGCGTCCTGGTCGCGCTTGCCCTTCAGGAGCAGCGACGCCTGGCGGAACGCCGTGACCGGGTCCGCCGGGTTGATCGCCGCCGACCGATTCAGGCTGTCTGCCGCTTGCGCCATGGCGTTGCGCTGCAGGTACCGGAAGCCTTCGATCGAGAGCCGGTACGCCTCCGCGGCCCTCGCGTCCGGCCGGCGCCGGATCCTCTCGCGCGCGAGCGTGCGCACATTGTCCGGGTCGTCAGGCGGCGCCGAGGCGAGTGCGGCCTGATACGCGGCGACCGCCCGATCGCGATACCCCATGCGATCGTACGCCGCACCGAGTCGGTACTGGGCGAGCGCCGCGCTGCCGTACGGGGCGGACGGATTCGCGTCGGCGACGACCCGCAGTTGCTCGATCGCGGCGTCGGTCTCGTAGAGGGCGTCGAGCTCGGCTGCCATGCCGAGGCGCGCGCGGACCTCGCTCATCTCGGGCAGCGAGACCCGACGCGCGCGGGCGAGGGTGAACAGAACGCGCCAGGCGTCGAGGCTCGACGCGTCGTCGTGGCGATAGACGTGGTGGACGTCGGCGATGGACTGGAGGAACAGCGGGTTGTGCGGGTACGTCGCGCGCAGGCCGTCGAGCAGCTTCAGTGCCTCGTCCACGTTCTGTTCGTACCACAGGTAGATCGCCTGCAACTGGAAGTCGGCCTCGCCGCGCAGCAGCTCTCCGTGGTCTCGCGCCTGCACCATCTCGCGGAGTCCCTCCACGCGATCGCCCCCGGGAAGGAACAGGATCCACCGCACGATCCTGAGCGCGGCCGGCGCGATCGCCGCGTAGTAGTGGTAGAGCCCGATGCCGAAGTACGCGTCCTGTATGTTCGGGTCGAGCGCCAGCGAGCGCTCGAGCGCGTCCTTGATTCGCTTCCCATCGCGCGCCGCGGCGAGGCTCTCGGTCCGCAGCACGCGGAAGTCCACACGCAGCCCGTACGCGGCACCCAGGAAGAACCACGCATCGGCCCGCTTCGGCTCGCGCCCCGTCCAGCGTTCGATCGAGTCGATCACCGCGTCGATCCGCGATCGGAAGTTCGCGTCTCTCGATCGATCGAACGGATCCATCTGGATGCGCCACCACAGCGCCGTCGCGGACATCAACCCGCACGCCTCAGCCGGCGCGGGGCCGCAGGCTCGCCCGATCTCCGTCTCGGCATCGTCGAAGCGCGCATCGAGGATCGCGTCGTAACAGCGGGCCAGGGCCGGCGCGTAGGGCAGTGACCCGGCGAAGGCGGAGCAGGAGAAGAGGAGCAGGAGAAGCGACAGGACCGCAGTCCGGTCCCACCGATGCGATACCAGCCGAGGGCCGAGGGCCCGGGCCCGAATTCGGCGTCGGGCCGCAAGCCGGAGGCCACGAGCCGCGGGCCTGACACAGGTCTTCACGGGACTATGGGTAGCTCGTGCGCAGGCTCTGCTTCCCGGCATGCCGCTCGAGTGCAAGATCCACCAGGCGGTCGAGGACCGCCGAGTAGCTGAGCCCCGTGGCTTCCCACAGCTTCGGGAACATGCTGATCGTGGTGAATCCGGGAATCGTGTTGATCTCGTTGACGTAGAGATGCCCGCTTTCGCGCGACAGGAGGAAGTCGACCCGGGCGAACCCCGCCGCGTCCACGGCCTGGAAGGCTTCGATCGCCAGCCGTCGCACCTCGGAAGTCATCGCGTCGTCCAGCGGCGCCGGAATCAGGGCTTCCGATTCCTCGACGTACTTCGCCTCGTAGTCGTAGAACTCGCGCGACGGCACGATCTCGCCCGGCACCGACGCCTCGGGCCGATCGTTCCCGATCACCGCGCACTCGATCTCGCGCGCGGCGGGCACGGCCGCCTCGACGACGATCTTGCGGTCGAACTCCGCCGCGATGGTCATGGCCGACCCGAGGTCGTCCCTCGCCTTCACCTTCGAGATCCCGACGCTCGATCCGAGGTTCGCGGGCTTGACGAACACCGGGAACCCGAGTCGCTCGGCGATCGTCGCGGACCACGCCACCGGCGACGCGTCCCACTCGTTCCGCAGCACCACCAGATGAGAAACCATGGGCAGGCCGCGCCCGGCAAAGGCCACCTTCATCATGGCCTTGTCCATGGCGACCGCCGACGCCAGCACGCCAGCCCCGATGTAGGGCACGCTGCCCAGTTCCAGGAGGCCCTGCACCGTGCCGTCTTCGCCGTAGGGGCCGTGCAGCACGGGGAAGATCACATCCAGCGCCAGCCCCGCCACGTACGCGTTTTCCCGTGCGGCGGTGTCGCCCGTCGCCCGTTCCACGGTCAGAAGCGTCTCCTCGCCCGGGTGAGGCACCAGGTAGGCCTCGCGCCCCGACCGGCCGCCGCGACCGGAGTCCTGGCGCGCCTTGGCAATCACTTCGGCCGCGATGACGGCCGTCGGCGGACGGTCGGGAATCGTCCACCGCCCGTCGTGCTCGATGCGGATTGGTACCGGTTCGTACCGCCGACGATCGAGGTTCGCAATCACCGCCGCCGCTGACGCCAGAGACACCTCGTGCTCGCTCGAACGCCCGCCGTAAATCACGCCGATACGCAGTTTTCTCACGTGGTAGACGCCCCCGGGGTTGTGCCGACAGGCGGGATGCCCGAACGCTGACAAGACCCGGATGCCATCCGGGCAGACGAGACGCCGCCGAACTCGTCATACTATACCGCAATGGCCGCCAGTTTCGGATTTCGTGTGACCGCCACGGACGGACTTGCTCGACGCGGCGAGATGACCACCGCGCACGGCACGGTGCAGACACCGGCGTTCATGCCCGTCGGCACGCAGGGGGCGGTCAAGGCGGTGCTGCCGCGTGATCTCGTCGACGTTGGCGCCGAGATCATGCTGTCGAACACCTATCATCTCCATCTGCGCCCCGGCGACGACCTGATTGCCCGGCACGGCGGGCTTCACCGGTTCATCGGCTGGGACCGCCCGATCCTGACCGACAGCGGCGGCTATCAGGCGTTCTCCCTCGGCGAGCGGCGCACGATTGACGAGGGCGGAATCCGCTTCCGCTCGCACCTCGACGGCTCCGAACACCTGCTGACCCCTGAGAAAGCCGCCGAGATCCAGGCCAACCTGGGCTCGGACATCGCCATGGTCCTCGACGAATGCCTGGGATACCCGGCCACCAGGGACGCGGCCGCCGTCTCCATGGAACGGACGCTCCGATGGGAGAAGAGGGGCCGGGACCGGTTCCTGGAGATCATGGGCGCAAGCCAGGAGGCTTGCGCCGCAGACACACCGATCCTGTGGGGCAAGCCTCCTGGTTTGCCGCGTCCGGTGATCGTCACCAACCCCGGCCAGGCGCAGTTCGGCATCGTCCAGGGCGGGACATATAGAGATATACGTGTAGCAGGCGCCCAGGCCACGGTCGAGCTCGGGTTCGAGGCATACGCGATTGGAGGTCTCAGCGTAGGGGAACCGCCCGACATGATGTACGAGGTTGTCGGAGAGACGACGCCGCTCCTGCCTCCCGACCGCCCCCGGTACCTGATGGGCACCGGCACCCCGGTGGACCTGATTGAGTCCGTCGCGCGGGGCATCGACCTCTTCGACTGCGTGATGCCCACCCGCAATGCCCGGAACGGCCAGTTGTTCACGAGCGAGGGACGCCTGAACATCAAGAACGCTCGATACGCGGACGATCCGGCACCCCCGGATCCCCAGTGCGGCTGCTACACCTGCCGGCATTTTTCCAGGGCCTACCTGCGCCACCTCTTCATGGCCGGCGAGATCGGCGCAGCCACCCTTAACACGTTGCATAATCTCAACTTTTACCTTGACAGCATGAGGCGAATCAGAGAGGCTATAGTGTTTCGCTCGTTCGATCGGCTGAGGATGGATTACCGTCGGACTTTTGCCCGCCGACCGGTTGACTCATGACATCATTGATTTCCCGTGCGCTTCCGGTCGTGGCCATGGCCGCGCCGGCCGACAACGTCAGCCCCTGGGTGCAGTTCCTGCCCTTCGCGCTGGCGCTGGCTATCGTCTACTTCGTGCTTCTCCTGCCGATGAAGCGTCGGCAGAAGAAGGTCCAGCAGTTCCTCGACGCGCTCAAGGTCGGCGACCGGATCGTCACCAGCGGCGGCATCTACGGCACGATCGTGAAGATGGCCGACCGGTCGGTGAAAGTGCAGATCGCTGACAAGGTAAACGTCGAGATTTCCAAGGCTGCGATATCGGGTCTCCAGGGCCAGGAGCCGGTCGTGACCGACAATTCCCAAGCATGAACAACCTTCGCTGGCGCATCCTCCTCATTGTCGTCATCATCGGCGCCTGCCTGTGGGCGATCATCCCGACGGACAAGATCCGGCTGGGCCTCGACCTCAAGGGCGGCGTCCATCTCGTCCTGCGCGTCAACACGGACGACGCACTGAAGCTGGAGACGGAGACCAGCGCCGAGCGCGTGCGCGAGGACGCCGAAACGGCCGGCATCAACGGCCTCGCGATCAAAGTGCTGAGCCCGACGCAGTTCCAGGTGACCGGCGTGCCGCCGGCGCAGGACGCGTTGTTCCGTCAGAACGCAGCCAGCGTGCAGGCCAGCTTCAATCGCGAAGGGGGCGCAGAGGGCACGCACACGTTCGTGATGAAGCCGAACATCGCGATCGACCTTGCGCGCGCGGCTGTCACCCAGGCGCAACAGACGATCGAGCGCCGCGTGAACGAGTTGGGCGTCGCCGAGCCGCTCATCGCACGCCAGGGGACGAACGACGATCAGCTGCTCGTGCAGCTGCCCGGCGTGACCGACGTGGAGCGCGCGAAGGGCGTGATCCAGTCCACCGCCCTGCTCGAGCTGAGGCTGGTGGAGCAGGGTCCGTCACCGTCGAAGGAGTCACTGCTCCAGGCGACCAGCGGCCAGGAGCCGCCGAACACCGAGGTGCTGCCCGGGGTCGAGGGACGTGTGGCGGCCGGCGAACGGCCGGCCACGGTCTACTACCTCCTGCGGAAAGTGCCGATCATCACCGGGCGCGACCTGCGCTCCGCCAAGGAAGGGCCGGACAGCTTCAACCAGCCGGCGGTTCATTTCTCGCTGAAGGCCGATGCGGCGACGAAGTTCGCCAAGGCGACGAGCGAGAACATCAACCACCGCCTGGCGATCGTGCTCGACCGCAGCGTCGTGTCGGCGCCGAACATCGAGGGCCGGATCGCGGACGAAGGGCAGATCTCCGGGTCGTTCACGATGCAGGAAGCCGAGGACCTTGCGCTGAAGCTGCGGTCCGGGGCGCTGCCTGCGTCGCTGACCTACCTGCAGCAGCAGACGATCGGCCCGACGCTCGGCGCCGACTCGATTCGCTCGGGCGTCATCGCGTCGCTCGCCAGCCTCGCGCTGGTCGCGGTCTTCATGCTGTTCTACTACCGTCTGTCCGGGATGAACTCGGTCGTGGCCCTCGTCTTCAACCTCATCATCCTCCTCGGGGCGATGTCGTACATCGGCGCGACGATGACGCTGCCGGGCATCGCCGGCTTCGTCCTGACGATGGGCGTCGGAGTGGACTCGAACGTGTTGATCTTCGAGCGGATCAAGGAGGAGTTGGCTGCCCAGCGGGGCATCCGGGCCGCGATCAACACGGGCTTCAGCCGCGTGTTCCTCACGCTGGTGGACACCCACTTGTCGGCGATCATCTCGGCGGCGTTCCTGTTCCAGTTCGGCACCGGGCCGATCCGGGGCTTCGCCACGACCCTGGTCTTCGGTCTGATCTCGAACCTCTTCACGGCCACGTTCGTGTCGAAGACGATGTTCGAGATGGTCCTGGCCGAGCGTCACTCGGACACGTTGAGCATTTAGCAGGCGGGTGATCGAGCCATGCAGATATTCCATAATCCGCACTTCAACTTCGTCAAGTACCGCTGGCACGCGCTGGTCGTCTCGTGGCTGCTCATCGCCGCCGGCCTGGCCATGATGTTTACCAGGGGGATCCCGCTCGGAGTCGAGTTCTCGGGCGGCACGCAGGTGGTCCTTCAGTTCGAGAAGCAGCGCCCGAGTATCGATCATGTACGCTCGGCGCTGGACAGGAGCTTCCCCGGCGGCGGCGAGAATGTCGTCGTCCAGACCTACGGCACCGAGGCGCAGCGCGAGATCCTCGTGCGGGTCCCGCACACGGGCAAGGAATCGGGCACGGAACTTACGCGCACGGCGGACGAGATTCAGGGGGCCCTGAAAGCAGCCAACCTCGGGGCGTTCAGGGTGGCCGGGACGGAGGTCGTCGGACCGGTCGTCGGCCAGGAGTTGACGAGCAAGGGCACGTGGGCGTTCCTGCTCTCGCTGTCCGGCATCCTGCTCTACCTCTGGTTCCGGTTCGAGCTGAGCTTCGCCGTGGGCGCCACTGTGGCGACGCTGCACGACATCCTCATCACGATGGCGATGTTGATGTTCTTCCGCTACGAGATGTCGCTGAACATCATCGCCGCGCTGCTCACGATGACCGGGTACTCGACCAACGACACGATCGTGATCTTCGACCGCATCCGCGAGAACGTGCGCGGCATGCGGAAGGACAACATCAAGGACATCGTGAACGTCGCGGTGAACCAGACGCTGAACCGCACGGTGATCACCGGCGGCACGGCGCTGCTGTCGGTCATCGCGCTGTACTTCTTCGGCGGCGAGGTACTCCGCGGGTTTGCGTTCACGATGATCGTCGGCATCATTACCGGCACCTACTCGAGCGTGTTCATCGCGGCGGCAATCATCACCTTCTGGCGGCACGGCCGGGGCGCCGCGCGGATCGCGGCAGCCGCGCCGGCGACCGCGGCGGCCAAACCAGCGGCGACGGCGCGCCAGCGCAAGGGCTCGCGTGGCGGCGTCCGGGCGTCGTAGGGGCCGTCTCGCCCGATGACCCTGGTCTACGCGGTCCTGCTCGGTGTCATTCAGGGGCTGACCGAGTTCCTTCCGGTCTCGAGTTCAGCCCACCTCATTCTCGCCCGCGCCTTCTTCGGCTGGGACTCGGAACAGTTCGGGATGGCATTCGACGTCGCGTGCCACGTCGGCACGCTGATCGCCGTCCTGGTCTATTTCCGTTCGGAGATCCTCGCCATGGTTCGGGCGATTCCGCGCGCGGGCACACTCCTCCAGCCGAAGCCCGACCCCGCAGCGTGGATGGCTCTCCTGATTGTGGTCGGCACGATCCCCGCGGTCGTCGTCGGGCTGGCGTTCGGCAGGATCATCGAAGAGCGATTGCGAACGCCCGCCGTCGCCGCGGTCATGCTCGCGGTCGTCGCCCTCGCGTTCTTCGCCGTGGAGCGCTACGGCGCCAGGCGGCGCACCCAGGCCTCGCTCGGCCTCGTCGATACCGCGCTGATCGGGTGCGCGCAGGCCGCGGCCCTCGTGCCCGGCGTCTCGCGGTCGGGATCGACCATCGCGACCGGCATGGCCCTCGGCCTGCGCCGCGACGAGTCGGCGCGGTTCGCCTTCCTGCTCGGCGTCCCGGCGATTCTCGCGGCGGCGGCCAAGGAAGGTCTGCCGTTCGTGAAACACGGCCTCCCTCCGGGCGCGGGGCTGCTGTTCACCGCCGGCATGGTGTCGTCGGCGGTCGTCGGGTACTTCGCCATCAGGTTCTTCATCCGTTACGTCACCGGGCACTCGCTCGCGGCGTTTGCGTGGTACCGCCTGGCGCTGGCCGCGACGGTCGTGATCTGGTGGTTCACCCGGTAGGGATATGACAACACCGCGCGCGATTCACTGGCTGCGGCGGCGGTTCATCACCGGCTTCTTCGTGGCCGTTCCGCTGATCATCAGCGTGGCCGCCCTCCTGTGGATCTTCCACCTGATCGACGACCAGATCGGGCCGGTGTACGACCGCTTCCTCGGCCGGCACGTCGCCGGTCTCGGTGTCGCCACGACGGCGGCCCTGGTACTGCTGGTCGGCGTCGTGGCGAGCAACGTGCTGGGCAGGCGTCTGCTGGTGCGCGGCGAGAGCTACCTCGCCCGCATTCCGGTCTTCCGGACGATCTATTCCCCGGTCAAGCAGCTGCTGACGGCGTTTTCGCCCGACAACGAATCGGGGCTGAAGCGCGTGGTGATGGTGCCGGATGCGAGCGGTGCGGTCCGGCTCGGCTTTCTGACGAAGGAATTCGAGATCGACGCCGGGGCGGGCACCGGGAGGCAGGCGTTCGCGGCGGTGTACGTGCCCACCAACAACCTGTACCTGGGCGACGTCTTCGTCTACCGCCTCGACGCGCTGCTGTTCCCGGACATCAGCGTCGAAGAAGGCGTGCGGATCTTCCTGACGGGCGGGATGGCGATGCGCGAGCGGATTTCCGCGCGGCCAGGCGCCGCGCACCATTTGTCTTCTTAGGGTGGGCTTACCTATAATCTCAGATGCTGGATTGGATGGATCGTGCTCCTCGGCATGCCTTCCCTGGCTCACCCGGGTGCGACCCGTACCAGGGGTCGACAACTCTGCCCCGTGTTCTACCGAACAAAGAGGTGACATGAACGTGCTTTCTGTGATTTTGAGACGCGCCGCCGCGCGCGCGCGCGGGCAGCGGCGCTCGTGTGCGGCGCTCCTGGTGGTGATGGCCGCCATTTCCCTGCTGTCCGCGCCGATGGCCATGGCCGCCACGCAGCCTCCGCAGGCCGCCGAGGCGAGCGAGCGGGCCGGCGGCGAGGCATCGCTGAAACTTCCCGACCTCGGCCAGGCCGAGTTCATGGGTGTGAACGGCCGGACGCTCCTGAAGGCCGGCCTGGCTGTCTGCGCGCTCGGCCTGCTGTTCGGCCTGGTCGTCTACCGGCAACTCAAGGCGCTGCCGGTACACGCGTCGATGCGGGAAATCTCCGAGCTGATCTACGAGACCTGCAAGACCTACCTGCTCCAGCAGGGCAAGTTCCTGATCATTCTCGAGTCGTTCATCGGGACCATCATCGTCGTCTACTTCGGCGCACTGCAGCACTTCGATGCGTTCCGTGTCCTCATCATCCTCGCGTTCAGCGTGCTCGGAATCGCGGGCAGCTACGGTGTGGCGTGGTTCGGCATCCGAATCAACACGTTCGCGAACTCGCGCACCGCGTTCGCGAGCCTGAAGGGCAAGCCGTTCCCGGCGTTCGCGATTCCGCTGAAGGCCGGCATCAGCATCGGCATGGCGCTCATCAGCGTCGAACTGTTCATGATGCTGTCGATCCTGCTGTTCGTCCCGGGTGACTACGCCGGCCAGTGCTTCATCGGCTTCGCCATCGGTGAATCGCTCGGCGCGGCGGCCCTGCGCATTGCGGGCGGCATCTTCACGAAGATCGCCGACATCGG
>DASVIS010000224.1:0-4647 GCA_036381995.1 Vicinamibacterales bacterium | reverse complement strand
CGGTGGCCCCGGAAGAACTCCCCGCGGCGCTCGAACGTCTCCAGACCGAGAGCAAGGACCAGCGCAAGGCGATGAGAGACCTCCAGGAACGTCTTGCGGGTTACGAGGCGACCGCGCTCGCCGCCACGGCCGAAGAGGTGAACGGTGTTCGCCGGGTGGTCCAGGCGCTGGGCGGGCGCGATCGGAACGGGCTGAAGGCGATGGCGCTGGCCATCTGCAGCGCGCCGGGCTTCCAGGCCGCGCTGTTTTCGACGACCGCTCCCTACGTGGCGGTGCTGGCGAGGTCGAAAGACGGCAAGGGGGACTGCGTGGCCGCGCTCGAGGCGTTGACCGCTGCATTTGGCGGCCGCGGCGGCGGGAGGCCCGAACTGGCACAGGGCGGCGGCCTCACCGGAGACCTCTCACAGATCCTCGCGGCGGCGCGCGCCGAACTTGCACGACACTGACGTACGTCCCCGTCGACCTCGCGTGTGTGGGCTCCGTGCCCTTCGTGTCCTCAGTGGTCGAATTCGTGGGCGGGGTTCTTGACGGCGGGCTTTCGAGTGAAATTGGCCAGTCGTTCCAGCGCAAGATCCGTGGCGGCGTCGATCGTCGCCTGGGGAACGGTGAAGTGGTTGGCGAGGATCGAGAACGCCACCGGCTCTCCGTCGAGCGTCGTGACGTAGCCCGACAGCGCGCGCACGTTGGCGATCGATCCGGTCTTCGCGTGGACGTTTTCCGTCGCCCGCGTGCCGACGAACCGGCGCGCGAGCGTGCCGTCCTGGCCGCCGATGGGCAACGCCACCATGAACGGCTCCCGGTGCCGCGGATCGCGGTACATCTGCCGCAGGATCCTCACGAGCATCTCCGCACAGACATAGTTGTAGCGCGAGAGCCCTGAGCCATCCGCCAGCACATAGGCGTCCTGCGGAACGCCCCATCCGTCCAGCACCTCGCGCACGACCTTCTGGCCCGCGGCCGCCGTGCCTGGACCCGACTGCGCGCCCAGCGTGCGCAGCAGCGTTTCCGCGTACTGATTCTGGCTCACCTTCATCAGCACTCGCGCGACCTCGGCGAGAGGGGCCGACCGGTGCGACAACAGGACTCGCATCGGCGCCGCCGGTGCCACGGGGTAGACGTCCTCGAACTCTCCCGCGCCGCCAGTGACGCGGATGCCGCGCGCGATGAGCGTCGCGCGCAACATCCGCGCGAAGTACAGCGCGGGCCTGTCTACGGCGGCCGCACGCACGACCTCCTTCGACCCGGCAGGAATCGTTCCTCGAACGACCAGTCGATTCGAGCCCGGGAGCCGGGAGAAGTCCAGGTCTGCGTCGCCCGTGGCCACCGTCGTGACGTGCGTGTCGAGAACGAGACCGCTTTCGATCGGGCGCACCTCGATCACCGCCGGCGCGCCGGCGGATGGCCCGGGGTGGATGGCGACATCGGCGACGCTCTCGTTGAACTGAAGCGCGGAGACGCCCGCGGCGTACCCGGACGCGAGGTAGTCCCACGCCCAGCCTGCGCCCAGGCTCTCGCGGTCGAACGCACGCGCATCGGCGACAATCCGGCCCTTGATCTCCGTGAGACCGTCCGCGCGCAGCTGGTCGGCCCAGGCCTCGAATACCCGCGTCGCGCTCCCGCCGCGTCCGCCGATCGTCGGGTCGCCGCTGCCAACGGCGATGAGGTCGCCGGCCAGCACGCCATGGGCAACCGGCCCGGCCGTCAGCAGTCTCGTTTCGTAGGTGAAGTCCCAGCCAAGCCGCTCGGCCGCCGCCGCCAGCGTGACGATCTTCATGTTCGACGCCGGCATCAACAGCTTCGATGCGTTCTCGCTGTAGACGGTCTCTCCACTCGTGAGCGACTGGACGACGACGGCCCACTGCATGCGATCGAACATGGGCGCATCGAAAATCTGGCGGAGTTCGGTGCGAAGAGCATCAACGCGATCGGACGCCGGGGCGACCGGTGGGACCGCGACCGGCGACGGCACTGGTTCCGGACGACGAGCGGGCGTCCCGACCGAAGGAAGAGCCGGCGGCGGAATGGTGACGGGTGGCGTCTTCGGGGCGCACGCGCCGCCGAAGAGCAGGAAGGCCAGCACGAAGCCGGCGACATAGGGGCCGGAGCGGTCCCTTGCGATCCCAATTCTATATTTCATTCCTGCAGTCGCACAGAACCGCTCCGGCCCCTATTTGTTGATGGCGTCCAACGCCTTGAGCGCGTCCTCGAACTCGGTGGTGTCGATCTTCGCCGCGCCCGGTTGGCCTGCGACGGCCGCATAGACATCCGCGCCGACACGCCCGAACGACACGTCCTCTTGCTTCTTGCCATCGTCGAAGCGAACGACGACGACAAGTACAGGCGACTCGAGCCCCGTCTTCGTCTTTGCGCCGGGCTCGACGAAGGACTGGGCCCGCTGGTTCGCCAACTTCGTCAGGAACGTGTCGAACGCCGACGCGTCCACGTCTTTCGCGGCCGGCCTGACTTCGCGCCACTTCTCGCTCGCGTCCTTGCCCTGACCCTTCGTCTTCTCGAAGGCCAGCGTTTCGGCGCCGCGGGTAATCTGGATCGACGTCGCGTTGAACGCCCGGAACTCGAATACGTCCTTTCGCCGCAGTTGGTCGGCCGGTTTCTTCACGTCGTCGAGGAGCGTCGAGTCCACCGTGAAGACCATCGGCCGCGCGCCGTCCTTGGCGTAAACGGTGCTGGCGTCGGCCTTGCCGCCGAGCAGCAGCGTGGCCTGGGAACTCCCAAGGCCGAACGTGATCGACGCGTCCGGTCTGTCGAGGCCGTAGGGCTTCAACTCCGCGCCTTCCTGCGCGGTAATGGCCTTCATCTGCGCCGTCTGCACGCGGCCGATCAGCCCTTCCACCGTGCCATAGTCGGCAGGCGCCTGGTACGGCTTGCCGAGCTTCCATTCGCCGCCGACGCGCGACAGCTCGATCGTCGCCCCCGGCGACTGCACCGTGACCCGGTCGACCTTGTCGCGCTCGAAGGCCAGCACGGTCTTCTGGCGCAGGTCGAACGTGCTGCGGTTGAACGCGGAGTCGAACGAGCCCGAGATCAGGAACACCTTCTTCTCGTTCGGGAGTCTTGCGTACAGGTCGCCGAGCGTCGCCGTCTTGTCACCAATCAACAGGCGCTGTGGCTGCTTGCTCCCTGCGGTCCTGAAGCCGATCTCCACCCGTGGTTCAGCCAGGCCGAACTGCTCGAGATGCCCGGGGTTCTCGTCGATCGTGCGCACGCTGTCGAGGGTGGCGATGTTCGTCACGATGCCCGACACCTCCGCTTCGTCCGCGGGCGTTGCTACGGGCTCGGTGATCTGCCATGTGCCGTTGGTCTTCTTCAGCCTCGTCCTGTCGCCGTTGGCCGACTTCACCGTGATCTCGTCGATCGCCTCCGCTTTCACGGAGAAGACCTTCGGACCGAGAGTGGCTTCCGTGGCCTGCGGCTTCTTCGATTCGACGAAGTAGATATAGGCGCCGAGGCCGGCCAGCACCACGACGAGAACGACTAGAGATTTCACTCCGCGCATCTACCGCCTCCGCCACCATGCGTAGACGCCGCTCCCGAGGACGACGAGCGGGATGATGAACAATGCGAGGATCAGCACCCGGAGTTGCTGGTTCGCGGTCATCGTCACGCGCCGATCGTCGGCCTCCTTCGGACGGATCGCGATCAGGTTCTCCTGCTGTGCGAGCCAGTTGACCGCATTCATGAACAGGTCGCGATTGCCGCCGACACCGAGCGCCATGTTCGACGCGAAATCCGAATCCCCGAAGGTCACGACACGCGTTTCCCGCCTGGCGGTCTCATCGCCCGGCTTCTCCGTGCCGGGCGTGGCGGCGACCGGTGCCGAGGCAGCGGCGGCAATCGGGATCGGCCCGCGCTTGTCGCCCGTCGCCTCGTCGAATGCGATCTTCCCCCCGGCCAGCATGGTCTTCATGTCCGTTTCGGCCCAGCTCTTCGCGCTGGTCTCCACGAACGTCTGCGCGAAGCGGCCGTTGACGCCGGCGCTCACCGGCGTGACCGACCGGGCCAACGGGAAGGCGGTCAGCACGTCGAGGCCCTGGACGATCGGATGCGACGGATAGTTCACGGCCACCGGTACGGTTTCGTCCGTCCCGAGCAGCCGGCCCATGCCGCTGATATCGACGACGACGTTGTTGCCGACGTCCATCGCCCAGTCGTGTGCCAGCGCGATGAGGTTGGGCAGCGGCGGGCTCTCTGGCTTGTCCGGGGGATCGAGCAACAGCATCACCTTGCCGCCCTTGTCGAGGTACGCCTTCAAGGCGTCGATCTCGCCGGGCAGGAGGTCGGTCCTCGGGCCGGCCACGACAACCACGGACGCGTCGGCCGAAACCTCGTTCTGCTGCGCGAGCGGCAGCTTTTCGACCTTGTAGTTGTCGTGAGTCAACTGGGTGGAGATGCCGCTGTACCCCGCGCGCTCCGTGCCTGCCGTGTCCTTCTCGCCGTGGCCCTGCGTGAAGTAGACCTTGCGCTCCTTGCCGGTGACGATCTTGATGATCCCGTTGGTCAGGTCCTGCTCGGAGTTGCCCACCACGCGCTCGGTCCGATCCTTGTACTGGATCGCGACGGTGCCATACGACTGGATCTGCAACTGGCGGGCGAGCGCTGGCTTCTTGTCCGGAGCGACGTACTCGGTCG
>DASVIS010000223.1:0-25968 GCA_036381995.1 Vicinamibacterales bacterium | reverse complement strand
TGACGGGACGGTAGCTGGGGAAGACGTAGGAACGCAAGCCCGAGAACGCAGGACGAAGGGGGCCGATGGGGCCGCTTTCGTCCTGCGTTTCGCTTTTTCAGCGGCGCTTCTTCCTGGTCGTTGCCAGTTTCTCCATGTAGGCGGCGAGGCGCTCGTTCTCGAACCGGACGGTATTGTGGAAGAGGCTCTCGGCGAGGTAGTCGCGAAGCTCCGCGTTGGTCATCTGCGCGATCAGGTGGCGGATCTCGCGCATCATGTCCTCGTAGGAGCGATCGAGCTGCCGCCTGGCGGTCACTTCCTGGAACAACGTCTCGATGATCGCGAGCAGATCGCCGTCGAGCCCGATGTCAACCCCGGTCGTCGTGGTGATGGTGCGCATCGCTAACCCTCGAAGCTGCGGGCCGCGCTGGCCTCGTCGGGATGGATCTCCAGGAAGTTCTGCGCGCCCGTCATGGTGAGCATGGTCTCGACCCGCTTCTGGACGCCGGCGAGCTTCAGCGTTCCGCCGGCGGCCTGTGCCTGCCGGTAGAGGTCCATCAGGCACCCGATGCTGGCGCTGTCGATGTAGTTGACCCCCGCGAGGTCAATCACCACCTTCTTGTCGCCCGCCGCCACGAGCGAGGCGACCGACCCGGCGAAGTCCGAGAGCAGGGGGTACATGAGCCGCGCCTCGCCGACGCGGACGAAGGTGACGTCTCCGGTGCGAGTGATCGTCAAATTCATTCGGGCACTCCGGTGCGGCCGCCGGCCGGCCGACGCACATTCACCCGGCGCCCGTTGGCTTCGTCGCGAAGCCGCAGGATCTGCCGGGCCAATTCCTTTCGACCGCGGTTGATTCGCGACTTCACCGTCCCTTCCGGGAGGCGCAGCCGCTCGGCAATTTCGAGATACGACAGTTCCTGGATATCGCGAAGCAGCACCGCGATGCGGAGCGACTGGGGCAATCCCTGCAGCGCCTGGCGGAGCAGCACGGCGAGGTCCCGGTTCTCCAGCGCCGCCAGAGGGCTGATTGTGGCGGAGACCGGTGACAGGTCCTCGGCCGGCACGTCCCGGTTGATCGTCTGGCGCTCCTTCCGCACGCTCCGGTAGTGGTCGATGCACAGGTTTCGGCTGACGCTGATCAGCCACGTCTGGAAATTGGCGCGCCGGTCGAACGTGTCGAGCGACCGGAAGATCTTCAGAAAGATGTCCTGCGTCAGATCCTCGGCCTGCTCGTGCGACCCGACGAACTTGTAGGCGACATTGAACACCTTCCGCCAGTGCTGCCTGACGATCTGCTCCCAGGCTGCCTGATCACCCCCGAGACACCTCTCGATCAGCGCGTCGATACCGGGTGGTTGCGGCGAAAGGAGATGGGCAGTCATGAAATCGAGCACATGGGCGGGAAGCGGGATGATAACAAAGCGTTTTTCGCGATGTCAAACCACGACCCGTCGGGTAAGATCCCGTCCGTGATCACTCCCGCCTCCGCCTTCACCGTCGATCCATCCGCCGGCATGTCGTGCGACGGGGTACCGCTGGCTGACGTTGCCGCGAACGCCGGGACGCCGACCTACGTGTACAGCGCCGCGTCGATTCGGTCGGCGTGGAAGCGGTTCGACGCCGCGTTCGCCAGCGTGCCCCATGCGCTCCATTATGCCCTGAAAGCCAATTCGACGCTGGGCGTGCTCCGGGTGCTGCGCGAGCTCGGGAGCGGAGCCGATGCGAACGCCGGTGGCGAAATCGAGGTGGCTCTCCGCGCCGGGTTCATCCCCGAGGATCTGGTCTTCACCGGCGTCGGCAAGACGCCGGAGGAGCTGCAACGGGCGGTGTCGCTCGGCCTCAAGGCCATCAACGCCGAGTCGCCTGGCGAAGTGGAGCGGATCGACGCGCTGGCACGCGCCCGCGGCACCCGCGTCCGCGTCGCGGTCCGCCTGAACCCGGACATCGCTGCCGGGGCGCACCCGCACATCTCGACCGGCCGGCGGATCAACAAGTTCGGCGTGCCCATCGAGCTGGGACGCGACCTGTACCGAAAGATGGCCAGGATGCCTGGCCTCCACCCGGTCGGCGTCCACGTGCACATCGGATCGCAGATCACCGAGCTCGCCCCGTTGAGGCTGGCAGCGGAAGCGCTGGTCGAGTTCGTCCGTCAGCTGAGCGAGGACGGCATCGCGCTCGAGCACCTCGACCTCGGCGGGGGCCTTGGCATCTCGTACGACGGTTCGGCCGCACCGAGCGTCGAGGAGTACGCGGCGGCGATGCTGCCCATCATCCGACCGACCGGCCTCACCACTCTGCTCGAGCCCGGGCGGGCGATCGTCGGGCCGTCGGCCGTGCTGGTGGCGCGCGTCACCGACGTCAAGGCGTACTTCGATGCGAAGCCGTTCGTCGTGCTCGATGCCGGGATGACGGAATTGCTTCGGCCCGCGCTGTATGGCGCCTACCACCGGATCGAGCCCGTCAGGCCCCGGACGGGCGCCGCACGAACCTGCGAGATCGTCGGGCCGCTGTGCGAGAGCAGTGACATCCTCGGCAAGGACCGGAGCCTGCCGCCCCTCGAGGTCGGCGACCTGGTGGCCGTCTTCGATGTCGGCGCGTATGGGTCGAGCATGTCCTCCACGTACAATCGCCGTCCGCTGCCGTGCGAGGTGATGGTGGATGAGGGCCGCTGGGAGATCATCAGGCGCCGCCAGACGGTCGACGACATGACGGCACAGGAGATCTGAAGAATTGAGAATTGAGAATTGAGAACGGAAGACGCAGAACGGAGAACGGCGTGCTGATCGCGTTCGAAGGTCTCGACCAGAGCGGGAAGGAGACGCAGGCGAGGATGCTCGCGGCCCGTCTCACCGAGTTGGGGCGGCGGGTGACAACCGTGTCGTTCCCCGACTATGACACGCCAATTGGCGCCGAGCTGCACCGCGCGCTGCACGGCGAGCGCGATTACGGGCCCGACGTGATCCAGATGCTGATGATCGCGAACCGCTACGAGTGGAAGCCCGCGATCGTCCGGGCCCAGGCTGAAGGGCAGGTCGTCGTGGCGGACCGGTACCTCGCGTCGAGCGTCGCGTACGGGGAGGCGCAGGGGCTCGACCCCGAGTGGCTGTTCGAGGCGCAGAAGTACCTTCCGCCGCCCACGCTGACGGTGATGATCGACATCGCGCCGGCCACGGCTGTCGCGCGCAAGCGGTCCAACCGCGATCGGTTCGAGCAGGATGTCGCGATGCTCGAGCGGGTGCGCGTCAGCTATCGCCGCCAGGCGGCCGGTCCCGGCTGGATCGCCATCGATGGCGAGCGTTCGATCGGGGCCGTGGCGGCCGACGTCTCTAGCGCGGTGTCGACAGCGCTCGCGCGGCTGTAAGCGCCCGGACCTCGCGCGCTCCGCCTTCTCGCAGCGTTTCGGCGCACGCCTGCAGCGTCGCGCCCGTCGTGCTCACGTCGTCCACCAGCACCACGCACGCGCCTCGAACCCTCGCGTCGTGCCGGCGACGTCGCAGGACCCCCCGGCGCGGCGGGGCGAACGCGCCGCGCACGTTGCGGCGACGGCGCGAGGCGCTGAGGCCGAACTGCGGCGACGTGGCGCGCACGCGCCGAAGAGCGCGCACCACGGGCAGGTCCAGCCGCCGCGCGATGTCCTCCGCCTGGTTGAACCCCCGTGCGTGCTGACGCCGCCAGTGGAGCGGCACCGGCACCACGAGGTCCGCACCTTCCAGCACGTCTGCTCCGCGTTCCCGCAGCATCTCGCCGAGCCGCACGGCCAGCACCCGCCGGCCCTCATATTTCAGACAGTGAATCACTCGTCGGAGGACGCCCTCGTACGATCCCACCGCTCGGACGCACGTCAGCGCCGGAGGTTGACGGCGGCAGCGCGCGCAGCAGCCGGAGGCGACGTCGCGTCCGCGCCAGGCTGGCAGGGCATCACCGCACGTGCGGCACAGGGGCGGGGTGATCGGGAGGATCGCGCGCCAGCAGTCGGGACACACCGGACCGTCGAGCGGAGAGTCGAGGATGGCGCCGCAGATCAGGCAGCGGGGGGCAAGGAGGATGGCCAGCACTCCATTCGAGACGTGTCGGACGGACGGACGCTGGAAGAGTGACCGCGCCATCCTCCACGACTCCTTGTCCGTGCTCTCATTCGCGCGCGGATACTGCGCGGGGGCGCGACGCCTCTTCCGGCAGATCGACACGATCGGCGCTGCCCCAGAGGCGCTCGAGCGCGTAGAACTCGCGCCGCTCGCTGCTGAACACGTGCACGACGAAGTCGAAGTAGTCGAGCAACACCCACTCGGCGCGGGCGAACCCCTCGACGTGCGCCGGCTTCACCTGGTCCTTCCGCAGCGCATCCTCGACGGCGTCCGCAATCGCCTGCACCTGGCGGGCGTTCTTGCCCGAACAGATGACGAAGAAGTCCGTGAAGCCGGCCAGCGCCCGCAGGTCGAGGACCTGGAGATCGATCGCCTTCTTGTCGCGCGCAGCCTGGACCGCCTGGTCGACGGCGGCCGGCAGTCCTCCCGTCTTCGAAGCGCGCGGTAGCGTTTCAGATGTGCTCATGCAAGACCGCTTCCTGATCGGGTTCGTCACGAACCATACAACCGGTGTTTCCTGATGTGGCACTCGACCTCAGGCGCCACCAGCCCCGTGAGGGCATCTCCTCGGGCGGCGCGCGCGCGAATCTCGGTCGACGAGACGTCTGGTGTAGCCGCATTGACGAGGAAAACCGAGCACGACTCGGTTCCCGCCGCCTTGCGGCCACCGTCACCCACGAGGCGCATGCGCGGCGCGACGTCGGGCAGCGTCTTCCGAAGCGCCCCCAACGACACCCCCGGTCTCGAGATCACGACGAAGTGGGCCAGGTCCAGCACGGCTGGATAGTCGTGCCAGGCGGCAATTTCTGCAAACGCATCGGTGCCGATGATGAAGAAAAGCTGCCACGCCTGGTAGCCCGCCTTGTGCAGCCGCCTCAGGGTGACGGTGGAGAACGACGGCCCCGGCCGCTGCAGCTCGAGGTCTGACGCGACATATTGAGAATGGGAGGCTACCGCCAGCGAGACCATCGCGAACCGGTGGAACGTCGATGCGCGCGGCTGCGCCGGGCGATGCGGAGGCCGGCGCGAAGGGATGAGGATCACGCGGTCGAGCGCCAGCGCGCGGCAGGCCGCATCGGCCGCCGCGATGTGGCCGACGTGAACGGGATCGAACGTCCCGCCCAAGATGCCCGTGCGTCCGGGCGCCGGGATCATGCCTCGGACCCGGCGCCGTTGCGCCCTGTCATCCCGCGCCACATCGCCTCGAGCAGCGCCGGCACGCCCTGGCCGGTCACGGCCGAGATCGCGTACACCGGAAGCCGCCATTCGTCCGCCTTCGCCCGCAGCCGCGTCACCCGCTCCTCGTCGTCGAGCGCGTCGATCTTGTTGGCGACGACCAGTTGGGGACGGTCGAGCAGATCCCGGCGGAACAGTTCCAGCTCGCGCCGGATCACGGTAAGGTCGTCCGCCGGGTCTCGCCCGGAGGCCGACGAGACGTCGACCATGTAGACCAGGACCTTGGTGCGCTCGATGTGGCGGAGGAACTGGTGCCCAAGGCCCTGGCCGCGATGCGCGCCCTCGATCAGGCCCGGGACATCGGCCACGACGAAGCTGCGGTCGTCGCCGAGCCTCACGACACCGAGGTGCGGCGTGAGGGTGGTGAAGGGATAGTCGGCGATCTTCGGCCTGGCCGCAGAGATTCGGGAAATCAGCGTGGACTTGCCGGCGTTCGGATAGCCCACGAGCCCGACGTCAGCCAGGAGCTTGAGCTGGAGACGGAGCGCCCAGGCTTCGCCGGGATAGCCTGGATCAGCTCGACGCGGCGCACGGTTGGTGGAAGTCGCAAATTGCGCGTTCCCGCGTCCGCCTCGTCCGCCTTGCGCCATCAGGACGCGCTGGCCCTCCGCGATGAGGTCTGCGACCTGTTCGTGACGATCGCCCTCCGGATCGATCCGGTACACGACGGTGCCGACCGGCACCTCGAGCTCGAGATCGTCGCCGTTGCTCCCGTGGCGGTTGGACCCCTGGCCGTGCCCGCCGCGCCTGGCGTGGAATTCGGGATGGAACCGGAAGTTGACCAGCGTGTTGAGGTGAGGGCTGGCGACCAGGAAGACCGAGCCTCCATTGCCGCCATCACCGCCGTTCGGGCCTCCCCTGGGAACGAACTTCTCCCGGCGGAAGCTGACGCATCCGCGACCGCCGTCGCCGGCGGAAACCCGGATGTCCACCTCGTCAACGAACATCAGGTGGTTGTCGCCTATTCGACCGGCAGGACGCTGATCTTGCGGCCGTGAGCGCCGTGATCCTCGAAGCGCACGCGCCCGGTGACCTTCGCGAAGAGCGAATCGTCCTTGGCGAGGCCGACGTTCAGGCCTGGGCGGAACTGCCGCCCGCGCTGCCGCACGAGGATCGACCCGCCCGTGACGATGTTGCCGTCAAAGCGCTTCACGCCCAGCCGCTGCGCATTGCTGTCGCGGCCGTTGCGCGAGCTGCCCTGCCCTTTCTTGTGTGCCATGAGAACTCACCCGTTCGTTCCGCCGGGACCTTCGAGTCCTAGAGAACGATCTCCTTGACCGTGACGCGCGTATAGGTGCTGCGATGACCCTTGGTCCGCCGCATGCCCTTGCGCCGCTTCTTCTTGAACACACGGATCTTCGGGCCGCGCGCCATGCCATCGACGACGGCCACGACCCGAGCGCCAGCCAGGAACGGCGCGCCAGCCATCAGCTCGCCGCCGTCCTTCTCGACCATCAGCACCTGGTCGAAGTTGACCTCGGTCCCCTTGTCGCTGCTCTCGAGCTTGTCGACAACGAGGGTTTCGCCCGGGATCATCTTCACCTGGTGGCCACCACACTGTACAATCGCGTACACGCCTGTATCTCCTGTCGCTGCTGTCTTCCCGGGCCGAAGCATACCCCTGCCGGGTCGTCCCGGGCAGTGGGAAACTGCTAGCCTACCATCAAACTCGAGAATTTGGAAGGCGCCTGGGCGCCCCTTCCGCCGGCCGTCGCTATTTCAACAGCACACGGGTTCCGCGGATCTTCTGGCTGGTCAGCGTGCCGAGGAATCCCGGGATCAGCCGGTCCATCAGCTCGAAGTAGGAGGAGAGCGCGGGCGTGTCCTGGTTCGGATTGTAGAGCACCGACTCACGGAACACTTCGGAGTTGAGAATCGCCCCGGTCCGGCCGTCGATGAACACGAACTTCGGCTGCAGAATGAAGCCCTTCCGCTCCATGTACGCGCGCACCGGCTCGGAGGTGCGCCGGCCGTACTGATCGATCACCTCGCGGTCGTGCTGTACGAACCCGGAGCTGGCGTTCGGCGTGAAGAGGATCGTGCCGGTGACGATCAACGGGCTCTGGAACTCCTCGCCCAACTTCTTCCAGTAGTTCGCGTTCGCGAACACGTAGTCGTAGGCCGCGAGATCCTTCTCGTCCTTGATCTGTTTGGGCAGCGTCTTGGGATCGATCGTCTGCGCGGGCGCGGCGTCACCATCGGCGCGCGGCCGATCGGCGGCAAGCTCGGCGAGCGAGATGACGTCCGCTTCAATCACCTTCATGCTCGACTTGGTCCGGAGCTGGCTGCGCAGCAGCCGCACCGTCTCCAGGTTCACGTCGACATCCTCGCTGCCGCCGGCGATGAACCCGACGACCAGTACCCGCTCGAACGGCGAGGTGTCGATCTTCGGCTGGATCGGCGTTTCGAGAGGAATCTCGAACGTGCTCGCGCACGCGCCGACGGCCAGCGCCGCGACGACGCTAGCGAGGGTTACGGCGGCTCGCGCGGTCATTGATTTCCTTGAAGAAGTCGTAGTTCTGCCGAATCGAGACGTTCTTCGGGTCGAGCTCGAGAGCCTTGTCGTACGCCTTGCGCGCCTTCTCGAACATCCCCTCGTGCTCGTACGCGATCGCGAGGTTGTTGTACGCGGCGGCGTACTTGGGATCGAGCTCGACGGCCTTTTCCCAGCGATAGAGCGCCTCTTTCCAAAGGCCTTTCTGGGCGACGTCGATGCCGAACTGGACCTGGGCCTGCGCCTCGCCGCGCGGACCCCCGGCATCCACCAGCGGCGTGAAGAGTGCGAGCACCAGAACCGTCGACGCGATCGTCTTGCGCATCATGCTCCCGGTATCCTTCCACTATAAGCTCCAGCCTGGGGACCGTGCAAATCCAGGAGAGCTCTGACTTTCCCGATCCGTCCACTTGCACCGGCGGTCTCCGGCGCCTATATTCCAGAAAGAGGCCGGGCGCCGGCTGCCTGTTCCGGGCGGCCGGCTCGGCCTTTTTCTGCGTCGAACCACCGCCACCCATAGACAGCAGGCCGTCACGGAGAACGCCGAACGGAGAACGTCGAATTCTGCCCCCTGCGACGCCGGCAGTCTCGCGGTCTCCTTTCTGCGTTCCTTGTTCTGCATTCTGCGTTTTCCGTCTTGCGTTCTCTGCTCAGGCCGTCCGCTTTCGGCGGCCCGCGAGAGGTCCACCGATGCTCGTCCTGGACGACGCCGTCGCCCTGTCCTTCTGGTCTGGCGGCCGCAAACTGAAGATCCTCGACAACCTCCGGAGGGAATCCCAGCGAAGTTCGCTCGAATCGATGCTCGAGACTCTTGGCGGCGGCCGGCAGCCGGGCGACCTTGCCCGGACGCTCCGGCGCCGGGCGGCAACGGCGCTGTCGTCGGCACGTCGGCTGGGCATCGACGTCATCGTGTGGGGTGACCCGCGGTATCCGGCCCTCCTCACGCCGATTCCAGACGCGCCCCTGGTTCTCTGGCTGAAGGGGAATCCTGCCGCGCTCTCTCAGCCTTCCGTTGCCATCGTCGGGTCGCGGGCGGCGACACCGTACGGCCTGGAGGCCGCGTCACGCCTGGCTGGCGACCTGGCGGCGGCCGGCGCCCTGATCGTCAGTGGATTGGCTCGGGGTGTCGATTCGGCCGCCCACCGCGCAGCGTTGCGGGCCGGAGGAGAGACCGCAGCCGTGCTGGGTTCGGGGGTGGACGTGGTGTACCCCCCAGAGCACGTGGATCTGGCGCAGGAGATCACGAGCCACGGGGTGCTCCTGAGCGAGTTGCCCCCGGGAACGCCGCCACTCGCCTTTCACTTCCCGGCCAGAAACCGTATTATCAGCGGCCTCTCGCTGGCGGTTGTGGTGGTGGAGGCGGCCGAGCGGAGCGGGTCGCTCATTACCGCGAGCAGCGCGCTCGACCAGGGACGTGCCGTGATGGCGGTGCCCGGCAGCATCCTGTCGGGGCGCCACCGTGGTTGCCATGCCCTCATCAGGGACGGCGCGGCCGTCGTCGAATCGGCTGAGGACGTCTTGGCGGAACTACGGACGAGCTCTCTGCGGCCAGCCGCCGAAGTGGCAGCCGACGCGACGCTCTCTGACCCGATTCTAGCCAGAATGACGCCGGGCGAGAGCTACGACGCCGACTCACTGGCGCTGGAAACGGGTCTCGTCCCAGCTCGACTGTTATCGAGACTCCTCGAACTGGAGTTGCGTGGTGCCATCCGTCGGCTCGACGGGGGGCGATTCGTTCGCGCCGGTCGAACGTGCTAACGTAGGACCCTTGCCCGGCCGGGTGGTCCGCCCCCGAACATGAGGCGGCTGACCACGAACGTTCAGCCCGCCTGCGTAGAGACGGTTAGAGGATCGATGCCGAAATCACTAGTCATCGTTGAATCGCCTGCCAAGGCGAAGACGCTGTCCCGATTCCTTGGCCGAGATTACCGAGTGGAGGCCAGCTTCGGCCACATCCGGGACCTGCCCGAGAGCGCCGGAGAAGTGCCTGCCGAGATTCGCGACAAGCCCTGGGGCAACCTGGGTGTCGATACCGACGGCGACTTCAAGCCCTACTACGTCATCCCGGCATCCAAGCGTCGACATGTGACGGCGCTTCGATCAGCGATGAAGGATGCCTCGGAAGTGCTGCTGGCGACAGACCCGGACCGCGAAGGCGAGTCGATCAGCCTGCACCTCATGGAAGTGCTGAAGCCGAAGGTCCCGGTTCGCCGGGTCACGTTCCACGAGATCACCCGGGAGGCGGTGGCAGAAGCGGTCGCCAACGCCCACGACCTGGATGAGAATCTGGTCAAGGCCCAGGAAAGCCGCCGGATTCTGGACCGGCTGTACGGCTACACCCTCTCGCCCGTGTTGTGGAAGAAGGTCAGAACCGGCCTCAGCGCGGGGCGCGTCCAGAGCGTGGCCGTCCGCCTCATCGTCGAACGAGAGGAAGCGAGGGTCGCGTTCCGGAGCAGCACGTATTGGGATATCGAGGCGCGGCTCTCGGCCGACGGGCGTGAGTTCGGGGCGGTGCTGGCTCGAGTGGGCGACGAGCGGGTGGCCAGCGGCAGGGATTTCGATTCGACGACCGGCCTGCTGGCGACCAAGGGCGTTCGTCACCTGGACGAGCATGGGGCGCAGCGTCTCGCGCAGGTTCTGGAGCAGCACCTTCCATGGCAGGTGACGGCTGTCGATCAGCGGCCGGGAACCGAGCGTCCGGCGGCGCCCTTCACGACGTCCACCCTGACGCAGGAGGCGAGCCGCAAGCTCGGGTTCTCCACCAGCCGGACGATGCGGATTGCTCAGCGGCTGAAGGACGGCGTCGAACTCGCGGACGGGACGATCGAAGGGATCATCACCTATCACAGAACGGACTCGACGACGCTCAGCGAGAAGGCGCTGCGCGAATCGGGCCGCACGATCCGCGAGATGTTCGGCGACGAGTACTATCAGGGGCCGCGGCGGTATCAGACACAGGTGCGCAACGCGCAGGAGGCGCACGAGGCCATTCGTCCGACCGATTTCGCGGTCACGCCTCAAAGCCTCGTTGGCATACTCGAAGCTGACGAGTTGAAGCTCTACGATCTCATCTGGAAGCGGACGATGGCATCGCAGATGCCAGACGCGCGCATCCTCAAGACGACCGTGGAGTTCACCGCAGCCGGCCCGGCTGGCGAGTCCGCGGTCCTGACGTCCACCGGCAAGGCCATCGAGTTCGCCGGCTACCGTCGGGCCTACGTCGAGGGGAGTGACGACCCGGACAGTGAACTCGAGGCGCAGGAAACGATCCTGCCGGCGTTCAAGCGGGGCGACAGCGTCGTGGCGGCGGGCCAGCCGGCCGCGGGGTCAGGGCGGGCCATGGCCGCGCTGGTCCGCTTGGAGCCGAAGAAGCACGAGACGACGCCACCGGCCAGGTTCACCGAGGCGTCGTTGATCAAGAAACTCGAAGAGGAAGGGATCGGCCGGCCGTCCACCTACGAGCCGACGATCGAGACGATCCTGCGGCGGGGATACGTCTTTCGCCAGGGCAAGGCGCTCGTGCCGAGCTTCACGGCGTTCGCCGTGACGCGTCTCCTGCGCGACCACTTCGCGGACTTCGTGGACATCGGGTTCACGGCGGAGATGGAGAAGGATCTCGACGAGATCTCGAACGGCGAGCGTCCCTGGCTGGATTTCATCCGCGAGTTCTTCCGCGGCGACGGCAAGCACCACAAGGGGCTCGAGGCGATGGCTCGCGATGGCGCGCAGCAGATCGAGTACCCGGTCGTGGCCATCGGGACCGACCCCGAGAGCGGCAAGGACATCCGGGTGCGGATCGGAAGGTTCGGCCCATTCCTGCAGGTGGGGGATGGCGGCGCCGGAAACACCGCGTCGCTGCCCGACGACCTGCCGCCGGCCGATCTCACGGTGGAGAAGGCGATGTCGCTCGTTCGGGCCAAGGCGGCGGGCCCGCGCGATCTCGGCATCGACTCCGAGACGCGGCAGCACGTCTACCTGGCCACCGGCCGGTTTGGCCCGTACGTGCAGTTGGGTGAGACACCAGCGAAGCCGCCGAAGGGCGTCAAGGCCGAGAAGCCGAAGCGGGCGTCGCTGCCGCGCGGCATCACGGAGGCGGAGGTCGATCTGCCCCAGGCCCTCCGGCTGCTCAGCCTTCCGCGCGTGCTCGGCAAGCACCCGGAGGACGGCCAGGAAATCGTGGCCAGCGCGGGCCGCTTCGGACCGTACGTGAAGCACGGCGACGACTTCCGCTCGCTCGGCCCAGACGACGATGTCTACACGTTGAGCCTGGAGCGGGCGTTGGCGCTGCTGGCAGCTCCGAAGCAGTCGAGGCGGCGCCAGGCGGCCGCGCGGACAGTCCTTCGGGAACTCGGTGTGCGTGAGGACACCGGTGCCGCCGTCACGCTTCTGGATGGGCGCTACGGGCCGTACGTGTCCGACGGGAAGACGAACGCGTCGCTGGCGAAGGGCGCCGATCCGTCAGGCATCGGCCTTCGCGAGGCAATCGAGTTGCTCCTGGCGCGCGCGGCAGCGGGCCCGAAGAAGAAAGGGACACGGCGCGCGCCGGCTGCAGGCGGACGCAGGCGCAGGCAGCCCGCCGGGGTGTCGTAGGGAATGATCCACATCCTCGGCGGCGGACTGGCCGGGGTGGAGGCCGCGTGGCAGGCGGCCTCGCGCGGCCAGCAGGTCGTGATCCACGAAATGAGGCCGGTGCGTCAGACCGACGTGCACCGCACCGGCTGCCTCGCCGAGCTCGTCTGCAGCAACTCACTCCGGAGCGACAAGCTGGACAACGCCGTGGGCCTCCTCAAGGAGGAGATGCGGCGTCTCGGCTCGCTGGTCATGCGGGTGGCAGACGACGTCCGTGTGCCCGCCGGCGCGGCGCTCGCCGTCGATCGGGAACGGTTTGCCGCAGAGATCACGCGCGAGGTCATGGCGCATCCGTCCATCACCGTCGTACGTGAGGAAGTGAGGGACGTGCCCGACCCCGCCATGACCGGCGGGCCAGTGATCGTGGCGACTGGCCCGCTGACGTCGCCGGCGCTGTCCGAACGGATTTCGTCGCTCGTTGGCCACAGCCAGCTCTATTTCTACGATGCGGTCAGCCCGATCGTGCTGGCCGAGACGATCGACCGGTCACGAGTGTTCCGGGCGTCGCGGTGGGGACGCGACACGCCTCCTGCGGGGCCGGCCTCCTGGCCGGCCGAGGGTGTCGCAAGCCAGGAGCCTCGCGCCGCGGAGTCTGGCGACTATCTCAACTGCCCCTTCACTGCGCAGGAGTACCAGGTCTTCTACCAGGCGCTGATGACCGCCGAACGCGCGACCGCGCACGACTTCGAGAAAGAGAAGTTCTTCGAGGGGTGCCTGCCGATCGAGGTGATGGCGCGCCGAGGTGTCGAGACGCTGCGCTTCGGCCCGATGAAGCCCGTGGGCCTGACGGATCCCCGGACCGGCCGCCACGCGTACGCGGTTGTGCAGTTGCGGCAGGACAACCTGGCGGCCGACCATTTCAGCCTCGTGGGATTCCAGACGCAGTTGAAGCGGGGGGAGCAGGACCGCGTGTTCCGCCTGATTCCAGGCCTCGAACGCGCGGAGTTCGTGCGCTTCGGCCTCGTGCATCGCAACACCTACATCAACGGGCCGATGGTGTTGGCCGAAACGTGGCAGGTCCGGTCGCAGCCGACGCTCTTCTTCGCCGGACAGATCTCTGGGGTCGAAGGGTACGTGGAGTCGGCGGCGTCGGGGTTGCTCGCGGGAATCAATGCGGCGGCAACGGCGGATGGCCGCGCCCCGTCGGCTCCGCCACGCACGACGGCCATCGGCGCGCTGGCCTACTACGCGTCCCACGCGGAGGCGAAGGACTATCAGCCGAGCAACATCACGTTCGGCATCATGTCACCATTGGACGTGTTGGACCGTCGCCTGCGTCGTGACCGCAAGGCGCGGAACGAGGCCATCTCTGCCCGCGCGCTCGCGGATCTGGGGCGGTGGATCGGTGAAGTAGGACAGTGAAAGACCTTCTCCGCTCCTTCCTCGCCTACCTGCGGTTGAACCGCAATGCCTCCGAGCATACGGTTCGGGCGTACGAGGGAGATCTGTCGCAGTTCATCACCTACATGGCAGCGCAGTATCAGCGGACGCGACTCGAGTTGCGGCCGGTGGATATCACCCGGCCGATGATTCGGGGCTTTCTTGCGGAGTTGTTCCGGCAGGGCGAGTCGCGGGCGAGCGCCGCGCGCAAGCTGGCCGCCCTGCGTACGTTCCTCCGGTATCTCAAGCGGGAAGGGTTGATCGAAGCCGACCCCGGGCTGCTCGTCGCGACGCCGAAGCGCGAACAGAAGATTCCGCGCCACCTCGAGGTGGACGAGATGGCTCGCTTGCTGGAGACGCCGGACACGAGCGGTCCCCTGGGGCGGCGCGACCGCGCGATTCTCGAACTGCTGTACGCGTCCGGCCTTCGTCTCAGCGAAACGGTGGGCCTCGATCTCGACGACCTGAACCTCGGGAGCCGGATGGTTCGCGTGATGGGGAAGGGGCGGAAGGAACGCCTCGTGCCGTTCAACCAGAGCGCCACGTCGGCCATCCGCGCCTGGCTGCCCGATCGGGACGCGTTGAGGGAACAGGAGGCCGCCGCCCTGCCAACGCCCAAGGGGCGAACCGTGCGCGGGCTTGCCTCGCCGAAGCCCGACGGGCGAAGGCGGGAGGCTCTCTTCCTGAACTACCGCGGGACGCGCCTGTCATCCCGCCACGTGCACCGGCTCGTACGCCACTACGTCGCGGCATGCAGCATGCGCTTCGGGATCAGCCCGCACGCCATCCGTCACTCGTTTGCGACGCATCTGCTCGAAGCGGGCGCCGATCTGCGTGCCATCCAGGAACTGCTGGGGCACGTTCGGCTGAGCACCACACAACGCTACACGCACGTCAACGCGGCGCAGTTGATGGAGGTCTACCGGCGGACGCACCCGAGGGCCAAGGCGGATGATCACTAGCCTCTACTGCCTGCCGCCTACCGCCCACCGCCGACTTCTTACTGCACCGTCTCCGGCGTCTCCATGGCTGCGTCGCGGCGGCTCTTGGGGAACTCGATCTTGAGTGTCTTGATCTTGTAGTTGATCACGCGAGGGCTGATCGAGAGCAGTTCCGCAGCATCCTTCTGCACCCAGTTCGACATCTTCAGCGCCTCGACCAGCGCGCGCCGCTCGATCTCCTCGAGAGGAATGCCGGCGGGCGGGATCCGCACGACGGACTGCGCACCCGCATCCGCACCCGGCGCCACGATTTCACCGAGCCGCAGGTCGTCGAGGCCGATCAGGTTGCCTTCGGTGAGCAGCACCGCCCGCTCGATCGCATTCTCGAGTTCACGGATATTGCCCGGCCAGTTGTAGCGGAGCAGGAATTTCAACGCCTCAGGGCGAATGCCGTCGATCTTCCGCTTCAGTTCGCCCGAGAACCGCCGGACGAAGAACTCGGCCAGCGCGGGGATGTCGTCCTTCCGTTCGCGCAGAGGCGGCACCTCAATCGACACCACGTTGAGCCGGTAGTAGAGGTCCTCGCGAAACTGTCCGTTGGCCACCATCGTTGCCAGGGACCGGTTGGTGGCGGCGATCAGACGCACGTCCACCTTCAACGTCCGCGTTCCGCCGAGCCGCTCGAACTCGTGCTCCTGGAGCACGCGCAGGATCTTCGCCTGCGTGTTGGCGCTCATGTCTCCGACTTCGTCCAGGAACAGGCTGCCGCCGTCGGCCTGCTCGAACCGGCCGATCCGCTGCTTGTCGGCACCCGTGAACGCGCCCTTCTCGTGCCCGAACAGTTCGGACTCGAGGAGGTTCTCCTGGAGCGCCGCGCAGTTGACGCGCACGAAGTTGCGCGCGGCTCGCAGCGAGTTGTGGTGGATCGCGCCGGCGATCAGTTCCTTGCCCGTGCCCGTCTCGCCGCGAATCAGCGCCGTCGTGTTGCTCCTCGCCACCTTGCGGACAATGGCCAGCACCGTGGCGAGCGCGCCGCTGTTGCCCACGATCCGGTCGAATTCGTAGATGTCGTTCTGCGTGTGGCGAAGGTAGTCGAGTTCGTGGCGCATCCGGCGGAGTTCCAGCGCCTTCTCGATCTTGACCTCCATCTCCTCGATCTCGAACGGCTTCTGGACGAAATCGAACGCTCCGCTCTTCATCGCCTCGACGGCGGTCGTCACCGATCCGAACGCCGTCATGAGGATTACGGCGGTGGTCGGATGGAGCGCCTTCGTGGTGCGAAGCACCTCGAGGCCGTCGCTACCGCCCATCTTCAGGTCGCTCAGCACGACGTCGAAATACCCGTCGTGCAGGAGGGCGATCGCGGCGTTGCCGTTCGGCGCCTCGTCCGTTTCGTGGCCGGCCTCAGTGAGCGCCCGTGCCAGCCCGCGCCGCAGCGCGTCATGGTCATCCGCAATCAGTATTCGCCCCATAACCTGCCTCCGGCAGGAATTGAGAATTGCGCTACTGGAGCCACTCTTCACCCGAGTTCAGCGGCAGAATCACTCGGAACCGCGTGCCTTGACCGGGCGTCGTAGCGAGGTCGATGTGGCCGTCGTGAGCGTCCACGATCTTCCGCACGATCGCCAGGCCCAGGCCCGACCCCTGCGGCTTCGTGGTGAAGAACGGGTTGAAGATCCGCTCCGCGACTTCCGGCGGCACGCCCGGCCCGTCGTCGACGACGTCCACCACGAGTGTGGCGGCCGGGTCGGGCCCGCCGGGCATTGCGATCGGCTCCTGGTACGCCACACCCTGACCGGCCGTGATCCCGATCGTGCCCTTTCCATCCAGCGCCTCGAGGCCGTTGATCAGCAGGTTGCAAAACAACTGGCACAGCTGGTAATGGTCCGCCTGGATCAGCGGCAACTGCTCCTGGATGTTCATCGTGACGGTGACGCCGCCACGGTTCACCTTCCGCTCGGCCATCGTCACCGCGTCGTGCAACACCTGGGCGATCGACGTCCGCTCGACCTGCAGCCGGATCGGCCGAACGAACTCCAGCACCTCGAGGACGATGGCGTTGGCGATCTTCGCCTCGCTGATGATGTCGTTCAGCAGCGATTGCGCGTCCGGGACGTCCGGGATCCGGCGGCGCAGGAGCCCGGCCATCACCTCGATGCCCGCCAGCGGGTTCTTCACCTCGTGTGCAATCGCCGCCGCCATCTCGCCGAGCGCCGCGAGGCGGTCGCGCAGTCGCTCCCGTTCTTCCAGTTGCTCGACGAGCGTCAGGTCCTTGAAGAACACGGCCGCGCCCTCGGGCTGCCCCTGGTCGTCGAGGATGTGCGACAGCGTGTAGCCGATGACCTTGCCAGACGGCTTCAGCCGCAACTCGGCGCGATTCGGCAGGTGCGCCAGGTCGAATGCGGCCGACAGGATGCGGACGATGTCCGGCTGGCTGGCGAGCACATCCGAGTACTCGCTCCCCAGATCATCTTCGCGCGGCGAGATCTCGAGGATGCGGTAGGCGACATCGTTCATCACTGCGACACGTCCATCGCGCGTCACCGCGAGGACGCCGTTCAGCATGCCGAGGACGAGCTGCCGGAAGAAACGGTCGCTGACGGAGGTGAACGCACGCCTGTCGGCGGCGGGCGGATCGGCCGGACGCCGGGCCGCTCCCTTTCCCTTGGGTAAGTGACCAGGCGAAGCCAGGTGCGTACGCCGTTCAGCACCGTCTGTCATGACGTCGGCGAGTCTCTCCTCTTCGAGTGGCGAGGCCAGCGATTTCAATAGTGTAACTGTCGATCCGCCAGCCGCCAAGCTGTTTTGGTCCATGCGACACGGATCGGAGGCAAACGACATGCCGGCGATCCTGCGGAGGATTCGAGTTGCAAATCTCTGAAAGATATGGATTTGTCAGGGCGATCGGTCAGGAGGCGCGCACGATTGTGTAAGCACCCACTCAACTCTGGGTTGGCGGAGCGGACCCGGCGGCGGACGCCGGGTCCGCAGAGGTCTGCAGCGCTTCCCACTGGTGCATCAGGTCTCCCACCTGCCACATCAGCGACTGGTGGCGATCGATAACGGGCTGAGCGGCCGCGCGGTCCTCGTAGAACCCCGGGCCGGCCATGGCCGCTTCGAGTTCCTTGATCGCCGTCTCGCACTGCGCGATGCGGTCCTCGAGGCCCGCAATCCTGGCCTGGTGTGCCTTCACCGCGCGGTCGCGCCGGCGCGCCTCGATTTGCGCCTGACGGCGGGCGTCGCGATCGAGGGGCGCCGCGGGCTGCCGCTCGCCAGGGGCAGCGGCCGAGGCCTCGTGTCCGATGCCCGGCGGGGGAAACGTCACTCTCGCCGCCTTCCCGGTCGACGTCGGCGAAGCCGTTCTTCCCGCCTTCTCGCCTCCGTGTCCCGCCGGCGTCCGGCCTCCGCCGTGGCGGACATGTTCCGCCGCCTTGCCTCCGCTGTGGCGGCCGCGTTCCGCCGAAGCCCGGCCGTCAGATTCATGGCCGGGCGAAGGCGGATGGTCTTTCCTCCACAGGAACTCCTCGTAGCGCCCCGGGTAGCTCTGTGCTTCGCCGCCACCCACTTCGACGATTCGGTTCGCGAGCTTCTCGACGAAGTAGCGGTCGTGCGACACGAAGATCAGCGTCCCGCCGTAGTCCTCGAGCGCATCGAGCAGAACATCCTTCGAGTCGAGGTCCAGGTGGTTCGTCGGCTCGTCGAGCAGCAGCGTGTTCGACGGGCGGAGCAGCATCCGCGCCACCGCCAAACGTGTCCGCTCCCCTCCGGAGAGCACGCCCACTTTCTTGTAGACGTCGTCGCCCGAGAAGAGGAAGCCTCCGAGGATGTTGCGGATGGCCGGGACCATCTGATTGGGTGAGCCGGCCTCGAGCGTGTCGTAAACCGTGAGATCCGGGTTGAGCCGCGCCGCTTCGTCCTGCGCGAAATACTGCATGACGACCTGGTGGCCTTCGTGGCGCTCGCCCGAGTCGGGCATCTCGACGCCGGCGAGCATGCGCATGAGCGTCGACTTCCCGGTCCCATTCGGTCCGACGATCGCGACACGGTCACCACGCTCGATGTGAAGACCAGTGCTCCGGAACACGACGTTGTCGCCATAAGCCTTGTGCACATGCTTCAGCTCGAGGGCCATCCGGCCGCTCTTGACCGAGGTCGGGAACGAGAAGTGGACCCGCTTGCGCTCGGGCGGCACTTCGATCGGGACGACCTTCTCGAGCATCTTGATCCGGCTCTGCACTTGAGCGGCCTTGGTCGCCTGGTAGCGGAACCGGTCGATGAACATCTTCATCCGCGCCATGTCCTCGTCCTGGTGGCGCTTGGCCTCGCGAACGCGTTCGAGCTTCGCCTGACTCTCCTCGAGGTAGTGACTGTAGGTGCCCGGGTAGTCGTTGAGCGTGCGGAGGTAGACCTCGGCGATGCGGGTGACGACGGTGTCGAGGAAATAGCGGTCGTGAGAGACGAGGATGACAGCGTGCGGGTAGTCGTGCAGGTACGACTCGAGCCAGTTGCGCGCCTCGAGGTCGAGATGATTCGTCGGTTCGTCGAGCAGCAGGAGGTTCGGCCGCGCGAGCAGCAGCTTGGCGAGCGCGATGCGCATCTGCCACCCGCCCGAGAAGGTCTCCGTCGGTCGTCCGACGTCCGTCTGGCTGAAGCCGAGGCCGTGGAGCACCGTCGCGATCTTCAGGTCGATGCTGTAACCATCGTGGACCCGGAAGCGATCCTGGAGGTCGCTGTAGCGGTCGAGCATCTGCTGGTGCTCGCCCTCGGGAACGTCGGGGTGGCCAAGGCGATCCTCGAGCTCGTGCATCTCGGCCTTGACCGCCATGAGCGGTTCGAAGGCGAGCACGGCCTCTTCGTAGACCGTCCGGCCCGAATGCGTCAGGCCGTCCTGCGGCAGGTAGCCGACGGTCAGGTCGGACGGTTTCACGACGGTTCCCGCGTCGCTCTCCTCGAGCCCGGCCAGGATCTTCAGCAGCGTCGTCTTGCCCGAGCCGTTGGGGCCGCACAAGCCGACACGCTCGCCGTCGGAGATCTGCCAGGTGACGCTGTCGAAGAGTACCCGGTCACCGAAGGACTTGGTCAGGGAGGAAATCTGGATCATCCGGCAGGTCGCGATGTGGGGCGGGGCTTCAGCTCCGCCAGCTCGGCCGACACCAGTAGTCGTGTGCGACATCCGAGGGCGACGTCGCTCACCGAGCAGACCATGTTAGCACACGGCGGAGCCTTCTTCGGATCGGCCAGGCAGCGACGCCGGGCCGCAGAGACCGACGGTTCCGCCACCCGGAACATGCAGCGAACAGGGCACTAACGGGTGCTGGGCCCAGTGGGGACAGTCATCGGGCCGTGTCAGGCGTGAGCTTCGAAGCGCTGGCGGGGACTCTCGGGTCCGTCGAGCCGACCGGCGAACCCATGAGGGTCCGCCGCGTCACCAACACCATCATCTATCCGCTCCGGCCCAGTGCTGCACCGACGCCGCTGACCCGAACGGACGCCATGCCGTCCTCGAGCAGCAGTCGGCGCTCCGCCACGCCATGATTGACGACCTCTGATGCCGCGGCTGCGACTGAAGAGCCGCTCACTGTCATAAACTGTCGGGCATTCTACGCCACTCGGGTCGATAGGGTCGAGCGTTTCGAGTGTCTATAATGATGGAACGACGCCAAGAGGGGCAGACTGCCGGGGCGGCACTGCCGTCTTAAGACGTAGGAGCAGGCTGATCGCCTGTTTCGCAGTGTCGCGGATCATGGATCCGTGTGCGGCGTCGGGGAGGATCTCCTGCAGGACGTAGCCGCTCTCGTCGGTCTGACCGACGAGGAACTTGTGGCGCGCTCGGTCGGTGGCGATGCCGAGAGCTTCAACCAGCTCATCAAGAGATGGGAGAGGCCGATCTATGCCCTCGCCTACCGCACGATCGGTCACGAAGACGATGCGCGCGACGTCGTTCAGGAGACGTTTCTCCGGGCCTTCCGGGGGTTGGGCGGCTTCAAGGGACAGGCGAAGTTCTCGTCGTGGCTCTATCGAATCGCCATGAACCTGTGCCGCGACTGGATCCGCCGTCAGCGGAGGACCCCCGTGATGGTGACGCCTGACGGCCTGGACCTGATCGAACTGGCTGGCGAGGGCGAGGGCGTTGAGCGCGTCGACGATGCGGTGGCCCGGAAGGATCTCAGCCGGATCGTGGCCCGCGCCATGACTGTGTTGCCGGAAGAACAGCGTGCGGCGATCGTCTTGAAGGAGTATCACGGCCTGACGTTCCAGGAAATCGCAGAATTGCTGGGGTGCCCCCTCAGCACCGTGAAAACGCGGCTCTACCAGGGACTGACCGTTCTTCGGAAAGAGCTCGAGCGTAGTGGAATCACATCGGGGACGAGGACGGTATGAGTTTCAGTTGCACGGACAAGGACACGCTCATCGCCTATGTCTACGGCGAGTGCGATGCCACGACGCGGGGCGTCGTGGAAGCCCACTTGGCAGCCTGCCCGGCGTGCGCGGGTGAGGTGGGTGGGTTCGGCAAGGTGAGGGAGATGCTGTCCAAGTGGTCGCCGCCCGAGCGTGCTGGTGGCTTCCGACTCGTGCGCCAGGAAGAGGCCGACGCCCCTGCGCCCGCCAAGGTGGTGCGTCCTGCCCGGTGGTGGCAGATGCCGTTGCCGGCGCTGGCAAGAGTGGCTGCGGCCGTCCTGCTGTTTGCTGGCGGGGCCGCACTGGCCAACCTCGACGTGCGGTACGACAAGGATGGATTCGTCGTCCGGACCGGATGGCAGAAATCCGCCCCGGTGGCGACGCCGGTCGCGGTCGGCCAGCCGGTGACCACGGAATACCCGGTCGCGCCGGCTCAGGTCCCGACGTCCGCAATCGCCCGGCGCAGCGTGCAGGACGATTCACCGTGGCGTGTCGAACTGGCGTCGCTCGAGCGACGACTGCGCGATGAGTTCCACCAGCAACTGGCGGCCACCCGGGTCACGAATGCTGCGGCGAGTCCGATGAAGGTGTCGGCGGACGTCGACGAGAACCGGCTGATGACGAGGGTGCGCGCGCTGATCGATGAGAGCTATCGGCGCCAGCAAATCGAGATGGCGTATCGTATCAGCCTGTTCGAACGCGACTACCAGGCGCAGCGGAAGGCCGACCTGGTGCGCGTGCAGCAGACCTTCGGACAGCTCGAAGGAGCGCCGCCCTCGCTGCAGGAGCAGCGCCAGATGATGAACTACATCCGTCTGAACCCTGTCTCCTTGAAGAAGTAGCGGGCCGCCGACGGGAACCCGTCGGGCCGGATCGGTTTCTAAGGGAGCAGGAGTACAATGGCGCCTATGCTTCGCAACCACCTGTTCCTCCTGTCGGGGCTCTTCGTTCTTGCCACAGTGGCGCTGTCCGCGTGCACGTCGCGGACGCTCGATCTTCCCAAGGTCCTCCAGGTGACCGATGTCAGCACCGGGTTCTTCGACGCGGGCATCGTCGAGGGCAACAAGAACAAGATTGTCCCTACAATCTCCGTGCGGCTGAAGAACATCGGCAATCAGCCGGTGAACAGCGTGCAGATGATCGCGAAGTTCAACAGGGTCGGCGAAACCGAGGAATGGGGATCCGCGCCTTACGTGCGGGCGATCGGGCCGGAAGGTCTCGCTCCCGGACAGACGGGAGGCTCGGTCGTGATGAAGTGCGACCGCGGCTACACCGGCGAGCAGCCCCGCGCGGAGTTGTTCACACACAGCCAGTTCGTCGATGTCAAGGTCGCGCTATTTGCCAAGTACCAGGCCCAGAACTGGGTGAAGATGGGCGACTACACGATCGCGCGCCAGCTGCTGACCCGCTGACCCCTCCGTTCTGCGTGCCGAGGCCCGATGCCTGGGGCTTCTGCCTTAATTCTCAATCCTCCGTCTCCCTCCCTTCTCCCCCGTGAACCATGGGCACGAACCTGACGGGCGCTACCCTCTTCGTCTGTGTTCGACCCTCCGCCTCCTTCTCAATCAGCAGAAGCTCCTGCGCGTAGAGTGGTCCCACCGGGATGACGAGCCGCCCGCCCACCGCGAGTTGATCGACCAGCTCGCGTGGCATCTCGGTCGGTGCGGCAGTTGCCATCACGATGTCGAACGGCGCTTCAGACGCCCATCCGCCATAGCCATCCGCCCGGGCGACCGTCACATTGGTGTAGCCGAGTCGCGACAGGCGCGCTGCGGCCTCCCGGCTCAGGTCGTCGTCGATCTCGACGCTGAACACGTGGTTGACGACGCGGGAGAGGACGGCGGCCTGGTAGCCGCAACCCGTGCCGACCTCGAGCGCGCGATCGGAGGGCGCGGGTCGCGCCAGTTCGGTCATCAGCGCGACCACGTACGGTTGCGAGATTGTCTGGCCGTGGCCGATGGGGAGCGGGTGGTCGTCGTAGGCCCGGGCCCGCTCGGCGGCAGGCACGAAGAGGTGTCGAGGCACCTGGCGCATGGCCGAGACGACCGCCGCGTCGCGTATGCCGCGCGGCAGAATCTGGTCGGTGACCATCCGCTCGCGCTCGACCGCCTCCGAAGCATTCTCGGATTCTGCGTTGCGGCCATTCGACGATCGTCGGCCGATGGCCACCGCCGCGACCGACAGCCACATCAGCGACGCGGCGGGCACGATTGGCATGCCCCGATTATCGCGCGATTGGCAGGTGCCGCGCCGTTTCATCCTATAATTCCCGTCGTGCGCGCTGTTCCGTCGTTTCGTCTCCCCGAGCGTTGCCCGGATCCGGTCGCTGCCACCGCGACAGTCATCCCGAAGGTCAGCGCCGTCGGGACTGCATCGCCCCCGCGTCACTGACATGGCCATCAGACCCTTCGGGTTCCTGGCGGGGTGGCCTGCCGACGGACGGCCTTGGCCGGAGCGATGGCCTGCCTCGAGATGTCGGGGCTGGTGGCTCGCCGCGTTCTGCAAGACGAACGGCCCCAACCGAGGAGATCTGGTCCATGACGGCTGATACTCAGGACTCTCGCACGATCGGCGTATACACCGCGATCGCGGTTGTGGCCGCCAACATGATCGGCACCGGCGTGTTCACCAGCCTCGGATTTCAGCTGTTCTCGTTGCACACTGGCTTCGCTGTCGTCGCGTTGTGGCTCGTCGGGGGAGTCGCGGCGTTGTGCGGAGCCTTGTCGTACGGCGAGTTGAGTGGAGCGATGCCCCGGTCGGGCGGGGAATACTACCTACTGTCGAAGATCTATCACCCGGTGGTCGGTTTCCTCTCGGGATGGGTGTCGGTCGTTGTCGGCTTCTCCGCCCCGATCGCGGCGGCCGCGATAGCGATGGGGCAGTATCTGTCGCGGGTTCTCGTGCAGACCCGAGTCGTCGCGGCCGATTCGCAGCCGGTGACAGTCACCGTCGTCGCCCTCACGGGTGTCACGCTCATTTCGATGGTGCACCTGCTCGATGTCAAAGTCGTCAGCCGGTTTCAGATCGCGTTCACCACGCTGAAGATCTCGCTGATCCTGATGCTGATCGTCTGTGGTTTCGCGCTGGCGACGCCACAACCTGTCAACTTCCTGCCGGACCGGGCCGGCCTCGACTCGATCTTCACGTCAGCCTTTGCGGTGTCGCTGGTCTACGTCATGTACGCATATTCCGGGTGGAACGCCGCGATATACGTGGCGGGCGACGTCAAGAACCCCGGGCGCTACCTGCCGCTGTCGCTCGTGTTTGGAACCGTCATCGTCATCCTGCTCTATGCACCCCTCAACGCCGTCTTCATGTATTCGGCGCCGATCGAGCAGATGAAGGGGCAGGTGGATGTCGGGTACATCGCCGCGAGCTACATTTTCGGCAGCACGGGCGGTCTGATCATGGGATTGCTCATCTCGATTGGCCTGGTTTCGGCCATCAGTTCGATGGTGTGGGCCGGACCGCGCGTGACGCAGGTGATGGGTGAGGACTTCCGAATCCTGCGATTCCTGTCGGCGAAGAACGCGAACGGCGTGCCCCACCTGTCCTTGTTGTTTCAATACGTGCTGGTCGTCGCGTTGATCATCACCTCGACGTTCGATTCGATTGTGAACTACATCGGCGTCATCCTGTCGCTGTCGGCCTTCCTGACAGTGACGGGAGTGTTCGTGCTGCGAGTCACCCAGCCCAGGTTGCCGCGCCCCTACCGCACCTGGGGCTACCCGGTCACGCCGATCGTCTTTCTCCTCGTGACCGGATGGATGATGTTCTTCGTGATCAAGGCGCGACCGATGGTGACGGTGGCCGGAGCCGGAACCCTGGGGGCCGGCTTGGCCGTCTACTTCGTCAACAAGTTGTTGTGGCCGTCCGTCCCGCCGCGTGGGGAGCCATCGCGCTGACACGTCGCGGTGGCGACAGCGCCTCTTCGACGGCACCAGGCGAAGCGGGCGTCATGCCCGCCGGGCTCGCGTGACCCAGAGCACCCACAGCGTGATGATCGCCAGGCTCCCGTCGGTGACCGCAAGGAGCAGGAACGCCGGCGGCGACTGGCGGACGACGTGGTCGATCACGAATGCCAGGGCGCCGATCCCTTTCAGGAACGGCCCCATCACCCACAAGTAGCCACGGTGGAGGTCGGGACGCCGGTACGGCATGGCGTAGCCGACGCCGACGGCCAACAGGAAGATCGCATTCAGGTCCGCATGGATTGGCGGAGCGGGTGCCGGCAGCGCGAAGAGGGATTGGAGCAACTCGCGCCCGAAGAGCAGCGCGAATCCAAGAGTGATGTCGTAAATGCCCGAGACGGCAGCGACAACGGCGAGCGGTCTGAGGTCAGAAGCTCGAGCGGGCATCGCGTCGGAACCGTCTCCTGATGCCCCAGAATAACAGCAGCAGGAGCGTGACGAGCAGGAATTCCGGGAGGAACTCGTTCGTCAGCAGCCCGACATCCTCACCAATCGAGGCGAGCCACGCAACACTCACTCCCACGCCAGCCCCCATCGACGACAACAATGGCGGGCGGACGCCGAGCTGTCCGCCCGCCAGACGTGTTCCTCAATCGGCGAGCCTACCGTTTCGAAAGTGCCTGCAGGTCACCGCGATACGTGACCGTCTCATTCGGCTCGATGCGCACGTCGAACGTGATCGTCTGGAAGCCGGGCGCCCGGATCTCCAGGTGGTGGGCGCCGGCCTCGAGTTCCATCCGCTGGAACGTGCCGTTGAAATCGTCCACGACGCCCATGTAGTAGCCATCCACATAGACTTCGGCGTCCTGCGGTTCGACCTTGAGCTTCAGCGCACCACGGCCCACCCGGTC
>DASVIS010000222.1:0-33321 GCA_036381995.1 Vicinamibacterales bacterium | reverse complement strand
ATTTCCGGCGACGAGGTGCGGCGCGCGGCCGACGCGGTGCATGCCAGCGCGTTCATCGATCGGCTGCCGAAAGGCCTGGCGAGCGAGGTGGGCGAGCGCGGCGCGAATCTGTCGGTCGGGCAGAAGCAGCTGCTGTCGTTCGCGCGGGCGCTGGCGTTCGATCCCAAGGTCCTCGTCCTCGACGAAGCCACTTCGAGCGTGGACACCGAGACCGAGATCCTCATCCGTGACGCGCTGCAGGTGCTGATGGCCGGCCGAACGACGATCGCCATCGCCCATCGGCTGTCGACCATTCAGGACATGGACCGCATTCTCGTCTTCCACAAGGGCGAACTACGAGAGTCTGGTGCCCACCAGGAGCTGCTGGCCCAGCGCGGCATCTACTACCGGCTCTACCAGCTGCAGTACAAGGACCAGGAAGACCGACCCCTTCGAGCGCAAGCTCGTCTGAGTTGACGGTGCGTGCGGGTCCTGGCGTTTCGGGAACTGGGGCAGCCCGGTCGAGGGTTGAGGGCCCGGCGCCGCGGGGGCCGGAGGCGTGGGCTTGGGGCGGTTGCGCCAGGGCAGCAGCGTGTCGAGGAGGCTCGGGCCGCTGGCGCGCGGGTTCCAGCCAAGCCGCAGGACCAGCACCTGCACCGACCGCCGTCCGAACTCCGTCGCTTCGTCGCAGTTCCTCATGTAGATGTCGAGCAGGCGGCCGCGCACGATCGGACCCGTGTCCATGATCGTGTAGATCCCGTCGTACTGGGAGCCCACCTTCGAGATCTGGATGACGGAGCCGGTGGGAAGGACGTCGGGATCCGCCGCCGCGATGCCGGTCCGGGGTGAAAGGCCCGACGCGGTGACCTCGCCGGTGCAGTAGGCGCTGGCGGTGAACCGGAGGCGAGCCAGGGGACCGGGGTCGGCTTTCTCCTCCCGCAGCAGGGTCTGGCGCGCGGCGTACTTCGAGTCGAGGATGGTCGCTTGGTAGACCAGGACGAAGCCTGACGCGGAGACGAGCGTCACCACCAGCTTGCGCCAGAGCGAGTGGGAGATCCTCATCAGTGTTACGTCCTGCGCCGTGCCTCCTGCACGTGCCGGTGACGCGCCTCGAGAAACCCCCGCGTGAGCCAGTACGCGACGCCACTCAGAAGGGTGGCGCCGATCAGGGAGCCGACGAAGTACGACCAGAAGAGCGGCCGCATGTCGTGCGCCATCTGGCGCCAGAAATCCAGGTGGAACAGCGACAGGCTGAACAGCTGCGCGACCCGTTCACCGAACTCGGGCGGCAGCTTCGCGCCGAGCATCCACGCGCCCGCGGCGGTCGTCACCGCGTACCACGCGGCGATGATCCACGGCAGGTTGGAATAGACACCGATCAGGACCGCGACGCGGTTCAGATTGAACACGAACGCCACGCCAAGAGCCAGGACCGTGTGAAAGCCCAGGAACGGCGAGAACCCGAAGAAGACGCCGAGAGCAAATGCGGCCGCGGTCCGACTGGGCGTGTCGTGAATGTGGAGCAGCGCGTCCGTCCACTTGCGAACGAGGGCGCGTGTAATGGCAATCATCGAAAGTGTGCGAACCCTGCAGGCAACGGCGCCTTCGAGCCCCCGCGCGTCACGGCCAGGCCGCGATCCGCGGTGATCGTGCCAATGCGCGTGCAGGGCAGGCCGCCCGTCAGCCGCAACACCGACGCGAGCGCGCGCCGCCGTCGCGCCGGCACGGTGAACAGCAACTCGTAGTCCTCGCCGCCAGACATCGCCGCATCGAGCGGGTCCAGGCCTTCCCGGTCTGCGAACCAGCGGCCCGCGGCGCCGGGCACGGGGATCGCGTCCCCGTCGATCTCGGCCCCCACGCCGCTCGCTGCCGTCACCTGCCTCACCGCGTCGCTCAGACCGTCGCTGAGGTCCACGCACGCCGACGCGACCCTGTTCCGGCCGAGCAGCAGGCCGAGCCGGACGCGCGGGTCCGGCTGGAGGAACCGCGCCGAGCATGCCGCCATCGCGTCGTCGTCGTCCGTGGATCCGGCCGCCGGCGCCTCAGCCTGGCGGGCGTCCGCCGCCCGCCGACGTTCGAGGAAGCCAGCGTAGGCCGAGCCAACCGCTCCGCTGACGTAGATCCCGTCACCCGGCCTCGCGCCCCCGCGGGTCAGCACCCGGCGCGGCTTCACCGTCCCGATCGCCGTGACATCCAGGACCAGGGGCCCTGGCGACCGCGAGACGTTTCCGCCGATCAGCGCAACCGCGTACCGGCTTGCGAGGGCGAGCCAGGCGCCCATCATCGCGTCGAAGTCGGCGACGGTCATCGCCCCGGGCAGTATCAGCGACAGGAGCGCGGCCCGCGGTTCGGCGCCCATCGCGGCCAGGTCGCTCAGGTTGACGGCCAGGGCCTTGTGGCCGATCGCCGCGGGCGGCACGTACGCACGGTCGAAATGCACGCCCTCGACGAACGCGTCGGTGGTGATCACCTCCGCGCGATTGCGGGCGGGTTCGATCACGGCTGCATCATCGCCCATGCCAATCGTGACCCACGGCGGCGCGGCCGGCCCGCACGCGCGTATCCGTTCGATGGTCGCGCGCTCGCCGAGATCGGCGATGGTCAGTCCCGGCGGGATGCTCATGCCGGCCTATTTCGCGTACTCGACGGCCCGCGTTTCGCGGATCACCGTCACTTTGATCTGGCCGGGATATTCCAGCTCGCTCTCGATCCGGCGAGCGATGTCCTTCGAGAGCCACACCGCCTCTTCGTCGCTGATCTTCTCGCTCTCGACGAGGATCCGGATCTCGCGGCCCGCCTGCAGCGCGAACGACTTCGACACGCCCTTGAAGGAGTCCGCGATCCCCTCGAGCTTCTCCAGGCGCTTCACGTACGATTCAAGGACGTCGCGGCGCGCGCCGGGCCTGGCGGCCGAGATCGCGTCGGCGGCCTGCACCAGCATCGCTTCGAGCGACGGCCAGTCGATGTCCATGTGGTGCGACGCGACCGCCTGGATCACCGCCTCGCTCTCGCCGTGCTTCCTGAGGATATCGACGCCGATCTCGAGGTGCGTGCCCTGCATCTCGCGATCGACGGCCTTGCCGATGTCGTGGAGGAACGCCGCGCGGACGGTCGTGTGGGCGTCGAGGCCGACCTCGCGGGCCATCAGCCCGGCGAGGTACGCCACCTCCTTGCAGTGGTTCAGCACGTTCTGGCCGTACGACGTCCGGTACTTCAGCCGGCCCATCAGGCGCTGCACCTCGGCGTCGAGGTCGTGGATGCCCAGCTCGAAGGCCGCCGCCTCGCCTTCCTGGCGCACGGTCTCCTCGAGTTCCGCCTTGACCTTCTCGACCACCTCCTCGATGCGGGCCGGGTGGATCCGGCCGTCGGCCACCAGGCGTTCGATCGCCTGCCTCGCGATCTCACGGCGGTACGGGTCGAAGCCCGAGAGGATGATGGCGCCCGGCGTGTCATCGACGATCAGGTCGATGCCGGTCGCGATCTCGAGCGCCCGGATGTTGCGTCCCTCGCGGCCAATGATCCGTCCCTTCAAGTCGTCGCTCGGCAGGTCCACGACCGACACGGTCGTTTCGATCGCGTGCTCGGGGGCGCTGCGCTGGATCGCCTCGGTCACCAGCTGTTTCGCCCGCGCAGTGGCCGTCTCGCGCGCCTCGGATTCGAGCCGCTTCACCATATTCGCCGCGTCGCGCCTCGCATCCGATTCGAACTGGTGGAGCAGGATCTCCTTGGCCTCGTCGGCCGTCAGCCGGGCCACACGCTGCAGTTCCTGCTGCTGCTCTGCGAGCAACTGTTCGTACCGGGACGCGGTGGCGGCGGTCGCTCGCTCGCGATCGCGGGTCGCCTGCTCGCGCGCGCGCAGGTCCTTCTCGTGCTGTTCGGCGGCTGCCAGCCGCTCGGTCACCTTCTCTTCCCGCTTGGTGAGGACCTGCTCCATCCGCGCCGCCTGCTGGCGCCGGTCCTCGGCCAACCGGTCGGCCTCCATGACAATCTGGTGGGCCTTCTCCTTGGCCTCGAGCAGGGCCTCTTTCTTCCGATTCTCGGCCTCCCGCTCCGTCTCCCGCAGCAGCGTCCGGACCTGTTCCTCCGCCCTCCCGACGGTCTCGGCTGCGATCCGTTTCCGCGAAGCGGCCCAATACACGAACACGCCGACCGCAACGAGTGCGGCGGCGATCGATACGGTCAGGTAGACGACATCGGTCTGCATGCCGCGTCCTTTTCGGAACCCCACCGTCTGGATGCCACGAGGCTCGACTCGGGGGAGCGGGGTCGAATGCCCCGCGGTTACCTGAGATGAGGAGAGAGCGGAAGAAAGGCCCCGCTTTGCCGTGTGGGGAGGTCGCATGAACCTGCGTTGAGCAGGTGGAACCGCTATCCGATCGCGCGTCAGGCTTCCTCGTCTAGAGGCATGCACACGGCGCGACCTCGCAGTTCACTTGACGGTAATGTTGGCTCAAGCGAGCCTCCAGAACCATCACGAGCAAAGCAGGGAGCTCAAATTCTGGGTCGATCTTAGACCGTCGGTCCGAAGCGGTCAAGGCGAAACTGAGCCGCAGAACCGCACGGATTCACGCCGGCGATGAGGGCACGACCATCGCTCTCAGTTGCGACAGCTTCACGAGGTACAGAATCATCAGCACCAGCGATGCAACGCCTGCGAACACATTGGCGATCGGCACCACGACGCAGAGGGCCGCGATGGCCCAGCCAAGTCCCAGTCTGTACCCGCAATCACCCACATCGGTTCGCGGCCGCGCGGCGAAGTACTGCTGATACCCTTCCGACAGCTTCATCACCACGATGAAAAGCCAGACGAAGTTCAGCAGCGGCACGAGGAGCAGGAACGCCGACGCGGGCGCCAGCTTCCGATCGGCTTCGGGCAGCCGCGCCGCTGAAAGGTAGAGCTGGTAGCAGATGAACGCGCCAATCGCGAGCGTGATGGCGAACATCACGATGAACAGGAACAGCCCGGCGCCGCACCCGAGCAGTGCCGGCAGGTGAACCCGGTCCATGACGCTCTCCTTCAGTGGGGGTTGACGATGGTCAGCGGTCCGGCTCCGACGCGGGCGAGAGCACCTCGTCGATCAGGCGCTCCATGCGTGCCACGCGATCGAGGACCAGGTCCCGACCGTTGCGATCGTTGTCGAGGGCGTGGAAGCACTCGTCCGCGATGTTGAGCGCGGCGAGCACGACGAGTCGGACGGTGTCGGTGGTCGGAGTGACATCCGCGGCGGAACGGATCTTCTCGTCCACGTACGCGGCCAGGTCGGCCACGTACGATTCGGCCAGCGTGCTGCGAATCGGGTACTGCTGGCCGAGAATCTCGACCGCGACGACGCGCGCGCTCGGGTTCACAGGGTACCTGTCTTCAGATGCCAAGTCCCTCGAGGTGCTCGAGGATGTCGGCCACGCGTGAACGAACCTGGTCGCGTTCCTGGCGCAGGGCCGCCATCTCGGCCGCGCCGCCCTCGGCGTCGGCCACCTTCGTGAGAGCGGCGTCGAGCTCGCCCGAGAGCCGCCGGTTCTCTTCAGCCTGTGCCGTGTGCTCGGCCCGGAGCCTGCCCATCTCCGTGACGAGCAGCCGAATCTTCTGTTCGAGGCGATCGAGCGCCTCGAGATCGCTGGGGGTCATCGTCTTCGCCACGCGTCTCCCTCTCTACCTCTGTATCGCCTGGTGCTCTTGCGCCAGTGCCTCCATGATACGCCCCATCGCTCCCTGCACGTCCGCATCGGTCAGCGTGTGGTCGGGCGATCTGAACGTCAGCCGCAGCGACAGGCTGTAACGCCCCTCGGGAATGCCCTTGCCCTTGTAGCGATCGAACTCGCGCACCGAGACGAGCGTGCTCGGCGCGGCGCGGCGAATCGTCGCGCGGACGGGCTCTGCACGCAGCCCTTCGTCGACGACGATCGAGATGTCGCGCACGATCGAGGGGAAGCGGGGCAGCGGCTCGACCTGGATGTCACCGGCCGGCTCCAGCCGGCCAATCGCATCGAGGCTGAGCTCGGCCACGTACATCTCGTCGCCGCCGGGAAGGCCTCGGCGCTCGGACTGCGCCGGGATCAACTGGCCGACGACGCCGATGGCAACGGTGCCAACGCCAATCGCCGCGGCGCGGCCCGGAGCGAGGTACGGCGTCGTCACCGTGGTGAAGGCCAACGGGAGGCGCAGCGCCTCGCCGACCCGCTCGATGACGCCCTTCGCATCGAAGAAGTCCACCGGGCGGTGACCGCCGGCCCAGTGTTCCGGCACCCCCCCGCCCGTCAAGGCCAGTGCGAGCCGATGCCGTTCGCCCCGCGAGGGCGAGAAGCAGGCGCCAACCTCGAACAGGCGGACATCCCGCGTATCGTGCCGGCGGTTGTGCGCCACGCTCTCGATGAGGCCGGGCAGCAACGACGGCCGCAGGACGGCGAACTTCTCGGAGAGCGGGTAGGCGAGCGGAACGGAGGGCTCGTTCCCGTCAGCAAACGGTTCCGCGTCGGCCGCATCGATGAACGTGTAGGTCACCGCCTCGGAGAACCCCGCGGCGGTCAGCACGCGGCGCAAGAGGTTCTTCCGCGCCATCCCCGGTTCGGGCCGCGGCGGAACCGCGCGCAGCGGCGGGAAGTGGTACGGGACGCGGTCGTAGCCGTGATGGCGCGCCACTTCCTCGATCAGATCGACCTCGCGCAGGATGTCCACGCGCACGGTCGGGACCTGCACCCGCCAGCCCCCGGGCGTGTCGGCGACACCGAAGCCGAGTCCCGTGAGGATTCGGACCACTTCGGCATCATCCACGGCGGTGCCCAGCAGTCGAGGGATCCGCTCGCGGCGCAGCGTGACCTCGATCGGGCCGCGCGGCGCCGGATAGACGTCGATCACGGCACCCACCCGGCGGCCGGCGCCAATCTGCTCCATCAGCCCGCACGCGCGTTTGAGAGCGATGACCGGTGCGTTGATGTCGGTGCCTCGTTCGAATCGCGAAGAGGCTTCGGTCTTCAGACCCAGGCGCTTGCTCGTGCGACGCACGGACGCCGGATTGAAGTAGGCGCTCTCGAAGGCGACCAGGCGCGTGCCCGACCAGACCTCGCCTGCCGCGCCGCCCATCACGCCCGCGACCGCCTGCGGCACGGCCGAATCGGCAATCACCAGCGTGCCGGGCTCCAGGGCGCGGTCTTCACCGTCCAGCGTGCGGAGGCGCTCGCCGGCGCGCGCGCGGCGCGCCCGGAGCTGGCGCCCGGCCAGGCGCTCGAGATCGAAGGCGTGCATCGGGTGCCCCATCTCGAGGAGGACGTAGTTGGTGACGTCCACGATGTTGTTGATCGGCCGCACCCCCGTGGCGGTGAGCCGGTCCGCCAGCCACCCGGGCGAAGGTCCGATCCTCACGTCGGCCACGGCCGCCGCGTACCGCGGGCACAGGTCCGCGTCCTCGATGGCGACCTCGAGGCCGTCGGCCGCTCTTCGGCTCGATGTCGGACAGGGGACCGGGCGCGCCGTACTGATTGGACGCCCGGCCTCGTCCCACGGCAGGCGCAGCGGGACACGGCACGCGGTGGCCGCCTCACGCGCGAGGCCGGCGACGCTCAGGCAGTCGGGGCGGTTCGCCGTGATCTCGAAGTCGATCACCGCATCGTCGGCTCTGCCCTCGACCGTCTCAATCCCTGCCACCTCGAAACCACGCATCGAGAGCAGCGACGCCAGATTGGCGACGGGCAGGCGGACGTCGGCCAGTTCACGCAGCCAGGAAACGAGGAGTTTCAAAAGGTAAACTGCTCCAGAAATCGCAGGTCGTTCTCGTAGAACAACCTGATGTCGTCCACACCGTACTTCAACATCGCGACGCGTTCGATGCCGGTACCGAAGGCGAAGCCCGTGTAGCGCTCCGCGTCGTATCCCACGGCCTCGAGGACCGACGGATGCACCATCCCGCTGCCGAGAATCTCGAGCCAGCCCGTGCGCTTGCACACGGGGCACCCGTCTCCTCCGCAGAAGACGCAGCCGATGAACATCTCCGCGCTCGGCTCCGTGTACGGAAAGAAGCTCGGGCGGAACATCACCTTGATGTCGGGCGCGAAGATCTCCCGCACGAAGGCGGTGAGCGTCCCCTTGAGGTCCGCGAACGTGACCCCCTCGTCGACCAGCAACCCCTCGAACTGGTGGAACATCGGGGTGTGCGTGAGGTCCGGGTTGTCGCGCCGGAACACCTTGCCAATCGCGACGATCCGGACAGGGGGCTCGTGGGCCTCCATGTAGCGGATCTGCATCGCCGAGGTGTGCGTGCGGAGCAGCGTGGCCGGACGATCGAGCGGAGCGGGACGCGTGCTGACGCGGGTGCCGGGCGTCGCGAGCCCCAGCTGCGGCACCGGCTGTCCGAGAAAGAAGGTGTCCTGCATGTCCCGGGCGGGATGCTCGGGCGGCATGTTCAGGGCTTCGAAGTTGTGGTAGTCGTCCTCGACCTCGGGCCCCTCGAGGATCTCGTAGCCCATGCGGCTGAAGATCGCCTCGACCTGGTCGCGGACGTGGGTGAGGGGATGAAGGTGCCCGAGCGGAGCCTGCCGGCCGGGCAGGGTGATGTCCACGCCGCCGACGACGGGGCGGCCGGACTCGAGGAGGGCACGCTTGGCGTCGAGCGCGCCCTCGATGTCGTTCTTGAACTGGTTCGCGAGCTTGCCGAGGAGAGGCCGGTCGGCCGGTGGCGCGCCGGCCACGACCTTCATCAGCGAAGCGATCACGCCGCCCTTGCGCGCGAGGAAGCGGTCGCGCACCTCGCGCAGGGCCTGCTCGGTGGCCGCGGCGGCAAGCGCCGCCTGGAACTCGGCCCGAAGGCGTTCGATCTCGGCAGCGTCCGGCATGCGCGGCCTGCCGTTACGCGGCGTGGGCCGCGAGCGCGTCCTTCGCCTGCCCCGCGATCCGGGCGAACGCGGCCGGTTCCTTCACGGCGAGGTCCGCAAGCGTCTTGCGATCGAGGCCGATGCCGGCGGCCTTCAACCCCCGAATCAACTGCCCGTAGCTGAGCCCCTGCTGGCGGGCGGCGGCGTTGATCCGGATGATCCACAGGCGGCGGAATTCGCGCTTCTTGTCGCGCCGGCCGACGAACGCGTACTTCAACGCGGTGTCGACCGCTTCTTTCGCCGAGCGGTACAGCTTGCTCTTGTTGGCGAAATAACCCTTGGCAAGACCGAGCAGCTTCTTGCGCTTCGCGCGCCGCACCGTCCCGCGTTTGACTCGAGGCATGAACGATCTTCCTTTCATCGCGGGCCCGAAGGCCCGCGCTACGTACCCAGAGCTCGGCGGCCGGGGTTTGGGACGCTCGCGACCCCTGACCCCTAGCCACTAGTCCCTCGTCCCTACTTGTACGGCAGCATCCGCTTGATCTTGGCGGCGTCGGCGGGGGACACGACCACCATGCCGGAGAGGTGGCGCTTCTCCTTGGTCGTCTTGCTCGACAGCAAATGGCGCTTGAAGGCCATGCTGCGCGTGAACTTCCCGGTTCCCGTCTTCTTGAAGCGCTTGGCCGCGCCCCTGTGCGTCTTGAGTTTCGGCATCTCGATTCCCCTATGTTCCGCTCTGCGCCGCGGACGGCGCCGGTCTTGGCGCCTGTGGCTTGCTGCCTGGCTTGTGGCTGAGAATGGTGTGCATCGTGTTGCCTTCCATCCTGGGCATCGACTCCGTCACGGCCACGTCCGCCAGTTCCTTGATCAGGCGCTCGAGGATGCGGCGCCCGATGTCGGGGTGCGCGATTTCGCGGCCCCGGAAGAAGACCGTCGCCTTGACCTTGTCGCCGTCCTCGAGGAAGCGCTCGATGTGCTTCTTCTTGAACTGGTAGTCGTGCTCGTCCACCTTCGGTCGGAACTTGATCTCCTTGACCCCGATCACCTTCTGATGCTTCCGCGCCTCACGGGTCCGCTTCTGTTCCTGGTACTGATACTTGCCGAAATCCATGATTCGGCAGACCGGAGGCTGCGCCATCGGCGCGACCTCTACCAGGTCCAGTCCCTTCTGGCGGGCGATGGCCAGCGCCTGCTGCGGCGCCATGATGCCCAGTTGCTGGCCGGCGTCATCGATGACACGAATTTCCCGCACCCGGATCCGTTCGTTGGTCCTCGTGCGGTCGTCACGACGTGGAGCGGAGCGATCGAAAGCGATATGGACCTCCAGTGCAACTACGGCTTTTCGCGCGCCTACCGGCCCTTCCGTGCGATTTCGTCCTGCGCGGCGGCGCTGAACGCATCCACGGACCTGGCGCCCTGATCCCCGCCGGCACGGCTCCGCACCGACACGGTACCCTGCTCGACCTCGCGGTCGCCCACGACGAGCATATACGGCACCTTCTGCAACTGCGCCTCGCGGATCTTGTAGCCGATCTTCTCCTGCCGTTCGTCGAGTTCGACGAACAGCCCCGCCGCCGCCAGGCGGTCGCGCACCGTCGCCGCGTAATCCATGTGACGGTCGGCGATCGGCAGCACGACGGCCTGCACCGGCGCAAACCACAGCGGCAGCGCGCCGGCGTAGTGTTCGAGCAGCAGTGCGATGAAGCGTTCGAGGCTGCCGAAGATCGCCCGGTGCATGACCACCGGCATGTGCTCGGCGTTGTCCGCGCCGATGTACTTCAGTTTGAACCGCTGCGGCAGCTGGTAATCGAGCTGGATCGTCGCGCACTGCCACTTCCGGCCGAGCGCGTCGGTCACCGCGAAGTCGATCTTCGGGCCGTAGAAGGCCCCGTCACCCTCGTTGATCGTGTACTCCTGGCCCGCGGCCGCCAGCGCGTTCTTCAACGCCAATTCCGCGTGGTCCCAGGTGGCCTTCTCGCCCAGGTACTGCTCGGGCCGCGTCGAGAGCTTCATCTCCGGCGCCAGGCCGAAGTCGCCGTAGACGCGCCGGACCAGCCGCAACAGCCGTTCCACTTCCTCGCCGATCTGGTCCTCGGTGAGGAAGATATGCGCGTCGTCCATGATGAACTCGCGCACGCGGGTGAGGCCGGACAGCACGCCCGACGCCTCGTAGCGATGGAGCACGCTCTGATCGTGAATGCGGTAGGGCAGGTCGCGGTAGCTCCGCACTTCGCTGCCGAACACCAGCATGTGGCCCGGGCAGTTCATCGGCTTCAGGCCGTACGACTGCTCATCGGCCTCGAACAGGAACATGTTCTCGCGGTAGTGCTCCCAGTGCCCGGAGGTCTCCCACAACGCCTTGTTGAAGACGAGCGGGGTGCGCATCTCGAGGTAGCCCTCGGGGGCCAGCACGGCGCGCATGTAGTTGCCGAGCGTGTTCACCAGGCGAGTGCCCTTCGCGAGCCAGAAGGGCTCGCCGGGAGCCCACGGGTGGAACATGAACAGGCCCAGTTCCTTCCCGAGTTTCCGGTGGTCTCGCTTCTTGGCTTCCTCGAGGCGGTCGAGATACGCCTTGAGGTCCGACTCGCTGAAGAACGCCGTGCCGTAGATGCGCTGCATCGGCTGGTTCTTCGCGTCGCCCTTCCAGTAGGCGTTCGACGTGGAGAGCAGCTTGAACGCCTTCAGCGCGCCGGTGGACGGGACGTGCGGGCCCGTGCAAAAATCGAGGAACACGTCGTCGATCCCGTAGCACGAGACGATCGGGCCGCCCTTTTCTTCGATCAACTGCACCTTGAGCGGTTCGCCGTGCTCGTCGAAGGAGCGCTTCGCGTCGGCTTTCGACAGCATGCGGCGGTCGTACGGGAGGTCGCGCCTGGCGAGTTCCTTCATCTTCTCTTCGATCGCCGCCAGGTCCTCCGGCACGAAGGGGCGCGAGACGACGAAGTCGTAGAAGAAGCCGTCGTCGGTGGCCGGGCCGATGCCGCACTGGGCATCCGGGAACAGGGCCGTCACGGCCGCGGCCATCAGGTGGGCGGTGCTGTGGCGGTACAGTTCGAGCGCCTCGGGTTCCTTGGGCGTCACGAGCCGGAGGGAGGCGTCGGCATCGAGGGAGTGGGAGAGGTCCACGACCTCGCCGTTCACGACAGCGGCCAGGGCGGACTTCGCCACCCGCGGCGGCAGATCCGCCATCAGCGTGCGCACCCTCGTCCCCGCGGGAACGTCACGGCGAGATCCGTCCGGCAACGTGACAGTAACGTGGGTCATTCAGGTGATCGGGAGGCGAGGAAGGTGTCTTGAGCCATCAGCAGTCGGAAATCCGGGCGTTTACCCCGGCTCCTTCACAAACGTGCCACTCGCGTCCAGGCTGACAGCCGATTGCTCCGGCGCAGAACGGAATCGAGGTGGTAGGCACGGGCGGACTCGAACCGCCGACCTCCTGCGTGTCAAGCAGGCGCTCTAACCAACTGAGCTACGCGCCTAAGTCAAGAAAAGCCGGGACTTACAGAAGCAGTCAGTATAGCAACGTGCGGAAGCACGCGTCAACGCGCATCTGGTACGCGACGTTGCCGCCGCGGGAGGGACGTGTGACCGCGATGCGACACCGGCGGCACGCCGGGCGGCGGCCGCCAGTGCCCGCACCATCGAACTACTTGATCGCGTTCTTCAGGGCCTTGCCGGCCGAGAAGCGGACGACCCGGCGCTTCGGGATCTTCACTTCGGCGCCCGTCTGCGGATTGCGCGCGATGCGCGCCTTGCGCTCGGCCGTCTTGAAGGTGCCGAACCCGACGAAGGTGATCGGTTCCTTCTTCTTCAGCGACTTGACGATGCCATCCAGTACCGATTCGAGCGCTGCGGCAGCGCCGACCTTGGTCGCGCCGGTGTCCTTGGCAATCTTGGCGATCAGTTCCTGCTTGTTCATGAATCCTCCTCGGCGGCCGACACAGTGCTCGTCGCGGTGCACGTCTAATCGAGTGGACGCCTCAGCGGTTATACGCGACAGGCCACACACTGTCAAGAGACAAAGACGATCTTGCCGTCGCGCGATCTGGAACTCTCTCGATCCGGATCGGCAGATGGCTCGATTGAGATCGCACGATTCCTCGAGCGCACGATCCCCGGATTCGAGCAGCTACCTGGTCCGCAGCTTCTCGATTCCCTTCTGGAGAATGACGTCCGTGGCGGGCGGCGGCGCGCCGAAGTCGATTTCCGGCACGTCGACTGCGACCGCAGGCATGAGGCCCTTCTCGTGGATCGGCTCGCCGGCGGGCGTGAGGAACCAGCCGTTGGACACGATCATCCCGGCTCCGTCCGGCAGCGGGACGAACCTCTGGAGCGCCGTGCGTCCGTGCGTGCGCTCGCCGACGAGCGTCGCGCGCTTGTTGCCCGTGAGCGCGGCGGCGAAGATCTCCGCGCCGCCCGACGTGCCGTCGTTCACGAGCAGCACCGTCGGCAGCGTGATCGCGCCGTCACCGGCGGCGGCGGCGATCGGCTGGCGCGCCGCTCCGCGCATCTCCATGATCGCCAGCGTTCCGCTCGCGACGAACAGCTTCGCGACAGCAGTGCCCGACTCGTAGCTCCCGGTGGCCGTGCTCCGGATGTCGACGAGCAGCGAGGTCGCGCCGGACTTCGTCAACTCGCTCACTTCGGCCGCCACGCTCCTGGCGGCCGTTGGCCCGAACCCCGCGATCCGCACGAAGCCGGTCGTGGCCCCCTCCATGCGCCCGGTCACATCGGGCCCCGACAGCACTTCGCGCGTGAGATCCACCGTATGGGGATCGACCACGTTGCCGCGGATGACGAGCAGGCTGACCTTCGTGCCCGGCGCCCCGCGCAGCAGGCGCGTGCCTTCGTACACCGACATCTCGCGCGTGGGCTTGCCGTCGATCGCCCGGAGGAAGTCGCCGGCCTGGAGTCCGGCCTTCGCGGCCGGAGACCCGTCACGGGCCGCAATCACGCGCAGGTAGTACGTGCGCGTCAGCTCGATGCCGGTCTCGCCGGCGCCGGGCTTCTCCCCGCTCTCGTACAGCTTCGCCTCCTCCGGCGGCAGGTACGCGCTGTCGGGGTCGAGCCCTTCGGCGAGGCCGCGCATCGCGCCGCGCATCACGCGGGTGAGATTCACCTGCTCGACGTAGTTGCTCGAGATCAGGGAGACGACGTCCTCGAAGATCCGGAGGTGCTGATACGTCTCCCCGCGCGCCGACGTTTTCGCGAGCAGGCCGCCGATGACCACGAACGCGAGCACGGGTGCCGTGACGAACAGGACGATCAGGCGGGTGCGAGAGGTCATGTGGTGTCAGCTGCCGTTATCGACCCTTCAGCCATTGTAAGGGATCGACCGGTGCACCGTCGATTCGCAACTCGAAGTAGACCGCGGAGTTGCCGGCAGGTGCGCGACCGGCCGTGCCGATGACCTGGCCGTGCGACACGGTCGTGCCCTTGGTGACGTTGATCGAGCCCAGATAGCCGTAGAGCGAGAAGGCGAGGCCGCCGTGATCCACGATGACGAGCTGACCCAGGCCGGCAAACACGTCCGCGAACGTCACCCTGCCGTCATGGACCGACCGCACCGGCTGCCCGTCGACCGATTCGATCTCGACACCGTTCTGGATGGTCGAAGTCCCGAAAGCCGGGTTGCGATGGCCGCCGAATCTCGACAGCACCCGGCCCGCCAGCGGCCATTCGAGCGCTCCACGGAACGGCTTGATCGGGAGGACGACCGTCTCGGCGGATGCCGAGGTGCCGGGCACAGCCTGCAGCGTCTTCTGGAGCTTCTGGGTGGCGACCTCGAGTTCGCCAGCCATCTGCGCGTTCAGGTCCCGCCGCGCGTCGATCTGGTGCACCAGATCTTCCCGGGCGGCGGCTGCCCTGGTGGCCAGGTCCGCGGCCGTCCTGGCGTCGGCCTGGAAAACCTTCAACTGCGCGGCGTGCTGGTCGAGCGCCGTCTTCGCCGCAGCAAGCCCGGCGATCGACGCGGTGAACTCCTGAACGCGACGCTGATCGATCCTGGCGAGGGCCGAGATCATCCTCGCCGCGCGGCCGACTTCCCGGAGGTCGCCGACGCCGAGCAGGGCGCGCGCGTAACCGGGTCGCCCGAGCTTGTAGACATCGACCAGGCGGGCGTCGAGGCCGGGCCGCGCGGCCTGGATGGCGCGGTCGAGCGCGGCAATCCGGCTGGTGGCTTCGTCAACCTGCCGCGCGACCGTCTCGATCTCGGCGTCCAGCTTGCGGGCCTCCTCGGTCCGCAGGTCGCGCTCGACCTCGAGCTTGCGCAGGTCGCCGAGGAGGGTACGCTCCTGGCCGGCCAGAACCTCGGCCTCGCGCTGGAGCGCCTTGATGCGATCGGCTCCGCGGGTGGAGGACGTCGCGCCGGGAGGCGGCTGTCGGACGAGGACAGCCGCGGGCCAGCCTGGGCGCCCCAGGAGCAGCAACATGGTGAGCGCGGTGGCCGCAGCCTTCACACGCACGGCAGCATACTAGAAGAGCGGCTTCCCGTCGATCTCCTTCGGGACGCCGACGCCGAAGTACTTCAGCACCGTCGGCGCGATGTCGATGATGCGGGCCTGGCCGGCCGTCAGCTTGCGGTTGGAGATCAGCGACCCGGGGATGGTCTGATAGTCGAACGAGCAGTGGTCGCCGCTCCACTTCTTCATGTTGGGGTAGAGCAGTCCGGCGGGCGAGCCGCCGAGCGAGGTCTGCCACGAGACGCGGTAGCCATCCTCGAAGCCAACCTGCAGGTCGGGCGCGTTCGCCATGTAGGGACCCGAGTAGACATCATCCCGCTTGTAGACCGATCGCACCATTCGCTGCCCGGTCGTCGGATCCGTCATCGTCAGCAGCTTGGCCGACAACTCGTCGGCGAGGCGCTTGTAGTCGTCGCCCTCGCTGACGATGCCCTGGCCTTCGCGGCCGCGGATGTTGAAGTAGATCTGCCCGAGGCCGAGCGAATACGCACGCGTGCGGGTCCAATCCACGCCCTCCCAGAACTGGCCGCCGCCGCCGAACATGTCGTTCAGGTTCTTGTCGCCGAGCGACTTCTGCTGCCGGCCGATGAAGCCGTTCTCAACCAGCCACGTGTTCAGGTTCACGCCGTACTTGAACGAGTGGAACCCGTGGTCCGAGAGGACGAAGACCAGCGTCCCCGGCTCGATCCGCTGCAGCACTTCGCCGACGAGCTGGTCGCACCGCTTGTAGACGCGCTCGATCGAATCGCCGTACTGCGCGGCCGCTGCCGCATCGTACATCGGGTGCGTGGGATCGATGAACCGCCAGAACATGTGCTGGACGCGGTCGGTCGATTCGAGCACGCCGATGACGAGATCGAACTTCTTCGAGTCGATTTCGTGGAGGATGATTCGCGCGCGATCGTCGAAGGCGCGGAAGAGATCGTCCATGAAGGTCTTCTCGTCGATCCGGTCCTCGTTCAACGGCCAGGTGGCTTCGGCCCACCCGAGCGTCCGATAGGTTCCCAACTGCCCGTAGAGGCGCTTCGACAGGCCGTCAGGCGAGGAGATCGGCAGCACCGGCGATTCGGGCCGCCAGTTGATGGGGGACATGTAGAGCTGCAGCTCGCCGCTCGCGCGCACGAGGTAGAACTGCGCCATGCCGTACAGCCGCACGAGGAAATTCACGCGGAACTCCAGCGGCACCCACTTGCTCCACCCGCCTTCGTTGAGACGCACCGTCGTGCCCTGGACGTCGATCGTGGCGCTGCGGGCTTCCTTGCTCCAGCGGATGGTGAACGGGACTCGGACGTCGCGCCTGGCTTCGAGCCCCGCCATGCGCGCCTGATCGGTTTCGTTCAGCGCGGCGCCCTTCTTCCGCAGCTCCGCCATCTGCCCCTGCACGATCGGGTTCGACGGTCCGGTCAGTTCGCTCCGGGCGGTATCGCCTTCGAACGTGAGCCGCTTGAGGATGCCGCCCATCTCGGTGTTGCCTTCCTCGTAGCGGCTCAGGTCGGTGGCGAAATAGTAGAACGTGCCGACCGTTCCCCGGATGTCGGGAAGCGGCAGCCCGGAGAGGAGTTCACCAGCCGGCACGTCCTCGGGTGGAAACGTCACCGGCACGGTCAGGATCGCCGAGCGCACGCCCGCCTGGCCCGCCGTGACCCAGAACGAGGTCCCGCCTCGCAGCGTCGTCACCTTGGCTCTCCCGAGCGGGAGGTAGTTGAGGAAGAAATCCGGAATCTCGCGGTGCACCATCCCGAGGTCGGGCACGTACGTCTTCACGTCGCGCACCAGGAAGTCGAAGATGTTGTGCTTGCCGGCGTTCGCGCCCGTGGCGAAGGAGGCCCAGGAGACAGGCGATTCCGGGGATGTGGAGGTCTCCAGCCGGTAGAAGCCGCCCTGCCCGGCCAGCTTCTGGAAGTTCGGGAGCTTGCCTTCCGCCATCCACTTCTCGACGAGCCTCGGGTCCATCCCGTCGAAGCCGAGAATCACCACCTTCTGTTTGAACTTCTCCGGGGGAGCGCTCGTGCCGCAGGCGATCGGAAGAAGCGAGAGCACCAGCAGGCCAATAGCGAAGGACGTTCTCTTCTGCATCGTCTTCCTGGGTAGTGGGCGTTTTAAAAAAGTATAGCATGCGATGAGGTGGGCCTTGCCCGGGCCGCGCCGCGGCAGCTACCATGCCTGCGTGCGCGTGCTCGCTCTCGACCTCGGCAGGCGGCGAATCGGACTCGCGATCAGCGACCCCTCGGGTGTCCTCGCGCGCCCGCTCGATGTCATCGAGGTGGGCGGCCCGGCGCAGCTGGAGCGCGTCGTGGAAGCGATCCGCCGGATCGCGGCCGAGGACGACGGGCTCGCCGCAGTGGTCGTGGGGCTGCCGCGCCGCCTCGATGGAACGCCGAACGAGCAGACCGCGGCGGTGACGGCCTTCGTCGGGGCGTTGAGGGGACGGATCGACCAGCCGATCGTGCTGCAGGACGAACGGCTGTCGAGCGTCGAGGCGGAGAGCCGGCTGGCGATTCGCGACCGCGACTGGCGGAGCCGGAAGAAGAAGCTGGATGCTGCAGCGGCCGCGGTGATCCTGCAGGACTTTCTGGATTCCCACGGAAGACAGCGCCTGGAAGACGGAAGATAGAAGAGAGAAGACCGAGACGATGGGCACGCTGCGGTGGATGGTGCTCGTGCTGGTCGTGCTCGCGGCTGTTGCCGCGGGAGCGGTGTACGTGTCCCTGCAGCGCGTGGCTGAACCGTTCGAGGGCTACGAGGGCGTGGAGCAGTTCGTCGATATCCTCCCGGGAGACGGGACGCCGGCCATCACGCGCAAGCTGGTGGATGCGGGCGTGGTGCGCGACCGCTGGACGTTCCGGGTGGCGCTCTGGCGCACCGGCGCCGCGCGGCGGCTCCAGGCGGGGGAGTATCGCTTCCAGCGGGCGATGACGGCGCTCGATGTCGTTTCGATGCTCGCCCGCGGAGACATCTACCTGCGCGCGGTGACGTTCCCCGAGGGGCTGACGGTTCGCGAGATGAGCCGGATCTTCGAGTCGCGCGGCCTGGGGACCGCGGCCGCGTTCGTCGGGGCCGCGAAGGACCACGTGGCGCTGGTCGACGACATCGACCCGGACGCGCGCGACCTCGAAGGCTACCTCTTTCCGGAAACCTACACGCTGTCGCGGCACGCTGGCGCCGTGGACCTTGTGCGGATGATGGTGGCGAGGTTTCACCAGGTGTTCACTCCGGAGCTGCGCGATCTCGCCCGCGCCCACGGCCTGACACCGCGCCAGGCGGTGACGCTCGCGTCGCTCGTGGAGAAGGAGACCGCGAAGCCCGGCGAGCGCCCGGTGGTCGCCGGCGTCTACCTGCGCAGATTGAACGTGGGAATGCCGCTCCAGTGCGATCCGACGGTCATCTACGCCCTGGAGATGAGGAACCAGTACCGGGGCGACCTCACACACGAGAACCTGCTGGTCGATTCGCCCTACAACACGTACCGCTACCGTGGCCTTCCGCCCGGCCCGATTGCCGCTCCGAGCCGCACGTCGATCGAGGCCGTCGCCCACGCCGAACCCGTCGACTATCTCTACTTCGTCAGCCGCAACGACGGATCGCACGTCTTCGCCCGCACGCTGGACGAGCACAACCGTAACGTCCGGAAGTACCAGGTCGACTACTTCCGCCAGCGGCGCGGGCAGGGACAATCAGGCCGGTGACGCGGGACGGACCGAACTGTTATCTCTCCGCCCACTTCAGCTTCTGGCGAAGCACATCGAAGTAGGAATGCGCCGGCGACTTGACCAGGCGGACCGGCGTCTCGTTGCGAACGGCTTCCACGGTGTCGCCAGGCTCGAGCGTCAGGCCGATCTGCCCGTCGAGCGTCAGGACCATCTCCTGGTCGGGGTCGTGGGCGGTCGGCGTGACGAGGACCGTGGCGGAGGCGGGAATCACGACGGGCCGGTTGCTGAGCGTATGAGGGGCGATCGGCGTCACGACGAGCGCATCCACGGCGGGGTGCAGGATCGGGCCGCCGGCCGACAGGTTGTAGGCCGTGGAACCGGTCGGGCTGGCGATGATGAGGCCGTCGGCGTTGAAGCGCCCCACGAAATCGCCGCCAACCGTCACGGCCAGCTCGATGATCCGGGACATGGCGCCGCGCGTGATCACCACATCGTTCAGGGCCATGTACTCGGCGACCGAGCGCTGTCCGCGGAGGACGCGTGCGCGGAGAATCAGGCGCCGCTCGATGGTCGCTGTGCCGGCAATCACCGATTCGAGGAGTGAGTACAGCTCCGGGAAGGTGATCTCGGTGAGGAATCCCAGGTGGCCGAAATTCACGCCGAGGATCGGCAGGTCGCGGCCGGCCTGGCTGACCCGGTCAGCCATCGTGAGCAGTGTGCCGTCACCGCCGAGCACGAGCAGCAGGTCCACGAGGTGCGGCAGTTCGTCACGGGTGGCGACCCGGCGGGCCGGGCCGAGCGAAGCCAGCCTGCTGGTGTCGGCCTCGAAGACCGGCTCGATGCCTCGCGCTTCCAGCCACGCGGCCACCTCCAGAAGGTGAGGGGCGACTGAGTCCAGTCGAATCTTCGCCACGATACCGACACGCTCGATCATGGTTTGCCTCGTCGCTGTCCGGCCTTACCGCGCGGCCTTCAGGTGCAGCAGGAACTCCTGGTTCCCTTCCGCACCGGTGATCGGTGATGGCGTCATCGCCAGGCGCACGAGGCCGACACCGGCCGCGGCCGTCGTGACGCGCCCGAGCACCCTGGCGTGAACGTCAGGGTCGCGCACGATCCCTTTCCTGCCCACCTCGTCACGCCCAGCCTCGAACTGGGGCTTCACGAGCGCGATGACGTCCGCCCCGGTGCGGAGCACTGCCGGCACCCGCGGAAGGATCTGCTCCAGCGAGATGAACGACACGTCCACGACCACCAGATCCACCAGGCCGGGAAGGTCCTCTCGCGAGAGGAATCGGGCGTTGCGCCCTTCGATCACCACCACGCGCGGATCGTTCCGGAGCCGCCAGTCCAACTGCCCGTGACCGACGTCGAGCGCCACCACGCGGACGGCGCCGCGCCGGAGCAGGACGTCGGTGAAGCCGCCGGTGGAGGCGCCGATGTCCAGCGCCTCGCGCCCCTCGACCGCGATCTGAAATGTCTCCAGCGCGTGCGCCAGCTTCACGCCGCCCCGGCCGACGTAGGGGTGATCCGGCTGCACCAGGGCCACGCGGGCTTCGGCAGCGACCGCCGTGCCCGCCTTCGACACCACCTGGCCGTTGACGGTCACCTGGCCGGCGAGGATCATGGCGCGAGCGCGCTCACGAGAGGGAGTCAATCCCCGCTCCGTCAGGAACACGTCGAGCCGAACGCGGGCCGTGGTCTTCGGCATCCTGTCAGTTCTTCCGCCTCACCACCCACGCCGCGACCTCATGCAGCCGCCCGGGCGTGATGCCGCCGCGCTCGAGTGCGTGGAGCCCTTCGACGAAGGCCAGTTGCGCCAAAGCGCGCGAGCGCTCCAGGCCTACGAGCGCCGGATAGGTCGGCTTGCCCGCCGCGGCGTCCTTGCCCGCGGTCTTCCCGAGGTCTGCTGTTGCGCCCTCGACGTCGAGGATGTCGTCCACGATCTGGAATGCCAGGCCCAGGCGCACCGCGTACTCGGAGATCGCCGCGATCGCCGCGTCGGTGCCGCCCGCCATGATCGCCCCCGCGACCGCCGACGCCCGAATCAACGCGCCCGTCTTCATCGCGTGCATCTGCCGGAGCGGGCCCATCCCGAAATCCGCGTTGCGCCCCTCGCGCTCGGCGGCTTCGGCCGCCTGGAGGTCGATCGCCTGGCCTCCCACCATTCCGAGCGCGCCGGCCGCCGTCGCAATCTCGGCGATCGTCCGCATCCGGCGTCGCAGAACGACAGCGCTGTCGTCAGCCGGCTCCCGCCCCAGCAGCGCAAACGCTTCCGTCAGGAGGCCGTCCCCGGCAAGGATGGCCGTCCCCTCGCCGTGCACGACGTGCAGCGTTGGCCGCCCGCGTCGCAGCGTGTCGTCGTCCATGGCCGGGAGGTCGTCGTGGATCAACGAATAGGTGTGGATCATCTCGATCGCACACGCCGCCGGCATCGCGAGTCGCAGAACGTCGTCCGGGGTCGACGCCTGATCGGGCGGTGCCTGCAGGGACGGGTGGGCGGCAACCGCCTCCGCAGCGGCGAGCACGAGCACCGGGCGGAAGCGCTTGCCTCCGGCGAACAGGCTGTAGCGCATCGCTCCGCCGATGACCGGCGGACACGCGGGCGGAGCGGGGAGGCAACGGTCCAGGGCCTCGTCCACCCGCTGGCGTTGTGCGAGGAGGTACTCCCTGAGAGGCGCGATGGCAGCGGTCACCGAGGCTTCTCCCTGTCCGTGCGCGCCTCGTTTTCAGGGTGGATGCCCGCCAGCGCGGCGGGGGCCGGCTTCAACTCTCCGCGCTCGTCCAGCACCTCGATTCGGCGTTCCGCCTCTTCGAGCCGCGAGTGGCAGAAGCGGGAGAGCTGAACGCCGCGCTCGTAGAGCTCGAGCGACTTCTCGAGCGGCAGATCGCCTTCCTCGAGCTTCTTGACGATCCCTTCGAGTTCGGCGATTGCGGCTTCGAAATCCCTGATCGTGGCGCCCGCTTCTCCATTGTCCATGTTCGTCTCTTCCATTCGGGATGCGGCTCTCGGCATCCTGCTAGCCTTTCCGTTCCACGCGGCATCCGAGTTCGCCATGGTGGAGCGTGACCCGGACGCCGTCGCCCTCCCGCACGCTGGTCGCGTCCCGGATGATGCGCGTGCGCTGCTCGTTCCAGCACACGGCGTAGCCGCGACCGAGCACCGCCAGGGGACTCAGGCTCTCGAGGCGCGCCGCCTGGCCGCGGAAACGACCCTCGGCACGGGTCTGCGCCCGCACCGCCGCCGCGCGCAGCGCGGCGTCCACGCGCGCCAGCCGCGTGTGGACCGAACCGATCCGCCGCCTGAGATCGTAGGTTTCGAGCGCGAGGCGCAACTCATGATACCGGCGCTCGCGTTTCGCGACCAGCGCGCGTCCCGAGCGTCCCAGTTGGTGGGTGAGTTCGGCGACGTGTCGCCCGCGAAGCGCCACGCGCCCTGGCCACCCCGCGAGTCCCGGCCTGCCGGACAGGCGATGAGTCAGCGCGCGCAGCCGCTCGACCCGTCGCCGGGCCGCGGACGCCGCCCGATCGGCCAGCCGGTCGATGCGCGAGAGGAACTCGTCCTTGCCCGCCACCACCATCTCCGCCGCCGCGGACGGAGTCGGCGCCCGCAGATCCGCGACGAAGTCCGCGATAGTGAAGTCCGTCTCATGGCCGACCGCGGAGATCACCGGAACGGGCGAGCGGACGATGGCCCGCGCGACGACTTCCTCGTTGAACGCCCACAAGTCCTCGATCGAGCCGCCGCCCCGGCCGACGATCACGACGTCGACGCCGGGAACCCTGGCGATCGCCTGCAGGCCCCGGGCAATCTCCGCCGCCGCCCCCTCGCCCTGGACGCGCGACGGCCGGACGACCAGGTGGACGTTGGGATGGCGCCTCGAGATGACCGTGATGATGTCGCGGATGGCCGCGCCGTCGAGCGACGTGACGATGCCAATCTTGCGGGGCAGCGCGGGCAGCGGGCGCTTGCGTTCCTGGGCGAACAGCCCCTCGGCAGAGAGGCGCTTCTTCAGTTGCTCGAACGCGAGCTGCAGGGCTCCGGCGCCCTCGGGCTCCATGTGTTCGCAGACGAGCTGGTACTCACCCTTCGGGTCGTAGACGCTGACGCTCCCGCGCGCAATGACGCGGAGTCCGTCTTCGGGCTTGAAGCGCAGGGCCCGAATCGCCGAACGCCACATCACCGCCTTGATCTGGGCGTTGGCGTCCTTGACGGTGAAGTAGAGATGGCCGGTGTTCCAGAGACGGCAGTTCGACAGCTCGCCTTCGAGCCAGACCTCCGTGAACCGCGTCTCCAGCAGGGCGCGGATCGCCGCCGTCAAATCCGTGACCGTCCACACGTGCCGGACTGGTTCCGCCTCGGCAGGCGGCGGTTCGGGTTCGGCCTCCGGTTCGGGTTCTGGCGCTTCGAACGGAAGATCGAAGAGGTCGTCCATGGACACGGCGACTATTCTATCGTCGTTTCGGCGTCCATTCGCTCGATGTCCTCGGGCGTGCAGTCGAGGCGGGTGATGGCGGTCGCCTTGCCCGTCCCGTCGTCCACCGCGATGACGACGCCGTGGAGGCGTGGGTTGCCGGTGGCCGGCTCGAAGCGCGTCGGGATGCCCGTCAGGAAGCGGGCGAGCGCGGGCTGGCGCTCGGTGCCGATGATCGAGTCGTGTGGGCCCGTCATGCCGGCGTCGGTGAGGTAGGCCGTGCCGTTCGGGAGGATTCGCTCGTCCGCGGTCTGCACGTGGGTGTGCGTGCCGATGACCGCGGTGACTCGGCCGTCGAGGTGCCACCCCATCGCAATCTTCTCGGACGTCGCCTCCGCGTGGAAGTCCACGAGGATGACCCGCGTTCGGCCGGCGAACGTCTCGATTTCGCGGAGCGCGGCGCCGAACGGATCGTCGAGCGCGTTCATGAAGACCCGCCCCATCAGGTTGATCACGCCGACGCCGCGGCCGTCATCGGTTCTGGCGAGCACCGATCCCCGGCCCGGGACTCCGGCCGGATAGTTGGCGGGACGCAGCAAGCGAGGCTCCGCGGCGACATAGTCCAGCGCCTCCTTCTTGTCCCAGACGTGGTTGCCCGACGTCATCACGTCGATGCCGCACGACGCCAGGCCGTCGCCAATCTCGCGGGTGATGCCGAAGCCGCCGGCGGCGTTCTCGACGTTTGCCACCACGAAGTCGACCGCGTAGTGATTCACGAGCGGACGAAGGCCTTTGCGGACGAGGTCCCGGCCTGGCCGTCCGAAGATGTCGCCGATGAAGAGGATGTTCATGCGGTCGTAATCGGGACCAGGATTTCCTTGCCGCGGCGGTCATCCAACTTCGGGATGACGACGAGGAGTTCGCCGCCCTGGAGGATGGCGCGGGCGCGGCCGCCATCGAAGGCGCCGTCGAGACGGACCGCGCGAGCAAAGCGGCCGAAGCCGCGCTCGACAAGGTGGAACGTGGCGTCGCCGCGCTCGGCCGGGTAGGGCGACGGCTTCTCGCCCGCCACCACGAGCACGCTGTTCTTGAGCAGCACGCGCACGTTCTCCGGCCCGACGCCGGGCAAGTCGACGATCACTTCCAGGGCCTCGACGGTCTCCTGGACGTCGAGTGCCGGTGTGCTGTAGCCGGCCGGCGTCTGTCTCGTGGCGCCGGCGCAGCGCTCGAGATCGTCGAACAGGCGGCCCACCTCGTCGGTGAGGTCGCGCACTTCAGACGACAGCAGGATGCGATGGAAGTCGTGCATCGGATCTCTCTCGCTCCAACGATCTCATCTTCGCACAGAGACGACCGCCCTACACGACCTTCCGCTCCTTGAACGACGCAACCTGGTCCTCGGAGTACCCGAGTGCCTTCAGGATGGCATCCGTGTGCGCCGACAGCCGGGGCGGCGGCGAGTCCAGGCTGCCAGGCGTCTCCGAGAACTTCGCAGTCAGGTTGAAGAGCTCGAGCGGCCCCAGGCCCGGCTCCTCGATCGTCTGAATCGTTCCGCGATGCTCGATCTGAGGCTGGGCGAGCGCCGCCTGCAGCGTCAGGATGTCCCCCGACGGGACGCCCTTCGCGTTCAGCCTCTCCACCCAGTACCCGGTCGGTTTCTGTGTGAGTGTCGCCTCGATGACCGGCGTCAGCGCCTTTCGGTTCGCCTTCCGCACGTCGCGCTTCTGGAACCGCTCGTCGGTCTTCAACTCGGGGAGACCGAGCACGTCGCAGAGGCTCTCCCACTGCTTCTGCTCGTTGGCCGCGATGTTGATGTGGCCGTCGGACGTCTTGAATGACCCCGACGGGGCGGCCGTCATATTGTCGTTGCCGAGCAACTGCGGCGGCTTCCCGCCAATCAGCCAGTTGGCGGCCACCCAGCCCAGCAACGGCATGATCGAGTCGATCATGGCCACGTCGATCGCCTGGCCGCGCCCCGTGTGCTCGCGATAGTAGAGCGCGCCCATGATCGCGAACGCGGCGTTCAAGCCGCCCACCGTGTCGCAGACCGGGAACCCGGCCCGGAGCGGACTCAGGCGCTCGTCGCCGTTGATCGCCATGACGCCGCTCAGCCCCTGGATGATCTGATCGTAGGCCGGCTTGTCGGCGTCCGGCCCCGTCTGGCCAAACCCGGAGATCGCGCAGTAGATCAGCCGCGGGTTCAATTGGTGGAGCGTCTCCCACGGGAACCCGAGGCGGGCCAGCACGCCCGGCCGGTAGTTCTCCACGAGCACGTCGGCCGTCGCGACGAGCTTCCGGAAGATCTCCTTCGCGTCCGGTTCCTTGAGATTGAGCGTGAGCGATTTCTTGTTGGTGTTCTGCGCCAGGAACGATGTGCCCATCAGTTGCTGGTTCAGCTCGGGCACGTTGCCCAGCTTGCGCGCGAGGTCGCCGCCCGCCGGGTTCTCGATCTTGATGACCTCGGCGCCGGCCAGCGCGAGGTGCAGGGTGGCGAACGGGCCGGCCAGGACGTTCGTCATGTCCAGCACCCTGATGCCGTCAAGGAGTTTCATGAATGCCTCGTCGTCGTGTTATGCCCCGGCCGGAACGATGGTCGGGACCGGTCCGGTCTTCCACAGCCGTCCGGTCATGTCGCGCCCGAAGAAGCGCGCGGCGTCCCTGGCCAGTTCGATCAGGACGTCCAGCTCGATATCCTGCCGAAGACCCATCCGCTGCAGCATGTGCACGAAGTCCTCGGTGCAGATGTTGCCGCCGGTGACGGCCGTGAACGGGCACCCGCCAAGGCCGGCGAACGCCGACTCGAAGTAGGTTACGCCCGCGCGCAGCGCCGCGTACGCGTTGGCGAGGCCGAAGCCGTAGGTGTCGTGCAGGTGGCACGCGCACTGGATGGCCGGATCGAGCGCGAGCACCGCGGTGAACATCCGTTCCACCTGCTCGGGGTTCGCGTGGCCCGCGGTATCCGCCAGGCTGATCGTCGGCAGCCCCTCGTCCACGAACCGCTTCACGATCCCGAGCACGCGGGCCTCGGGGACCACGCCTTCGAAGCCGCAGCCGAACGCCGACTGCACCGAGACCTGCACGGTGGCACCGGCGCCACGCGCCGTCCGCGCCATCGCGAGGATCCGGTCGGCCGCTTCGACCGTGCTCATGCCGGTGTTCTTGCGGCTGTGCGTGTCCGACGCCGAGACGCCCATGCACAGGTACTCGACGCCGCACTTGAACGCGCGCTCCATTCCCCTCTCGTTCAGCACGAGGCCCGAGAGCCTGGTGCGCGCAGGCTTGTGCGAGGGCTGCCCGTAGTGCGTGAAGAGCGCGTCGGTGTCCGCCATCTGCGGCACCTTCTGCTGATGCACGAACGACCCGAGCTGCACGATATCGACGCCCGACTGGATCAGCGCGTCGATCCACTTGATCTTCTGCTCGGTCGGGACCGTCGCCTTCTCGATCTGGAGCCCGTCACGAGGCCCGACTTCATGAATGATGATTTCGGACATGATGAACACGGCGGGGCACGACGAGGTCGCGCGCCGCACGTCCTTCCTTACGCTTTCGCGTGCTTCTCCATGAGGCGCTTGCGGGTGTACGCGATCAGCCCGCCGGCATCGATGATGTCCTGCCGTGCCTTGGGCAGCGGGACGATCGGATGCGCGGTGCCCCTGGTCTTGTTGAGCACACGCGTGGCGGTGATCTCCAGGTCGTCCCCCTCCGCCGCGGCGATGTCGGGGCAGATGATCGTGCGAAGGCCGAGGTTGGCGGAATTCTGCAGGAAGATCCGGGCGAACCCCTTGGCGACGATGATGAGTTCGTACCCCTTGAGGGCCGAGGCCGCCTGCTCGCGTGACGAACCGCAGCCGAAGTTGTTGGCCGCCACGAGCACGCTGCCGGGCGGCACCTGCCCGGCCTTCAGCTTCGTGTTGAGCTCGGTGTAGTCGGCGAACGCGAACTGCGGCGTCTCGGTCGGCAGCACCGTGGCCATGAACCGGCCGGGATAGATCGCATCGGTCGAGACGTCGTCGCCGAACGTGAATACCACTTGCGCCATGTCCATTCCTCCAGGGCGGGTCGGTCCGCCCCCAGCATCAGGCCCCTATCGCGGGTCGGTGATGACGCCAGCCACCGCGCTCGCTGCGGCGACCGCCGGCGAGCACAAGTAGACCTCGGATTTCGGATTGCCCATCCGGCCCTTGAAGTTCCGGTTGGTCGTCGAGAGCGCGACCTCGTTGTCGCCCAGCGCGCCTTCGTGCACGCCCAGGCAGCAGCCGCAGCCGGGGTTCATGATGACGGCCCCGGCGTCGATGAGGTCGGCAAGGAATCCCTGCTTCAGCGCCTGGCGATAGATTCGCCACGACGCCGGGAACACCAGCATCCGCACGCCCTTGGCCACGCGCTTGCCGCGGAGGATCTCCGCGGCAACCTCGAGGTCGTCGAGACGCCCGTTCGTGCAGGACCCGATCACGATCTGGTGCACCTTGACGCCGCTCACCGCGTCCACGCCCTTCACGTTGTCAACAGTGTGCGGGCAGGCGATCTGCGGCACGAGCGTCGAGGCGTCGATCTCCACGACGCGCGCGTACTCGGCGTCGGGGTCGGGCGCCAGCATGTCGAGCGGCCCCGTGACGCCCGCTTCCTCGCGCAGGTAGCGCTCGGTTTCGGCGTCGGCAGGCACCATGCCGGACGTCGCGCCCGCTTCGACGCTCATGTTGCAGAGCGTCAGGCGACCCGACATCGACATCGACGCAATCGTGCTGCCGTGGAACTCGATGACCTTGAAGTTCGCGCCTTCCGCCGACAGCGCGCCAATCAGGTGCAGGATGAGATCCTTCGGAAGGACCCGGGGCGGCAGCGCGCCCTTCACGACGACCTTGACCGTCGCCGGCACTTCGACGTTGAAGATGCTGCCGAGCGACCACACGCCAGCCATTTCCGTGGCGCCGATGCCGAACGCGAACGCGCCCACCGCACCGTGGCTGGTGGTATGGCTGTCGGTGCCGACGATCACCTGGCCGGGCAGGGTGTAGCCGTGCTCGGGGAGGATCTGATGGCAGATCCCGCCCTCGTCGCCGCGGATGTCGTGAAAGCGGCCGATGCCCTGGCTCGCAACGAACTCGCGGATCTTCTTCTGGTTCGTCGCCGTCTTCGACGTCTCCGCGGGAACGCGGTGGTCGAGGACGATCGCGATCTTCGACGGGTCCCACACCTTCGGCTCGAGGCCGGTGCCCTGGTAGATCTCGAAGAACTGGTTCATCACCAGCGCCCCGTTCTCGTGCGACATTGCAAGGTCGACGGCCGGTTCCACCACGTCACCGACCGCGACCGTCCGCTGCCCGGTGGCCCGGGCCAGGATCTTCTGGACGAGCGTCATGCCCATCGCGTGCTCTCCCTTCACCGTGATAACCCGCAGGTCCGTTGCTGTTGCCTTGAGCGCGCGCGGCGAGCGCCGCCAGCGTCCGACGATTCGTCTCATCCCGTCTCGGGACCTGGGCGATCGGTATGACAGAACCGCCGAGTTGGCCAGGTCGAAGTGTCGCTCGAGAGGCCCGTGTCGAGGCGAACCTTTGCAGACGATTGGCGGTCACACCACGCGGGGGGCCGTACCCAAAAGCATATACCGGGACGTGACGAACCTGCCAAGCTGAAAATTGAAAATTGCAGATTTCCAGTCGTCCATTTCGGATCAGAGATTGATATAACTACGCTCAGATAATATGCTTGACACAAACTCATTCATTTCCTATATTGAAGTTCGGCTGTCGGCCACCCACCCTTCCGGCTTCGGCCTGGCGGGTCGGCCGTTTTGCCGGCGGCCTGCTGACCGGGTGCGAAATACCAGCGCCGGCAGCAGATTCAGAAGGGCTCGATCAAGGGCAGGGAAGGTGAGCAGCCGACTGGTCAAGGATGCATCGGCGAACGCCGATGAGGACCGAAAGTGTCGCGAGGTCGTCGATGCGAAATAGCGAGCGTGCCAGGTAGTCGGACAACACTTCAGGCCCCTGGGACTCCGGGGGCCGATATCCAAGGAGAGAGAATCATGGCGATTGTTCGTTGGGATCCGTTCCGTGAGATGTCGGAGATGCAGGACCGCATGGGGCGACTGCTCGGTGACTACTATGGGCGCCGGGGCGCCGACGACGTCATGCGTCGCGGTGCGTGGATTCCGCCCGTCGATATCTACGACAGCGGCAAGCAGGAACTGGTGATCAAGGCCGAACTGCCCGACATGAAGCGCGAGGACATCCAGCTCACCGTGGACAACAACACGCTGACGATCAGCGGTGAGAAGAAGATGGACAGCGAGCTGGGCGACGAGAACTGCCACCGCGTCGAGCGCGCGTATGGCACGTTCACGCGGTCGTTCTCACTGCCGCCCACGGTGGATACCGGGAAGGTCAGCGCCGACTACAAGGCCGGCGTGCTGACAATCCGGCTGCCGCTTCGCGAGGAAGCCAAGCCGAAGCAGATCCAGGTGAAGGTCAGCGAGTAAGAGGCCGACAGCGGACAGCTGGCGGTAAGCGGCCGCCAGCTGTCCGCGGAATTGGTGTCCGCGGAATTGGCTTGCACATCCTGTGCCCTTCCGGCTACCCTGAACGATTGTGGTAGATGAGAATCTGACAATCGACAATCAGCCGGGAGTCGGCGCCGAGCCGGCCCAGCCATTCGCGAGGGTGGCTCCTCCCGAAAGCCGTTTTCTCTTCGTCGACGTCGCCGCGCTGCGGGCCAAGCAGTTGCGGCGGGGTGCGCGTTCGCGCCTGACCCCTCAGGCCGACGGCGTGACGGAGGTTACCGCCGAACACCCCCGCAAGCCGGAACGCATTGCGATGGAGGAGGTTCGGCTGGGTCTGGTTCCCTTCGACATTCCCGACCCGAAGCGTGAACCGTCCGGAGACCAGGCGTGACGCTCACCGAACTCTGGAACATTGTCTACGGTGCCGTGGTCGGCATCGGTGGCATCACGGTGTTCCTGCTGGTTCTGATGATCGGATTCTGCCTGGCGATGGACTGGACCAAGTTCAGGCCGACCAGCAAGTCGAAGGTCGTCAAGAGCCTGGACGAAACGGTTGGGTTGCCTATCACGTACCTGCCGCCCGACGCTCCCCGCGGGCCATCCGATCAGCTGGCCGGTTCTGGCCACGCCGTTTCCTGAAGCCGTTTGTCTCGGCCGCTCGTAAGACCCGGTAACGGGCGATGCGGCGCTGCCCCTTCTCCCGCTTGCCGCGGTCGCTCTCATCGTCTGGCTGGTTGCGAAGGCGAAGACGCGACCGGCCGCGGCGTAGGACGGGGCTTTCCCGGTTCCGCCTTCCACCACTCGGTGTCGCGTTCGAACGCGTCGGCCGTCCTCAACAGCGTCTCCTCGTCGAAACTCCTCCCGATCAACTGAAATCCGACCGGCAACCGGCCGCTCGTGAACCCGCAGGGGATGGACACCGCGGGCAGGCCGGCCAGTGGTGCGCTCACCGTGAAGATGTCGGCGAGATACATCTGAAGCGGATCGTCCAGCCGCTCGCCAAGCCTGAATGCCGGGCCTGGCGTCGTGGGCATGGCGACGACATCGACGCGATGGAACGCGTCGTCGAAGTCGCGGCGGATCAGGGTGCGGCCCTGCTGCGCCCGGCGGTAGTAGGCGTCGTAGTAGCCGGCGCTCAGCGCGTAGGTGCCGAGCATGATGCGGCGCTTGACCTCGGCGCCAAACCCCGCGTCGCGGGTCTGCTCGTACATGCCGGTGAGGGTGGCGGCTGGAGCGCGTGAGCCGTATCGGACGCCGTCGTAGCGTGCGAGATTGGCGCTCGCTTCGGCCGTCGCGACGAGGTAGTAGACCGGGATGCCGTATTTCGAGTGCGGGAGCGCGATGTCGGAGACGACCGCTCCTCGCTGTCGCAACACCTCGAGACTCCGGTCGAAGGCGGCGCGCACGTCGGCGTCCACGCCGTGCTCCAGCACCGACCATGGGACCCCGACCCGCAGGCCGCGGATGTCGCCGGTCAGTGCGTCCTCATAGCGTGGCACCGCCCGGGTCGCGCTGGTGGCGTCGGCGGGGTCGACGCCAGCGATCAGATCGAGCACGAGGGCCGCATCGAAGGCGGTTCGCGCAAATGGCCCCACCTGATCCAGCGACGAGGCAAACGCAATCAGCCCGTACCTGGAGACACGGCCGTAGGTCGGCTTCAAGCCGAGCACGCCGCAGAACGCGGCCGGCTGTCGGATGGACCCGCCCGTGTCCGACCCGAGTGCGAGCGGAGCGAAGCCGGCGGCGACCGCCACGGCCGATCCCCCACTCGACCCACCCGGCGTGCGGTCGGGAGACCACGGATTGCGCGACGGACCGAACGCCGAGTGCTCGGTGGACGAACCCATGGCGAACTCGTCGCAGTTCGTCTTTCCGAGGACGATCGCGCCCGCGGCGGACAGCCGGGCGACCACGGTTGCGTCATAGGGAGGAACGAACCCGTCGAGGATCCGCGAGCCGGCTGTCGTCCGCAGGCCGGTCGTGCACAGATTGTCCTTGATGGCGACCGGCACGCCGGCGAGCGGGAGTCGTGCGGACCCGCCGGGCCGCCGGTCGAGATCGGCGGCGCGATCGAGCGCGCGGTCCGGATCGACGGTGATGAAGGCGTGCAGCACGGCGTCGAGTTGCTCGATCCGCGACAGGCACGACCGGCAGACGTCGGTCGCCGACAGGTCGCGTCTCGCGACCGCATCGCGAATCTCGCGGCCGGTCATCGTGCCAGGGTCAGGCATCTCCCAGTACCTTGGGCACGCGGAACAAGCCGGAGGCCGCGTCGGGCGCGTTCGCCAACGCGGCCTCGCGATCGAGCGACGGGCGGGCGGTGTCGGGGCGCTCGGGCACGACCTCGTCCACGATCGAGGATGTCGGCATCACGTCCCGGGTGTCGAGTTCGGCGACCTGGCGCGCGTAGTCGAGAATGCGCGTCAACTGTCGCGCGTAGAGCGACTTCTCCCCATCCGTCAACGCCAGCCGTGCGAGCGCGGCGATCCGCTCGACGTCGCCGATCGTGAGGTCGTCGGGCATGAGTGATGCTAACACGGGGGAGTAACGGTGCTACGATGCTCCATAGCATGTCCCTCCAGCCTGTTCGACCGGAAGCCGTCGCCGGGTCCTGGTACCCGGATCGGCCAGCGGTGCTGGCCGCCGAAGTCGATCGGTTCCTGGCGGAGGTGTCCGACGCGCCTTTCGCGGAGACGGTGTTCGGCCTGGTCGCGCCTCACGCCGGCCTGATGTACTCCGGGCCCGTGGCCGCCTGGGCGTATCGTGCCGTCCAGGGGGGCGCCTACGACGTCGTGGTGCTCGTCGGGCCGTCGCACCGCGTCGGGTTCGATGGCGTGGCCCTTTATCCGCGCGGCGCGTTCGACACGCCGCTCGGCCCGATTCCGATTGCCGAAGACGTCGCGACCGCCATCCTCAAGGCGACGCCAGTCGTCCACGATGACGTCTCTCCGCACGGGCCGGAGCACTCGCTCGAAATGCAGCTGCCGTTCCTTCGGCGCGTGCTGCCCACGGCGTCAATCGTGCCGATGATCATGGGCTACCAGTCGGAGGCGACGATCCGGTCGCTCGGCGACGGGCTCGCGATTGCACTGGCGGGCCGCCGCGCACTGCTCGTGGCGAGCAGCGACCTGTCGCACTATCTCGATGCACGCGTGGCGTCGGCCGTCGATCGTGAAGTCCTCGATTGCATCGGGCGATTCGACCCCGAGGGGCTGATGGCGGCCTTGCGCGCACAGCCCGATCATGCGTGCGGGGGCGGCCCGATCGTGTCCGTCATGCGGGCCGCGCGGGCGCTCGGCGCACGCGCCGGCCGGGTGCTGCGGTACGGGGATTCCGGGGACGTGACCGGCGACAAGACAGCGGTGGTGGGATACATGGCCGCCGCGTTCCTGAAATAGGGGGTCGGACGCATGCTGACGGCACTCGAGCGCAGCGCGCTGCTGCGGTTCGCCCGTGACACGATCGTGGCCCGGCTGACCGGGGCCCCGACTCCGCCACCCGTTCGCCTCGAC
>DASVIS010000221.1:0-2765 GCA_036381995.1 Vicinamibacterales bacterium | reverse complement strand
CGAACCCGTTCCTGTGCTTCCGGGCTCGTACGCCCTGCGACCAGTTCGATCCCGCGGGCCTTTGGCCCGCTCCCGGTCGAAGAGGTTTCCGCGCGGGGTCTGTGGCTGTCCGCCCTTCGTGTGCTTTGTGATCTTTGTGGTTGAACGTGGGTTTTGTCGGGTCGATTCGGGGGAAGCGTGAAGATTGCGTTCATCATTCAACGCTACGGCACCGAGATTCTCGGCGGGTCCGAGTACCACTGCCGGCTGATCGCCGAGCGGCTGGCGCAGCGCCACCAGGTCGAGGTGCTGACCACCTGCGCCCGCGACTACATCACGTGGCAGAACGAGTACCCGGAGGCGCCCGACCGGATCCGCGGCGTCACGGTCCGCCGGTTCCCGAACGCCCGCACGCGCGATCTCGCATCGTTCAACCGGTACTCCGACTGGATCTTCTCGAACCCGCACACCGAGGCCGACGAGATGGAGTGGCTGCAGCAACAGGGCCCGTGGTGCCCGGCGCTGCTCGACTACCTGCAGAAGCATCACGCGTCCTACGATGCGCTGATCTTCTTCACGTACCTCTACGCACCCACCGTCCTCGGCCTGAAGGTCGCACCGTCTCGCAGTATCCTGGTGCCGACCGCCCACGATGAGCCGGCGATTCGCCTGTCGATCTACAAGGAGGTCTTCGGCCTGCCGGCGGCCATCGCCTACAACACCGAGGCCGAGCGACGATTCCTCACCACGCAGTTCTCGGTCCACGCCGTCTCCGAGGAGACAGTTGGGTGCGGCGTGGACCTTCCGCAGCATCACGCCTACCCCCGGCATTCGCCGGGATCGGGCGACGCCACCGAGGGCGACGTCGAGGCTCCGCCCGCGGGTGAGGCGCAGGACAGGCGGCAATTCCGATCGCACCTCACCTCGCGCGGGGCGATGTTTCGCCGCCGCCACCGGCTGCACGGTCCCTTCGTGCTCTACGGGGGCCGCATCGAAAAGGGCAAGGGGTGCGAGGAACTGATCGAGTACTTCAGCACCTACGTCGGCGAGGGAGGCGACGCGTCGCTCGTGCTCATGGGCGTGAAGCTGATGCCACTCCCCGAGGAGCGGTTCATCAACTTCGCCGGCCTGCTCTCCGACACCGAGCGAGGCCAGGCCCTCGAAGCGGCCACGGTCGTCGTCGTCCCGTCACCGTACGAGAGCCTGTCGCTGCTCGCCCTCGAAGCGTTCTCGGTGGGCACGCCGGTGCTCGCGAATGCCAGGAGCGAGGTGCTCGTCGACCACTGCCTCACCAGCAACGCGGGCCTGTTCTACGCCGACCGCCACGAGTTCGTCGAGTGTCTGAGCCTGTTGGTGTCGGACGAACAGCTGCGTGCCGCCCTCGGACAGAACGGCCGCGACTACGTCCGCAAGAGCTACCGGTGGGATGTCATCCTGTCGAAGTACGACAGGATGATGGGGAGGCTCGCCAAACGGTAGGGGCGACCGGCCGGTCGCCCCTACGGGTCGGGCGTCTCGCCGGCCAGTCGCCCCTACTCGTCGGGTGTCTCCGCCGCGTCTTCAGCCGCGCCGTTCTCGGACCGTTTGCGGCGGGTGCGGATGTCGTGGCGCTTAATCATCTCGTTGAGCGTCGTCGGCTTCAGGTGCAACAGTTCGGCCGCCCTCTTCTGTACGCCGCCAGCCGCTTCGAGCGTTGACTCGATCACCCGCTTCTCGAAATCCGCCGTCACTTCGTTGAACCAGATGCCCTCGGCCGGCAGCGTGAACTGCGGCATCTTGAAGACGGGCCGGTTCCGGACCTGATCCGGCACCAGGTCCTCGCCAATCGTCGGCCCGGTGGACAGCACGACCGCCCGCTCGATCGCGTTCTCCAGTTCGCGGACGTTGCCCGGCCAGTCGTACTCCAGCAGCAAGTCGAGGGCGTCCGGCCGGAGCTCGAGGCCAGGCTTCTCGTTCTCGGTCCCGTACTTGTGCAGGAAGTGCTGCACCAGCAGCGGGATGTCGTCCTTGCGCTCGCGCAGGGCGGGCAACTGCACGGTGATGACATGGAGGCGGTAGTAGAGATCCTCTCGGAACCGCTGCTCCTCCATCATCTGGCGCAGGTCCACGTTGGTCGCCGCGATGATGCGGACATCGACCTTGATGTTCTCCACCCCGCCGAGGCGCATGAACTCGCGTTCCTGCATGACCCGCAGCAGTTTCGGCTGCGTCTCGATCGGCACGTTCCCGATCTCGTCGAAGAAGATGCTGCCCCTATCGGCCATCTCGAACAGCCCCTTCTTCGGGTACACCGCCCCGGTGAAGGCGCCCTTCACGTGGCCGAACAGGTTCGACTCGAGCAGGTCCGGCGGCAGGTTGCCGGAATTCACCGTGACGAACGCTCGCGTGGCGCGCGGCGAGTTCGAGTGAATCGCGCGGGCCACCAGCTCCTTGCCGGTGCCGCTCTCGCCGGCGATGAGGATCGTGGAGCGGCTGGGCGCCGCCTGGATGATCAGGTCGAACACCTGCCGCATGCGCTGGCTACGGCCGATGATGTTCCCGAACTTGCTGTAGCGCTCCTGGAGATTCTGCTTGAGCGCGCGGTTCTCCGCGACCAGCTGCCCGCGCTCCACCGCGTTCCGCAGGACGAGCAGCACCTCGTCGTTCTTGAACGGCTTGGTGACGTAGTCGAACGCGCCGCGCTTCATCGCCGCGATCGCCGTCTCGACCGAGGCGAAGGCCGTGATCATGATGACCGCGATGTCTTCGTCGATCTTCTTGATCTCGTCGAGCACCTGGAGCCCGTC
>DASVIS010000220.1:0-17179 GCA_036381995.1 Vicinamibacterales bacterium | reverse complement strand
CGAGACGAACACCGGCACGACACACGGCTCGCCGTACTGGTACGACCGCCGCGTGCCGGTATTCCTGATGGGAGCCGGGATCAGGAAGGGGCAGTACCTGGAACCGATGGGTCCGATGGACATCGCGCCGACACTGGCGTTCCTGTGCGGGATCACGCTGCCGGCGGCGGACGGACGGATACTGAATGAGGCACTAGTCGGAACTGACGCGGTCAGTCGGAACTGACGATGAAGGGTCGGAACTGACGATGAAGAGTCGGAACTGACGCTGGACCGGTACCGCGCCGGCCGCACTAGCGTCACGCCGCCGGGCGCCGGGGGATGCCCGGGAGCCGCGAACATGCGAGCAGGGCCGAGCTGCCGTGTCTCAACCCCGCGCCGCAGGTGCAGACTGGCCCGGAGGCGCTCGACGGCTAGGCCGACTGGCTCACGCAAATCCCACCGACCGAGGATGCGGGGTTCGGCCCTGTCGAGCGTGAGCGGGCCCGGGCGCCCCCGGCGCCCGGCGGCCTACCGGACCCGGGCCGAGAGGAGGAAAGGGGTCGGAGCGGTCTTGACGAGAGCCGGACCATGCCTATGGCCAAGAGCCGAGAGCCGGGACCCGTTTTCCCCCGTCCGTTCTCCGCAGCCGTCCTGTCCGCCGTCCGCCGCATCCCGGCCGGGCGAGTGGCGACCTACGGCGACGTCGCCGCAAGGGCCGGCCGCCCCCGCGCATCGCGAGCGGTCGGGAATATCATGCGGGAATGCCGGGACAGCAGCGTCCCGTGTCACCGGGTCGTCGGAGCGGGAGGCGCCCTTGGCGGCTATGGCGGCAATCTCGAGTTGAAGCGGTCGCTCCTGCGCGCCGAGGGCCTCATCGTCATCGGCCAGCGGATCCGGTCATTCGCCGCTGTTCGCTGGCAGAGCGGAGCGGCGCCGTCCCAGACGCGGGACCGTCACGAGCGCGGCGGGCGCGGACCGGGCTGGCGCACAGGTCGAATGTGAGGGCCGCCGAACCTGAGACCGGCGCGACAGACCGGGCCACGACTGCCGCAGGCCCAACCGGCGACCCCGCGGGGCTGTGGCCCGCGCCGGAACATCCGTCGATCGGCTCCCGTCTATGAATGGGGGTGGGCAACGTTCGGTGGCAAGGGCACCGTCTAACGGTATGAGCGACATCGGGATTGGCGACCGGGAACTGGCGGCGAGGTGCCTGGCAGGAGACCGGGAGGCGTTCGAGGGCCTCTACAGGCAGCACGCCCACCGGCTCTACAATCTGGCCTATCGGATGGCGGGCAGCGCCGACGCGGATGACCTCCTCCAGGACGTCTTCCTCCAGGCGTACCGAAAGCTGGGAAGCTACAAAGGCGACTCGTCGCTCGGCACCTGGCTCTACCGCCTGGCCATGAACCTCTGCCTCGACCACCTGCGAAGCCGGCAGGGCAAGATGGCCCAGGTGACCGATTCGCTGGACGAAGACAATGCCGCCGAGGTCGCCTCGCCAGAACGGCCAGCCGAGACGAATGCGGCGCGGCTGGACCTGGAACAGGCGATCGAGGCGCTGCCGCCCAGCTACCGGGCTACGTTCGTGCTGCACGACGTCGAAGGCTATCAGCACGACGAGATCGCCAAGCTGCTGGGGATAGCCGAGGGAAGCTCGAAGTCGCTGTTACACAAGGCTCGACTCAGGTTGAGGACATTGCTGGGCTCATGATCGCTGGATCGCCACGTGCCTCTATGGACTGCACTGAATTCCGACCGGCGCTTTCCGAGCTTGTCGACGGCACGCTGTCGCGCGAGAGCAAGGCGCGCCTCGAGTCGCATCTCGAGGGGTGTGCCGACTGCCGCGCACTGCTGGCCGACATCCGGCGCATCCGTCTGTCGGCCCGCGCGCTCCCGAAAGTGGCGCCGCCAGACTCGGTCTGGCAGAAGGTGCGAGCCGACTTCGAGGCGCAGACGCGCCAATCGCGCCCGGCTCCCGCCCTTCACTTCGTTCCGAAGCGACGCCAGGTCCTGGCCGGTCTTGCCGCTGCGGCCGTCCTCGTGCTCGCAGCGTCGGCTGGCATCTACTTCATGACGAGGCCCACGCCCCCTGCTGCTGCGCCCGTCGAATCGGCCGCGGCGCACGCTGGGACCGCGCAAGCCGTCCAATCGGTTGAAGCCGAACTCGACCTGGCCGACCAGCACTACGAGAAAGCGATCGCCGAGCTCGACAAGGTAGCCAAGGCCGGCCAGGCGGTCCTCGACCCGGAAACCGCGGCGGTGCTGCAGAAGAACATCGGCGTGACCGACCAGGCGATCCGGGAAAGCCGCGCGGCCCTCCGGTCCGAGCCGACGAGCGAGGTGGCGCAGTCGAGCCTCTTCGAGGCGCTCCAGCGGAAGGTCGGCCTGCTTCGCGACACGGTCGCCCTCATCAACGAGATGAGGAAGGGCAACCAGGCCGGGACGGCGGAAATCGTGGGGAGTCTGGGGAAGAGTTAGCAGGTGTTGAGGCTGGTAGAACAGGACGGAAATCATGGTGCGATTCTTCATTCGACTCACGGCGGTGGCCATCGTGGCGTCGCTTCCCATCCCGCTGCATGCCCAGGCACCCGGTGCCCGGCATCGTCCGTCCTGGAACGCGATGAGCTGGAGTGCGAGCTGGGAAGCCCGCCAAGGGCCCGAGACGACCGAGAAGATCGCGAAGAGCTTCAAAGTGGGCCAGAACGGGACGTTGGATATCGCCAACATCTCGGGCAGGATCATCGTCAACGAAGGCGGGACGGACACGATCGCGATCGACGCGGTTAAGCGGGTGCGCGGGCGCGAGAGCAACGTGAAGGACCAGCTCGATCGCACGGTGGTCAACATGAACGAACGCGCCGGACGGGTGGAAGTGAAGACCACGTACACGGGCGGCGGCCGCAACATCCGCACGTCGGTGGACTACACGGTCACCGCGCCGGCCGGCACGTCCGTCTACGCGCACTCGATCTCGGGCGACATCAGGATCACGAACATCAAGGGTGAAGTCCGAGCCGACGCCGTGAGCGGCGATGTGTCGGCGGTCTCCACGCCCGGCGCCACGCTGGTGCGCACGGTGTCGGGCGACGCGAGCGTCAGCGGCGTCTCCAACCAGAACGATCTGAAGGCGTCGAGCGTCAGCGGCAACGTCATGGTGAACGGCGCGAAGACCCGCAGCGTGGACGCAGATTCAATCAGCGGTGACGTGACCCTGGCAGAGGTGGTGTGTGATCGGGCCACCGCCAAGTCGATCAGCGGCAGCATCACCTTTGGCGGGCCGCTCGCGAAAAGCGGCCGGTACGAGTTCAAGTCTCAGTCGGGAGACATCCACCTCGCGCTCGCCGGCACGATCGGTTTCGAGGTCGATGCCAACACCTTCAGCGGCAGCGTCCGCTCGGACCTGCCCGTGACCATGCGGGCGGGAGAACCGGTGGGCGGCCGAGGCCTGCGCAAGGGCATCCACGGAGTGCACGGCGACGGCAGCGCGCAACTGGTGCTGACGTCGTTCTCGGGGGACATCACAATCGCGAAGAAGTGACGGTCACATCGCCATGACGTCGAACTGCTCGTGGTGGAGCAGGCTGTCGGGTTTGAGCGTCACTTCCTTCCGCAGCCTGTCCTTCAGTTCCTTCAGCACGCCGGCTTCCTCTTCCCTCAGCGCCCGCGCGATTTCGGGGTTCACGCGCAGCACCAACCCGGGCCCGTCGATGTCGGCGCCGAGCTTCCGCACCTGGTCCAGGATCTCGTAGCAGATTGTCGAGCTCGATTTGATCACGCCTGTGCCCGAGCAGTACGGGCACGGCTCGGTCAACACGCGTTCGAGGCTCTGCTTCACGCGCTTGCGCGTGATGATGATGAGGCCGAAGTCCGACACCTGGATCGCCTTCGACGGCGACCGGTCCTTCTTCAGCTCCAGTTCCATCGCCTGGAACACCTTCTGGCGGTTCTTCTTCTCCTCCATGTCGATGAAGTCCAGGACGATGATCCCGCCCAGGTCGCGCAGCCGGACCTGCCGCACGATCTCCTTCACCGCCTCGATGTTGGTCTTGACGATCGTGTCCTCGAGCCGCCCGTTCTTCTTGCCCACGTAGCGGCCGGTGTTGACGTCGATCGCGACGAGCGCCTCGGTCTGGTTGACGACGATGTAGCCGCCCGACTTCAACCAGACCTTGCTCTTCAGCGCCTTTTCGATCTCGGTCTGGACGCCGTACTCCTCGAAGATGGGAAACGGTTTGTCGTACAGCTTGACCCGCTCGTTGAGCGACGGCATCACGCGCGCGACCATGTCGCGTACGCGCTGGTATTCCTGTCGGTCGTCGATGCGAATGGCGGTGTAGTCCTCGGTGAGGAGGTCGCGCAGCAGCTTGGTGACCAGCCCCTGCTCGCGGTAGATCACCGCGGGCGGACGCACGGCTTCCGCGCGTTCCCGGACCTCGCCCCAGATCTTCTGGAAGGAGGTGAGGTCGTCGATGAGGTCCTGCTCGGGCCGGCCGGCGGTTGCGGTGCGGATGATGACGCCGCCCGTGAAGCCGTGCGTCTCGCGGAAGTCCCGGACGATGCCGCGCAGGCGGGCCCGCTCCTCGCGCGACTCGATCTTGCGCGACACGCCGACGTGGTCCACGGTCGGCATGAAGACCAGGAATCGCCCGGCCATCGTCACGTGGCAGGTGATGCGGGCGCCCTTCGTCCCGAGCGGCTCCTTCGCCACCTGGACGATGACCTCCTGGCCTTCGCGCAGCAACTCCTCGATCTTCGGCTGGTTGGCCGATTCACGGTCGCCCCGTTCCTCGGCCTCCTCCTCGTCGTCGCCCGACTCGAGGCGCTCGAACTCCTCGAGGGTGTTGACCACGTCGGTGACATAGAGGAAGCCGTCGCGTTCGAGGCCGATGTCCACGAACGCCGACTGCATCCCCGGGAGAACCTTCGACACGCGTCCCTTGTAGACGTTGCCGACGACGCCCCGCTGACGCTCGCGCTCGATGAACACCTCGGTCACCAGGTCGTCCTCGAGAATGGCCACCATGGTCTGGTGACCATTCGAGGTGACGATCATCTCCTTGTTCATGCAACTCTCTCGCTCGAGGCGCTCCCGGCGGCGCTCCGACCCCTAATTCGTAAACCGACGCATCCTCACGTTGACGATGAGGCCGAAGCCGGCCAGCGTCGCAATCATCGAGGACCCCCCCGAACTCATCAGGGGAAGCGTCAGCCCTTTGACCGGGACCAACCCTGCCGACATGGTGATGTTGTACATCACCTGGAAGGTGAATGCCGACAGAAGGCCCAGCACGAGATACGCGCCAAGGCGGTCCCTGGCCAGCCGCGCGGTCTCCAGCGCGCGGACGATGACGAACAGGTAGAGGCCGAGGGCGACGATCACGCCCACCAGCCCCTGCTCCTCGGCATACACCGAGAAGACGAAGTCGTTCCAGGCGACCGGCAGGAACCTGAGCTGTCCCTGGGTGCCCTTCAAGAATCCCTGGCCCCACGCTCCACCAGATCCGACGCTGATGCGCGCCTGGATCTGCTGATACCCGGCGCCCCTCGGATCGAGTTCCGGGTCGAGGAAGGTGGAGAGGCGGTTCTTCTGATAGTCCTTGAGCGCATAACGCCAGGCCACCGGAGCCGCCACGATGGCGACGATGAGCACGATGCCCAGCAGGCGCATGCGCATCCCGGCCAGGAAGGCGATGCCCAGCAGAATCGTGAGCAGGGTGATCGCGGTGCCCAGGTCGGGCTCCTTCGCGATCAGGAGGAATGGCACGAGGGTGATCGCGGCGCCGACCCCGAGGTCGGTCGCCGACGGGCTGCCGCGCCGGCTCTCCTCGAACAACTTGGCGAGCGTCAGCGCCACGCAGATCTTGGCGAACTCCGAGGGCTGGAGGGCGAAGAACGGGAGGGGGATCCAGCGGCGCGCGCCCCCCCCGGACGTTCCAAACAGCAGGACACCGACGAGAAGCGCGACCACCAGCACGTAGAACACGAGGGAATACTCGGCCAGCACGCGGTAGTCGATGACCAGGCAGGCGACGAACGCCAATACGCCGATGGCGATGGCGTAGATCTGCTTCACGTACAGCGTCGAGTTCGGCCCATCGTGCGTGGTGCTGTAGATCATCGTCACGCCCATGACGCAGAGTGCGCCCAGGACGATGATCGTCAGCCAGTCGATGTGATGGAAGAGACGACGCTCGAACATGCTGTTCTGGTCCCTGACCCTTATCCCCTATTCCCTATCCCCTATTGACTGTCCGCCGGTGAGGGCGACGGCCGGCTTCGGCGCAGGCCGTGCCGGCGGATTGAATACCGGCAATGGCCGGCCTTCCTTCTTGGCGAAGAACGTGTCCATCACGTGGCGCGCGATCAGGGCGGCATTCGTGCCGTGTTCGCCGTGCTCGGTGAAGACGACGCCCGCGATCTGCGGGTTGTCGCGCGGCGCGAAGAACACGAACCAGCCGTTGTCGCGAAGGTCGAGATCGGTCCGGCCCTTCAGCGCCCTGGCCCCCTCGAGCGAGATCACCTGCGCGGTGCCGGTCTTGCCCGACACGTCGTGGCCCTGAAGCCGGGCACTCCCGCCGGTTCCTCCACCGTTCACCACCAGCCACAATCCATCGTGAATGGCCGCCATCGTCTCCGGCTTGATCCCGGAGTGACCCTGATCCGATGGCGTCGGCACCGCTTTCCAGCCATTCCCGTCGTCCAGGGCCCGCAAGAGGTGAGGCGTCACGCGCTTGCCACCGTTGGCGAGCGCGGCCATGTAGACGGCCATCGACACCGGGGTCACCGCCACCTGGCCCTGCCCGATGGCCACCGAGATCGTCTCGCCGGGGTACCATCTTTCGCCCAGCTTCGCCAGCTTCCACTGGGTGGACGGCACGAGGCCCGTGACCTCGTTCGGCAGATCGATCCCGCTCTTGACGCCCAGCCCGAGGCGCGTCGCCCACTTGTTGATGGCGTCGACGCCCACCATCTTCCCGAGCGTGTAGAAGTAGACGTCGCACGACTGCTCGATCGCGCGACGCAGATCCACCGGACCGTGGCCGCCCTTCTTCCAGCACTGGAACACCCGGCCGTAGAAGTCCTGTGAGCCATGGCAGTTCACAGTGAAGTCGGGCGTGATGATCCCCTCTTCGAGCGCGGCGGCCGCCACCGCCATCTTGAAGGTGGATCCGGGAGAATACCGGCCCTGGATGGCGCGGTCCTGGAGCGGCTTGAGCGCGTCGGCGTTCAGCGAGGCCCAGGTGGCGCGGTCGATACCCGCCGCGAACGCATTCGGGTCGTAGGCGGGCAGACTGAGATAGGACAGGATCTCGCCGGTATTCGGGTCGAGCACGACCGCGGCGCCGGCGTAGCTCATCGCCCTGAAGCCGTCTTCGGCGGCGCGCTGGACGTCGGAGTCAATCGTCAACTGCACGCGGCGGCCTTCGGACGGCGGCACCTCCTCGATCGTCCTGATCTCGCGGCCAAGGCTGTTGACCACCACCCGGCGCGCGCCGTCCACGCCCATCAGTAGCTTGTTGTAGACCTTCTCGAACCCTGCCTGCCCAACCACGTCACCCGCATGAAAGCCCTCGCGCGCCAGCTGGACCTCGTTCACCTCGCTGACGTAGCCGAACAGGTGCGCCGCCATGGCATCGGCCGGATAGCGCCGGGTCGGCACGCGCTCGACGATCACCTCGGGGAGTTCGGTATCGAGCCTGTGCGCCACGACCGCGGCCACCTGCGCCAGCGTGGCGTCTTCGAGGATGGGGATCGGACGATAGATGGGCTCGCCACTGTGCTTCCGGATCGTGTCCCGCACCGCAGCCTCGTCTACGCCGAGCACGCGAGAGAGCAGCCGAATCGTGCGGTCCACATCGCGGCTGTGCTCCCGCACCAGCGAGATCACGAACGAATCCCGGTTCTCGACGAGGATCTTCCCGTCGCGGTCGAACAGCACGCCTCGCGGCGCGCGCAGGCCGAGCGTGCGCTGGTGGTTGTTCTCCGCCATCTCGCGGAACTTCTCGTGCTGGACGACCTGGAAGTACCAGAACGCCAGCGCGAGCGCCACGAACCCGGTCACCAGCAGGTACTGGACGACGACCAGCCGGGTGACGAGCTTCCGCCGATCTTCGGGAAGCGCCACGCCGGGGCCGTCGGGATCGGATATGCCTAGCATTTCAGCTCACATCAATCTCTACCCGTCCGGCTTCTTTCCGCGATCCGCGGGAGGGCGTCGGCGAGCTGGAACAGGACGATCCCGACCAGCGAGTTGCCGAACGCCTGCGCGACGATCGCGCCCACCGGCACCAGGTGCGGGCCGGGATCGAGCAGCGCGTGGAACCCGGTGATGGCGGTCATCTCGATGATCGTCCCCACGAAGAACACCAGAAAGCGGGGCAAGGGCTGCGCCACGATGAACACCGTGCCGACCGTCCCCGCCAGATACCCGACGATCGTCTTGCCCAACCCGCCGATGCCCACGACTCCCGTCGTCAATGCGTCCTGCGCCAGGCCTGCCACGGTTCCCGAGACGATACCGACCGTCGGGCCGGACCTCAGGCTCAGGTAGACCACAACGACCAGCACCAGGTCCACGCCAATCGACCCGCGCACCAGGAACCGCGCGAGGGTCGTCTGCAGGACGAGCGCGGCAGCGATGGACGCCAGCATCTTCAGGGCGGTCACTCGCGCCTCTCCGCGCCACCCGCCGGCACCTGCGGCCCCACGACGGTCGGCGGCGCGAGCACGACCAGCACCTGCTCGAGGCCTGAGAAATCCACGGCCGGCCTGACGCGGATCGCCCGGAACGTGCCACCCGACCGCTCGATCTCCTCGATCTTCCCGACCACGAACCCCGGCGGAAAGATCCCGTCGATCCCCGACGTCACCACCGTGTCACCCTTGACGATGTCGGCCGATGTGCTGACGTATTCGAGGCGCAGCAGGTTCTCACCGCTGCCCATCGCGATCCCCTGGGCTCGCGAGCGCTCGACCATGACGGCGACCGACGCGCTCCGATCGACCAGCAACTGGACCTTGGCGGCGTGGCGCGACGGCATCACCACGCGCCCGACGGCGCCAGACGGCGACACCACGGCCATGTCGGCCCGCACGCCATCGCTCGACCCGCGATCGATCGTCACCGTGCGGAAGTCCGCGGTCGCGCTGGTGCCGATGATCTCGGCCGAGCGCGTCGGCATCTGGCTCCGGTCGCGCAGGGCGAGCAACCGCCGCAGGTTCTCGCTCTCACCCGCCAGCGCGCGCGCGCGCTGCAGCCTGACCTCGAGGTCGCTGACGCGCTGCGCCAGCGCCAGGTTGTCCTCGTGCACCGTGTGCAGCGCGATGTACCCGTCCCACGTGTCGCGTGCGCTGCCCACCACCGCCGCCGTCGCCCGCTGCACCTCGGCAAACGCGCCGAAGACGAGCGCCTCCAGCAGCGGCACACCGGATCGCGAGTTGACCTGCGCAGAGATCAGGATGATGTGGCCGACAGCGACGATCAGGAACAGGTAGCCGCTTCGCTGCCGGATATCGGGAAGGGCCATGGACACGAGCTTTTCAGGGGCGAGGAGCGAGGGTCCCTCGTCCCTAGTCGATCGAGATCTTCCTGAGCAGATTGAAGTCCGACAGCATCTTGCCGGCGCCGAGCACGACCGACGACAGCGGGTCCTCGGCCATCGCCACCGGCAGGCCGGTCTCCTCGCGCAACCGCTTGTCGAGGTTCTTGAGCAACGAGCCGCCGCCGGTCATGACGATGCCCCGATCGACGATGTCCGCCGACAGCTCGGGTGGCGTCCGCTCGAGCGCCACGCGCACGGCGTCCACGATGACGTTCACGGTTTCGGTCAGGGCTTCGCGGATCTCCTCGTCGGTGATGGTGATCGTCTTCGGCACCCCTTCGATCAGGTGCCGCCCCTTGATCTCCATCGTCAACCGCTCTTCGAGCGGGAAGGCGGAGCCGATCTCCATCTTGATCGCCTCGGCCGTCCGCTCGCCGATGAGCAGGTTGTAGGTCTTCTTGATGTACTGAATGATCGCCTCGTCCATCTCGTTGCCCGCGACGCGCACCGCCTTGCTGTAGACGATGCCCGCGAGCGAGATGACGGCGATGTCGGTGGTGCCGCCGCCGACGTCCACGATCATGTTGCCCGACGGCTCGGTGATCGGCATCCCCGCGCCGATGGCGGCCGCCATGGCTTCCTCGACCAGGTGCACTTCGCTGGCCTTGGCGCGGTAGGCGCTGTCTTTCACCGCACGCTTCTCCACCTGGGTGATCTCGGACGGCACGCCGATGACGATGCGCGGGCGAACCCACATGTTGCGATTGTGGGCCTTCTTCATGAAGTAGGTCAGCATCTTCTCGGTGACTTCGAAGTCCGCGATGACGCCGTCCTTCATCGGCTTGATGGCGACGATATTCCCGGGCGTGCGGCCGAGCATCTCCTTGGCTTCCTTACCCACCGCTTCCACCCGGCCAGTGACTTTGTTGATGGCCACGATCGAGGGCTCGTTGACGACGATGCCCTTCCCGCGCGCGTAGACGCAGGTGTTGGCGGTGCCGAGATCGATGGCAAGATCGCTGGAAAAGAGCGAGAAAATCGAACGCAGGCTCAACGAACTCTCCTATGACTGCTGGATGGCAGGACCACGTCCGCCATCTCGACTCCATCCTTGCCGCGGCTCTTGACGCGGTACATCGCCGTGTCGGCGGCGGCAAGCAGCGTTTCGGGCGTGCCGGCGGCGTCTGACAGCGTGGCCGCACCAACCGACGCGGTCAGGCAGTAGTTGATCCCGTCGCTCGCCAGGAACGGGTGGCCGGCGACGCGCTCACGGACGCGCCGCGCCACGAGCATCGCGCCCTCGCGCCCCGTGTCGGGCAGGATCAGCGCGAACTCGTCTCCGCCGTACCGCGCGACGATGTCCGTCTCGCGGGCGCCGGAGTGAATCCGCTCGCCGGCCTCCGCGAGCGCGCGGCTGCCATACAGGTGCCCGTGCCGATCGTTGACCCCCTTGAACCCGTCGAGGTCCACGAAGAGCAGCGAGAGCGGATGGCCGGTCCGGATCGCACGCTTCACCTCGCGTCGCAGCGCGCCGTCGAGGAACCGTGAGTTGTACAGCCCGGTCAGGTCGTCGATCGCCGACAACGCGTTGGCCCGCTTCAGGCGCATCGCCGTGTCGAGCGGGCCGCCAATCGCGTCGGCCAGGACCATGAGCGGCGCCAGGCACCGCTCGTCCGGCGGTGGCTGTGCGGCGCGCGACGCGCGTCTCACGTCGAGACCGACGAGCACCGCCACGGGTCGGCCGTGACTCTTGACGGGAATCGCGACGATCGACACGCGGGAGCGGCTGCGCGGGCGCCCGGCGGGGGCGGGCTCGGACGACCAGGTAATCCTCACGCGGCTCACCGCCTGGTCGGCCACCTCGATCATCGCCCCGCGCTGACCGTGCAACACGCCGCGGTCCGCCAGCCACTGAAGACCGCGCGCCTGGTTCACCTCCACGATCGCCCAGGCCTCGCCGCCAAACCACTCGGCCACGAGTTCGAGGAGATGGGCCACCATCCGGTCCGGCACGCGGGTGGTGCCCGTCGCATGGATCACCGCCTGGAGCACGTCGGCCCGGAAGCGCGGCTCGCCGAAACGCCTCAGGAAATCGCGAAGCCCGGAGCGCCGCGACACGGCCGTCATGTCCGGGCCATCCTCCGCCAGACAGGACACCACAGGCACGCGATGCGCGCTTGTGACGAGGCAGAGGCGATCGTGTTGGCAGACAGAGAACCCACGCTAAGTTCTTCTCTCACGCGCAAATATACCACATGGGGCCCGGCGGCCCGCGCGACGGCCTGCACGATTATTGCAATTTTTCTGCCGCCGGGTATCATAAGGGGTTCTATCGTCCGATCCCTTTCCCGAGAGGCGAGTTCAATCATGACCATGCTGGACCGGATGCGTCGTCACAAGGGCTGGCTCAAGTGGAGCCTGGCTCTCGTGGTCCTCGCGTTCATCATCTTCTACATTCCCGCGTTCCTCGGCCGGGGCGACAGCGGGCAGGGCGGGGCGCCGAGCGACACGGTGGCCAGCGTGGACGGCCGCGACATTTCCGTCGCTGAGTTCCAGAGAACCTACCAGGCGCAGATCCAGATGTACCGGAGCGCCTACGGGGGAAACGTCAGCGAACAGATGCTGAAGCAGCTCGGCATCGACCAGCAGATCCTCCAGCAGATGGTCGAAGAGCAGGCGTCGCTGGCCGAAGCGAAGCGGCAGGGGATCGACGTCTCCGACGCCGAGCTGGCGCAGCGCATCCTCCTCATCCCGGCCTTCCAGGAGAACGGCCAGTTCATCGGCCAGGCGCGGTACGCCGCGCTGCTGCGGATGCAGCGGCCGCCGATGTCCGTGGACGAGTTCGAGCAGAACCTGCGCAAGAGCCTGGTGGTGGAGAAGCTGCGCGCCGCGCTCACCGAGTGGGTCAGCGTGGGTGACAAGGATGTCGAGCAGGAGTATCGGCGCCGCAACGAGAAGGTAAAGCTCGAGATGGTGAGCTTCCCCGCCGACAAGTACCGGTCCGGCGTGACGGTCACCGACGCCGAGCTGGCGCCGTACTTCGAGGCGCACAAAGAGCAGTACCGGATCGGCGAGAAGCGGAAGATCCGCTACCTGCTCGTCGACGTGGACAGCCTTCGGACCTCGTCGCAGCCGACCACGCGCGAGGTGCAACGCGCCTACAACGACAACGCCGAGCTCTACTCCACGCCCGAACAGGTGCGCGCCAGCCATATCCTCCTGAAGACCGCCGGGAAGAAGGAGGACGAGGTCAAGGCCAGAGCCGAGCAGGTGCTGAAGGAAGCGAAGGCGGGCGGCGACTTCGCGGCGCTCGCGAAGAAGTACTCGGAGGACGAGGCGTCGGCCAAGCAGGGCGGCGACCTGGACTTCTTCTCGAGGGGGAAGATGGTGCCGGAGTTCGATGAAGTGGCCTTCAAGCTGCAGCCCGGTGAGATCAGCGATCTCGTGAAGACCCAGTACGGCTTCCACATCATCGAGGTCACCGACAAGAAGGCCGCGTCCATCCGCACGATCGACGAGGTGCGGCCGCAGCTCGTGGACCAGTTGGCGACCGAGCGTGCGGGCGCGAAGGCGGCCGACATGGCGGGCGCGATGGAGAAGGAGATCTCCAAGCCGGCCGACCTCGACAAGGTGGCTGCCGCGCGCGGCCTGAAGGTCCAGGAGTCGGGATTCTTCACGCGCGAGGAGCCGATCCTCGGCCTCGGACCCTCGCCGCAGGCGGTTGCTGAAGCCTTCACGCTGAAGAGCGGCGAGGTGAGCGGCTCCACGCGCGTGCCGAGCGGCTACGCGTTCCTCACGGTCACCGGCACGCAGGCGCCGCACCTGCCGTCGCCGGACGAGGTGAAGGACCGCGTCAAGGAAGACCTGACCAGGCAGAAGGCGAAGGAACTCGCGCTGCAGAAGGCGACGGCGATGGCGTCGGCGCTGAAGAGCGGGGGCGATCTGGCGAAGGCCGCGAAGGCGGCCGGCCTCGAGGTCAAGACGACCGACCTCATCCCGCGCGAGTCACCGCTGCCCGAGATCGGCGTGAGCCAGCAGGTGGACGCCGCGGCGTTCACGCTGCCCGCCGGGGCTGTGAGCGACCCGATCGTCGCCGACAACGCCGTGGCCGTGGTGAAGGTAGTCGAGCACAAGCAGCCGACGCCCGCCGAGTTCGCCGCCGATCGCGACCGTTTGCGCGAGGAGATGCTGAACGACCGCCGCGGCCGCTTCTTCGCCGCCTACATCCAGAAGGCGAAGCAGAAGATGAAGATCGAGGTGAACAGGGAGAATCTGCAGCGGGTGATTGGATAGTCTATCCAGGGAGTCGCTTGGAGGCGTTGCTCTGTTACCTCACGATCCCGAATGGCATCAGTGCTAGCGCCTCTCCCTTGTGGAACAACGTCCAGGGCGCCGCAGCGAGGCCGATCGCACGGCGCTCGGTGATCCCCAGCAGCGCCGCCAGCCGCATCCGCTCGTCCGACCCGCTCAGCTGCGACGACAGGATCTCGTAGAACGACCTGCGCGGCGGGTAGACGACCAGCTCCACCTCGGAATCGGTGATCTTCGCCTTCTGCTTGACCAGCGCTACTGCCCTCTCGAGACCGCCCAGCGCGTCCACCAGGCCGTTCTGCCTGGCCTGCCGTCCGGTCCACACGCGGCCCTGCGCGATCGCGTCCACGCGCTCCGGCGTCATGTGCCGCGACGCGGCCACGCGCTCCACGAACTGGTCGTAGAACGCCTGCAACTGCTCCCCCACCTTGGCGCGTTCCGAATCGGAGTACGGGCGCGAGGGCGAATTCATGTCCGCGTTCTTCCCCTGGCTCACGCCCTCGATGTTGGCGCCCAGCTTGGCGAACACTCCCCCGGTCACCACCTTGCCGCCGAAGATCCCAATCGACCCGGTGAGCGTGCCGGGTTCCGCCACGATCTGCGGCGCCGCCATCGCAAGGTAGTAGCCGCCCGAGGCGGCCAGGTCCGACATCGACACGACGAACGGCTTCTCGGGCTTGGCGTCGCGCATCAGCACCAGCTCGCGCCAGAGCATGTCGGAGGCGACCGCGGACCCGCCCGGACTGTCGATGCGGAGCACCACGCCTTTGATATCCTGCGCGTCTCGAACCTTGCGGATGTACCCGGCCAGCGTGTCCGATCCGAGCACCGGGCCGTTCATCGGATCGTAGCCGCTGCGGCCCGAGACGATCGTCCCCGACGCGTAGATCACCGCGATGCGCGGCCCGCTCCCGAGGCCAACCGAGCCGGCACCCACCCGGTCGTAGTCGTCCAGTTCCAGGCGCTTCCCCTTGCCGAGCGGAATCTTCCCCTTGTCACCCAGTTGATCCTCGTAGGCCACGTCGTCGACCAGCCCGACGCGCAGCGCATCCTCGGGCAGGAACGGCCCGTCGTCGAGCAGCGCGCGGACGTCCGCCTCGCTCTTCTTCCGTCCGTCCGCAATGGCCTTCACCAGCTGCTCGTAGCTCTCGGTGTTGAGCGACTCCGCCATCTCGCGGTGCGCCGGCGTGAACGACTTCTCGGTCAGCTGGTTGGGCGCGGTCTTGTAGGCGCCGATGTGCAACATGTCGGGATACGCGCCGATCTTGTCGAGCGTGCCCCGGAGGAACACCTCGTAGCTCGCCATCCCGGTGAGTTGCAGCGGACTGGACGGCGCGATGAAGATCCGGTCGCACGAAGTGGCCAGGTAGTACTCCGTCTGCCCGCCGTCCTCGAGATAGGCGATGGCGGGTTTGCCGCCGCGCCGGAAGTCGAGGATCGCGTCCCGGAGTTCCTGGACCTTGGCGAGATAGGGCGACTGTAGCCCGGTGGGCCGCACCACCATCGCCGCCACGCGTCGATCGACCTTCGCCTTCCGGATGTTCTCGACCAGCGCGCTCACGCTGCGCGCGTGCTGCACCGGCAGAAACTGCCTGAACCCATCGTCCGAACCGCCTTCGGCCGGGTCGCCGTCGATACGCAGCACCAGCGTGGAGCGTGACGGCACGGACGGCTCGCTGCCGACGATCAGCCAGATGGCGAGCAGGCCGCCAAAGGAGACGATGCAGGCAAAGAGGATGAGGAAGAGAACGAGCCCGACTCCTCGTCGCACAGCCACGGAATACCTCCGGGGAATGGCTCTCGGCTCTCGGGTCGAAAGGCCGGTATTGGTGGAGTATACCAGTCGGGAGTGAAGGGCGAGGCTCTATCCGGCTAGCAGGCGTCGCGGCACGGGCCTTCCCTGGCCTGCCCGCCCTGAGCGCAGTCGAAGGGATCAGGGTCGAAGGCAGGCCCGCGAGCCGATCAGTAGTGCGTGACCGTCAGCTCGTACGTCAGCGTCGTATCCGCCGCGATCGTCCCCCCATCGTAGACCTTGACACAGAGGCCTGTGGTGGCGGTCGTCGTGCCGATCAGTTGGCTACCAATCGTCGAGGTCGGATTGTCCATGACATCCGTGCAGGCGAGCGTACTGTAGACGCCAATCGCCATCCCGATCGTTACCTTGGGATCGGGCCCAATCCCCGTCATCGTCATCACGACATCGCCGACCTTCGCGGTGAGGAGATGGTAGTTCACTCCGGTCGGGGTGAGCGACCCGGCAAACGTCTCGGTGACCTGGACGGGCGTGGGGGTCGGCGTGGCCACCGTCGCGTTGTTGTTGCAGCCCGACGCCGCGATCGCCAAGGGCACGATCAGCAGCAGCGCGCGGAGTAACGGCGGCCTCATTTCACTCTCCCATGGACGTGCGGCGGGCAGGAGCCTCCCTGGTCCGGACGGCTCCCGCCCTGGAATTTCCATGATAGCCCGGTTCTCAATTCTCGAGTCTCAATTCTCACTCTTCGATCTTCCATTCTCAGTCTGTTATGCCAGGCTCGAGCCGGCCCCCTGCCGGCGGCCCTTTCCCCGGGCGCCGGTCTGACCAGAACGTTATTGAGACGACGGCGACGGCCAATTGGACGGCGACGACCAGCAGGACGCAGGCTGGCCAGCCCCAGCGTTCCCAGAAGATGGCCGGCAGCGATCCGCCTACCGTGCCCCCAACATAGTAGAACGTGGCATACAGCCCGACGGCCAGACCCCGATCCCGCTCGGCTGCCGCGCCCACGTAGCTGCTGGCCGCAGTCTGGGCGATGAACACGCCCGTCGAGCAGGTGGCGAGCCCGACAAGGATGATCGGCAGGTTCCCGCCCAGCGTCAGGAGCGCTCCGACGATGCCGAATGCGACCGCGACCGCCATGCCGTGCCGGTGCCCGTAGCGATCGATGACCCGACCCACGACCGGCGTGATGGCCGCACCCACCAGGTAGACGAAGAAGACGGACCCCAGCGCGATGGTGCTCAGGCCGTAGGGCGGAGCCGCGAGAAGGAACGTCACGTAGGTGAACGTCGCGACGAGCGAGAAGAGCACGCCGAACCCGACGACGTAGGCGCTGACGAGTTGCGGGTTGCGGAGCAGGCCGACGACGGCGCCGATGCGCGAGTGCCCGCGGGGCGGGAGCGCAGAGCGCTGGTCGCCCGGCAACTTCATCCACAGCAACCACGCGGCCACCGCGTTGATCGCTCCGAGGACGAGGAACGACGTGCGCCAGCTGACATCGGCCGCCACGACGCCGGCGATCAGGCGGCCGGCAAACCCGCCAACCACCGTCCCGCTCACGTAGGCGGCCGTCGCCGCGCCCGCGCGC
>DASVIS010000219.1:0-15732 GCA_036381995.1 Vicinamibacterales bacterium | reverse complement strand
CAACCGGTCGATCGCCAAGTGGCTCGGGTCGTATCCCGAGGCCTTGCGGGGTCAGCAGTGCCGCCACGTGGCGGGCCACGCGCTCCCGTGCTGCGACGATCCCGAGTGTCCGACCGCGCGGTGCCTGGCCACGGGGCGCCTGGCGAAGGCCACTTACCGCCTGCCGGCATCAGACGGCGCGGACGAGCGCGTGTACGAGATCTACGCGTCCCCGGTCTATGCGGAAGACGGGTCGGTGGGGCAGGTCGTCGAAGCCTGGCGGGACATCACCGACCGCGTGCGCGAAGAGGAGCACTTCGCCGAGATCGAGCGTTTGTCGTCGCTGGGCATCCTGGCGTCGGGCCTGTCGCACGAGGTCAACACGCCGCTCGCCACCACGCTCACGTGCGCGGAAGGCATCATCGACCAGTTGCCGGACGCAGCGAGCCCGCCCGACCCGGCCACGATCGCGGCGATTCGCGACAGCGCCTTCGTCATTCGAGACCAGGTGCTGCGGTGCCGCACGATCACCAGGCAGTTTCTGGGATTTGCGCGCGGCATTCCGCCGGCCACCGAGCCGATCGATCTCCGGGACGTTGTCGACGGCGTCCTCTCGCTTGCCGCCCCGGCGGCGCGCGCGGCGGGCGTCGAGCTGGTCCGCGCCCAGGCCGATCCCATTCCCGTCGTCTCGGCGAACACCGAGGTCGTGCAGCACGTCGTCCTCAACCTGCTCGTCAACGCAATCGAGTCGTGCGGAGAAGGGGCCGGCCGGGTGACCGTGCGCTTCGACGTCGGCGAGGACGTGCGCCTGCAGGTGTGCGACAACGGCTGTGGCATGCTCCCCGACGCCCAACGCCACCTGTTCGAGCCGTTCCGCACCCAGAAGCCGAATGGCACCGGGCTCGGTCTGTTCCTTTCGCGGAGGTTCATGCGCCGCTTTGGCGGCGACGTCCGCCTGGTCGAGAGCGCGGTCGGCCGCGGCTCGTGCATCGAAGTCGTGTTCCCGCTTTCTCTTTCCGAGGCGCCGTGACCAATCCCGACAAGAACATCCGCGTGCTCCTGGTCGACGACGATCCCGCGTTCCGGCGCGCCATGGGCACCGAGCTTGCCCGCAGGGGCTACAGCGTCGAAACCCGCGCGTCGGGCGAGGAGGCCCTCGACCCAGCGGCGAGCGCCGACGTGGATGTGATCCTGCTGGACCTGCGCCTGCCGGACAAGGACGGGCTCGAGGTGCTCGAGGAGCTGCGCAGGCGCTCGGTGCCGGCGGGCATCGTCGTGCTGACCGGCCACGGGACGATCGACACGGCCGTCAGGGCCATCCGCGTGGGGGCGCACGACTATCTCGAGAAACCGTGTCCCATCGCGAAGCTGGAGATGGCGATCCAGAAGACGCACGAGCACGTGCGCCTGATTACCCGTCAGCGCGTGCTCGAGGACGGCTACGCCGTGCCGGACCGCGGCGTCGAGTTCGTCGGAGAAAGCGCCGCCAACCGGAAGCTCCTGGATGCCGTTGCCCGCATCGCCCGGACCGACTCGACGACGCTGATCCTCGGCGAGACCGGCGTCGGCAAGGAACTGGTTGCCACGCTGCTCCATACCAAGAGCGGGCGGCGCGAGGCCCCTTTTGTTGCCGTCAACTGCGCGGCCCTCCACGACGAGCTGTTCCAGACCGAGGTCTTCGGCCACGAGAAGGGCGCCTTCACCGGGGCCGATCGGTTGAAGCACGGCCTGTTCGAAGTGGCGAGCGGCGGCACGATCTTCCTCGACGAGGTGGGCGACACGAGCCACGAGGCGCAGGCCAAGCTGCTCCGCGTGCTCGAGACGGGCAGATTCAGGCGCCTCGGAGGCACCCGCGAGATTGCCGTCGACGTGCGGGTCGTGGCCGCGACCAATCACGACCTGACACAGGCGACGGCCCGGGGGCACTTCCGGGAGGACCTGTACTACCGTTTGGCGACGTTCACCCTCACGATCCCACCGCTCCGATCGCGGCCCGAGGAGATCCCGTCGCTGGTCGAGCACTTCCTCGCGCGGTTCAATCGCCGCTTCTCGTGCACCAAGCGGATGGATGAGGCGGCCCTCGAGGCGCTCGGGCGCCACGCCTGGCCTGGCAACGTGCGAGAGCTGATTCACGTGATCGAGCAGAGCTTCGTGCTGTGCGATGGCGACGTCATCCACGCCGACGACCTGCCCGCGGGGCTGCGGCCCGAAGGCCCTCAGGCGCCTCGTGCCGAGGGTGACGACATTCCTTCGCTCCGCGAGGTCCAGCGCCGCCACATCCAGTGGGTGCTGGCGAAAGTGGGCGGAAACCGCGCGAAGGCCGCTCATGCGCTCGGCATGTCCGAACGGACCTTCTACAGACTCCTCGAGCGGCACCGCGAAGGCGCCCCGGCCTCAGCGGCGTCCGCCGACCGCCTGCCGAATCGGAAATCCTGACAGTCCTGTCACGCTCGACCAGGGCCGACCTGTCGTTTTCGACAGCCCCAAGTTGCGCGAAGCAACAGACCATCCCTTTCGATCGCAACAGCCGCGCGGGCGATTGACGCGTTTCGGCGCTCGAGGCGCCGCACCCGGCAGCGAGGCATGGAACTTGCTCTCGGCGTGTCTTGAAGGAGGCGCACGATGGAGGCAGCGCTCGTCGTTCTGGTCGTGGCCGTTCTCTTCGGCGGCATGGTTCTGATGCTCGCAATGGGCTATCAGGGCAGCGAGGCGGAGCGCAGCAGACAGGCCAGGGCCCGTGAGGCCGACGCGGCCGCGCGCGCTGCGGCCATGGTCGCCGTCCCCGGGTTCTTTGCCCGTTCGGGGCGAACCATCACACCTTCGAACCGCGTCTTCGACGAGGTGATGGTCAATCGGCTCGAGCATCACGTCCGGCTGGAACAGGCCGTCGTGGCCCAATTCGTCCATCAGCCGTCGGTCGACAATCTCTACCGTCGAGTGGGCGTGCCCAACCACGTGCACTAACTCTCTCGAACCACGTTGTCACCCGGCCGTGCGAGCGGGAGCCGGGTGGCAGCGGCGGCTCTGAACAACCATCGATCTGCCAAGGAAGATGGCATGCAGGATCGTCTCCAGGCGGCCGAACTGTTCGCAGGTCTCGACGCCGTGCGGCTCGCGCGGCTGAATGCGATCGCGAGAGGGCTGACACTGCGAAACGGTGACTACCTGTTCCTGCTCGGGGACACCGCGCAGTACATCAGCGTGGTGGTGAGCGGGCTGGTCGACCTCTGCCTCCCGATCAGCATCGACGACGTCGTGAAGGACATCACCGTCGAAGCCGTGGGGCCGGGCAAGATGATCGGCTGGTCTGCGCTCGTCAAGCCGTTCCGCTTCACGTTGTCCGCTCGGGCGGCGGCCCCCACGGAGATCCTGGCCTTCGAGCGGCTGGCCCTCGAGCAGGTGTTCTCGACCGACCCGACAATCGAACGCGTGATCCGCAACGGGATCTCGGAGCTGATGGCCAGCCGCCTCACGATGTTCCAGGCCCTCTGGGCGCGGGAACTGCAGCGGACCCTCAGTCCGGGCGGCCAGGACACCCAGGCCTGATCGCCGTCCGTCCTCACGGACGGCCAAGCGACCACCAGCGGCAGGAGCCGAAGCGTGACCTTCGACGAGAAGCTCAGTCCGACACGACGACTCGTCCTCGGCGCTTTCACGGTGGTGATGGCCGCCGGGGGCTTCGCGGCCGGACGCGTCGCGTTCAACCCCGACCGGGTCGTTGTCCAGCCAATTGAGTTCAACCATCGGAAGCACGTCAAGGACGCCGGGATCGACTGTTCGGCGTGCCATCAGTACTACGCCGAACACCAGCACTCGGGCCTGCCCGACCTTGCGCTCTGCACCGGCTGCCACCAGCAGCCCATGACGAAATCAGCCGAGGAAGCGAAGCTCATCAAGCTGGCTGCCAGCCCGGATCCGCCGGCGTTTCGAAAGTTGTTCCGGCTGCCCGACCACGTCTACTACTCCCACCGCCGGCATGTCACCGTGGCGAAGCTGCCCTGCACGACGTGTCACGGCGCCATTGCGGAGTCCACCGCGCCGCCGCCGCGGCCGCTGGTGCAGATCGTCATGCAGACGTGCATCGATTGTCATACGCGGCAGAGCGTGCCGATCAACTGCATCGCCTGCCACAGGTGAGGGGACTGACCGTGGCCATTTCTCGCCGGAGTTTTCTGGTCGGTGCAGCCGGTGCCGGCATTGGCTTCGGCCTCGGAGCCTTCTCCCACCAGTTCCCGCTGGCGTCACCCCACGTCGGCCCCGACTGGTCTCCGGGCGAACAGACGTTTGTCGCGTCCACCTGCCTGCTCTGTCCGGCCCACTGCGGCATCCGCGTCCGGCTCGTGGATGGCCGCCCGGTCCGGATCGATGGCAACCCGCTCCATCCGGTGAGCCAGGGCGGCCTGTGTCCGAAAGGGCGGGCCGGCCTCCAACTGCTCTATCACCCCGCGCGGCTCAAGGGGCCGCTGATGCGTGTGGGCCCTCCGGGGTCGGACGAGTTCAAGCCCATCAGCTGGGACAAGGCGCTGGACCGGGTGGCGTCAGCGCTCAAATCCACCTATCAGCCCCGCGGCGGGACGCCGGTTGAATGGCTGGTTGGAGACATCTCGGGGGTCATGGGCGAGCTCGTCAGTGGGTTCTGCGGCGTGCTCGGCACGACACGCATCTCGGTCGACGACTACCGGGACGGATCGGCCGACATCCTGCGCATGTGCCAGGGGATCGACGCGCCGCCCGCCTTCGATCTCGCGGGCGCGGATCTTGTGCTCTCGTTCGGGGCGGGGCTTTCCGAAGCGTGGTGGGCGCAATCCCAGGCCTCGCGCGCCCGCGACAGCGAGCCGGGCGCGCGGTCGCCACGATGGGTCCAGGTCGACGTCCGGCTGTCCCGAAGCGCGGTGAGCGCCAACGAATGGGTGCCGGTGCGGCCCGGGACGTTCGGCACGCTCGCGCTTGGCCTGGCCTACGTCATCGTCAAAGAAGGCCTGTACGACCCCGACCAGATTGCGCGAGACGTGGCGGGTTGGGAAGACTGGACCGGCACGGACGGGACACGGCACGTCGGGTTCCGCACGCTCGTCCTGCGGCACGGCCGTCCCGATGAGGTCTCGGCGCGCACCGGAGTGCCGGTGGCCAGGCTCACGGCGCTCGCCAAGCAGTTCGGCGGCGCGCGCCGCGCCGTCGCCGTCTGGGACCAGATGGTCGCGTGGCGCAGCGGCGGCATGGCCGACGCGATGGCAATCCACGCCCTCAACACGCTGACCGGACGGCTCAATCGGCAGGGCGGACTGATGGCGCAGGGCCTGATGCCCCGGTTGCCCGGCCCGGCCGAGCACCGGGCGCCCGGAGAGATCGACCTGTCGAGTGCGCCGCTGACGACGACCAGTTGGCCCGCCTCCGGCGGCGAGTCGAGTGGCCCGCCGAAAGTGCTGTTCCTCTACCAAGCCAATCCGGTGGCGTCGCTGCCTGGAACCGATGCGGCAAAGCAGGCGCTCGCCGTGGTGCCGCTGGTCGTCTCGTTCTCGCCGTTCTTCGACGAGAGCGCACGACACGCCCATCTGATCCTGCCCGACCACACTTACCTCGAGCGCTGGCAGGATGGCCTCGCGCCGGCTGCTGTCGCCACGCCGGTGTGGGGCGTCGTCCGCCCGGTCGTGAAGCCGCTCCAGAACACCCGGGCCACCGGCGACGTCATCCTCGAGCTCGCATCGCGTCTGGGCGGCGATGCCGCGGCGTTTGCGCGATGGCCGTCGGTTGAAGATCTGGTCCACCAGCGCGGTCTGTCGCTCGCCGCCGCCGGACGCGGCAGCGCATTCGTCGATCTGTTCCGCCAGCGCGAGCTGCGCGAAGTCGAGGGGCGCGGGTGGTGGCTCCCGCACGGGCAGCCGCCCGAGGATTTCTGGCAGACGGTCGCCGACTCGGGCGGGTGGTTCGACCCGCTCGTCGACTACGACGATGGTGCCGGCCGGTCGCAATATCCGGATGGCCGCGTCTGGATCTTCCCCGCCGAGGCCAGGCAGCGCCTCCAGCGGTCGGGACGGCCGCTGGCGGAGGGTTTCCTTCCCGTCGATGCGAGCTCGCGGGCGCAGGACGTCCCGGCCCGTGACTTCCCGCTGCAGCTCGTGCCGTTCCGAGTCATGACGCTGGCGTCTGGCGGGACTCCGCTGATGCCGTGGCTGCTGGAACACCTGGGCGTGCTCGACGGCAGCGCGTGGGAGACCTGGGTCGAGGTCAGCGAGGAGACCGCGCGCAGCCAGGGCCTGCAGTCGGGTCAGCGCGTGCGCGTCGAGTCGAGCCGCGGCGGGTTCGAAGCGGTCGTTCGAGTGTCACCTGGGACGCAGCCGGGCGTCGTCAATGTGCCGTACGGCCTGCACTCGCGGGTCGAGGGGTGGGGTGAGCCGAACGGCGCCAACCCGCTGGCGGCGGTCGGGCGGTCGATCGATCCCGTGAGCGGAATGCCCGACTGGCAATCGACTCGCGTGCGTCTGGTTCGGCTCTGAGGAGACTGGCATGGCGCGCTGGGGAATGGTGATCGACCTCGATCGGTGCAACGGCTGCCAGGCCTGCGAGATCGCCTGTCGGTCCGAGAACAATGTCGCGGTCGGTGGACCTCAGGCCGCCTCCGAGAACCGCACGATCTCGTGGATGCAGGTACGGGTGGATGTCGAGGGTGCGTGGCCCGACCTTCGCGCTCGGTTCGTGCCGACGCCTTGCATGCATTGCGACCGACCGCCCTGCACGCTGGTGTGCCCGGTCCAGGCGACCTCGATCGATCGCGAAGGGATCGTCAACCAGATCTACGCCCGGTGCATCGGTTGTCGGTATTGCGCCAACGCGTGTCCTTACACCGTCAAGTTCTTCAACTGGCATCGTCCGGATCATCCGAAGTCCACCGAGGCGGGGCTGAATCCGGACGTGTCGGTGCGGCCGGTCGGCGTCATCGAGAAGTGCACGTTCTGCAGCCACCGGCTGCAGAAGGCTCGGGAGAACGCGCGCGTCGAGAAGCGTTCCCTTCGCGAACAGGACTACACGCCCGCGTGCGCCGACAGTTGCCCGACGGGCGCGATCGTGTTCGGCAATCTCGACGACCCGACGCACCGGGTGGCAGAGCTGGCGCGCGACCCGCGCGCCTTCCGTCTCCAGGAGGGCCTGGGCACGCAGCCGAAGGTCTACTACTTGTCACGACGGGACTGAACTGTGACCGACCTCGAGATCGTCTCCAATCTGCCCCAGGACGAGCGCGTGCTGCTCATGCCGCTGGTGCGAACGACGAAGGTGTTCTGGCGCTGGGCGGCGCTGATGGCTGCGGTGGCCCTGTGGGGCGCCGTTGCGTATGTCTACCAGCTAGGCAACGGCCTGGGCGCCACCGGGCTGAACACGCCCGAGTACTGGGGCATCTACATCATCTGCTTCGTGTTCTTCATCGGCATCTCGCACGCCGGCACGCTCATCTCGGCGATCCTCCGCGTGGCGAACGCCGAATGGCGGCGGTCGATCACGCGGTCGGCCGAGTTCATCACCGTGCTCGTCATCAGCTTCGGCGCGGTGCAGCCGATCATCGACCTGGGCCGCCCGGACCGCGTGCTGAACGTCTTCCTCCACGCGCAGCCGTTCTCGCCGCTCCTCTGGGACGTGCTCAGCATCAGCCTCTACTTCACGGCCAGCTCGATCTACCTCTACGTGCCGATGATCCCGGACCTCGCGCGCATCCGCGACCTCGGGCTCCGGCCCCGGGCGCTGTATTCCTTCCTGGCGATCGGTTACCACGACACGCCGGCCGCGCGGCACACGCTGGAGCGGATCATCGCAATCCTCGCCGTGGCCGTGATCCCGGTGGCCGTGTCGGTCCATACCGTGATCGGCTGGATCTTCGCGCTGACGCTGAAGCCGATGTGGCACAGCGCGATCTTCGGCCCCTACTTCGTGGTCGGCGCGATCTTCTCCGGGATCGCGGCGCTGATCATCGCGATGGCGATCCTGCGGCGCGTCTACCGCCTCGAGGCCTACTTCAAGGACGTGCACTTCAACAACATGGGCCTGCTGCTGCTCGTGACGACCGTGTTGTGGTTCTACTTCACGTTCGCCGAGCATCTGACGGTCTGGTACGGCGGCGAGGAATCCGAGTTGGCCACGCTGTACGCCAAGCTGACGGGCGAATTTGCCATCCCGTTCTGGACGATGGTGGTGTGCTGCTTCTTCATCCCGTTCACGCTGATGGCGCGCCGGGCAACGCGCAATGTCACCGGCACGGTGATCGCGTCGATCGCCGTCGTGATCGGCATGTGGCTGGAGCGGTTCAACATCGTCGTCCCGACGTCGCTCCATCCGCGGCTCCAGGCGGCGACGGTGCACTACGCCCCGTCGTGGGTCGAGCTGTCGATCATGGGCGGAACCCTGGCCGGCTTCATCCTGGTCTACATGGTGGCGACCAAGTTCTTCCCGATCGTCTCGATTTGGGAGATCCAGGAGGGGCGTGAGCTGTCGGTCCAGGATGTTTCAGAGCGCGTGGCTTCGTACCTTCCCGACGATATGGCGGCGGTGGCGAAATGAGCACACGACAGGCTGATCGGACCTCGAGCCGTCGTACTTCCGAGCCGGTTCGGACGCTGACGATCCGGGCGGCGTCGATCCTGCTGGCGGCGATATTCGTGGCCGGCGCGGCCTCGGCCCAGGAGGGCAACCCGTTCCTGGGCCGGCAGCGCTTCGAGGAAAAAGGGTGCACCGCGTGCCATTCGGTCTGGGGGCACGGGGGCCGGCTTGGCCCCGAGATGAGCGTGGCGGTCACCGGCAAGAGTTTCTACGAACTGGTCGGCGATTTCTGGAACCATACACCGCAGATGATCGACCGGGTTTCCGGGCTTGGCGGAGCGTGGCCGACGCTCGATCCGGCCGAGATGGCCGATCTGCTGAGCTACCTGTACTACCTGCGTCTGTTTGACGAGCCGGGCGATGTCGCGCGAGGCGCGCAGGCATACGTCCGGCTGCAGTGCGTCTCGTGCCACTCGCTTGGAAAACAGGGCGGGTCGTTGGCCAGCGCGCTCGACCGGTTCAGCGCCTACACCTCCTCGACCGCTCTGGCCCAGGCGATGTGGAACGCCGGCCCGCGGATGCAGCAGGCGCAAATGCGGACGGGCACGCCGATCCCGCAGTTCTCCGGGCACGACATGGCGGACATCCAGGCCTACATCCGCGCGGAAGGTCAGCGTCCCGGACGCGAGGTTGTCCTCGAACCGCTCCCGAACCCGACCAGGGGCGCGGCGGTCTACAAGGGCAAGGGATGCGGCGCCTGCCACGACGGGGCCGGGCGGTCGGCGCCCGACCTGGCGCGATCGACGTTGTCGAAGAGCGCCGCTGAAATCACCGGGCTGCTCTGGAACCACAGCTACGCGATGGGCGCGAGGATGGGCGCGCGGGGGATTCGGTTCCCGCAGTTCACAGGCACGGAGATGGCCGACCTGATCGCCAACCTGTACTTCCTCGGCTATGTGGGTCGGGAAGGCGATCCCAAGGTGGGCGCCGTGGTCTTCAGCCAGAAAGGCTGTGCGTCGTGCCACAAGGACGGCACCGCCGGCGCGCCGAACCTGGCCGGCCTGGCCAAGCACACCGACCGTGCGGGGCTGGCCTCGGCGATGTGGAACCACGCCCCCGAGATGCACCGCACGATGGCCGAGCGCGCGTCGTTCTGGCCGAAGTTCGAACCGGGGGAGATGCGGAACCTGGCGGCGTATCTCGAGACGCTCGCCCGTGTTTCAGGGCCGGCGCCGGCGGGCCGCTAGCCTGGATTTCCACGGACGAGAGTTTGCCTAAGACGACGCGGCGACGGTCGGGCCATTGTACGTCGTGAGCCGGAGTCGGCGCCCGCCCCACCAGGGGACCGCCACCGGGTGGTCCATCAGGCCCGAGGCCAGAATGATCGGAAGGTGGGAGCGTCGATGGAAGCTGACTTCCACTTCGTCCCCCGAGACCGTGATCGTCGCCGGCATGGCCACGAGGTCGCGAAAGATCTGGCGCGCCTGGGCATCGCCGTAGCCGCGCATGCGCCCCGCGAGCAGGCGGTAGAGGCCGCTGGCGACGACGAGCAGGGTCATGTCGAAGTCGACCTTCAAGCCGACCGCGGAGGACAAGGCGTCCATGTGGAAGAAGCGCACGGCATCGGAGAGCGCGTTCTCGATCAGCATGCGTTGCGCGTAGCGCGTGATGAGGGCTTTCGGTGAGGTCCGGTGCTCGTTGGTCAGCAGGATCGTGGGGTCCTCGTGGCCGAGGTCCTGCAGATACAGCTGGCGGAAGCGGCGCCCGGCCAGCGTGACGGCCTGCTCGACGTAGCGCGGGGTGCGGTACTTGCGGGTCGGCACGTCGAGTTCCACCGTACGCCAGGCCGACCGGGGCAGCAGCACGATCTCCTTGAGGAGCGTGGACGAGCGGCGTCGGAGCGTGATGAAGGGGATCTGCAGCTCGTCGATCCGCGCCAACCCACGATGGGTCGTGAGCTTCGAATCGAACACCAGGTGCGGCGGCAGGGTGCCGTGCGTGCGTTTCCAGAAGTCGATGAAGCGAAAGACCTCATCGGGCTCCTCGCCCTTCCGGAGATCGGCATTCGCGTAGCAGAACGCGTGGGTGTCGGCATCCTGAGCGAGAAAGACGAGCACGCTCGGCTGCCGCCGGCTGCGCATGGACACGAAGTGCTTCTGGACGGTCGGATGCTCCCCGTAGTAGGGCACCGAGCGAAAATCCAGATTGAAGGACTGTCCGGGAAAGATCGACTCGCCGCTCACGTGGGCATGCCAGGCGGCCAGCAGCCGCAGCGTCTTCGTGTGATCGATGCGACTCGAGTACTCGGAGAGGAAACTCTTCTTCGGAAAGACGTTGAGGCCGGCAAACAGGCCAAACCCGTCGTCGGCCAGCAGGGCCATCACGTGGCTCTTGCGTTCGATCGACCAGAGCTTCAAGGCCAGCGACGCCCGCGCGGCATGGCCGGCGGGGATCATCTTCGAGCCCGGCAGCCGAGCGTCCTGGATCGCGCCGTCGAGATTGAGCCGGACCAGGTCCGGCACAAAGAGGAAGAGGCCCCCGCAGGCCGTCGTAAACCGGCGGGGCGCGAGCGAGAAGGCGCGGACGTCGGCGATCGGTTCGACCGTGGGCCGGGGCCGCACGGGGCGCTCGTCGTCCAAGCGTCGGGGCAGCGCGGCAAACCCCTCGGCCTTCAGGACCTCGCGGACGGCCGTCGGACTCAACGGGCGCTGCTGATCTGTGAGGTGCTCGCTGATCTCGTAGACGGAGTAGTTCCGCTTGCGCAGATCGACGATGAGGTCCCGCGCCGCCGACTTCTTGGGCTGCGATTGCGGGCCCCGTCGTGACGTGACAAAGAAGAAGGGATCGGCCTGGCGACGAAAGTGGTGACACAGGACGTGGAACGCAGACACCGAGTAGCCGAAGGCGCGGGCGGGGTCGTCTTCACAAAGGCGCGTCTCGGTACGGTGACCCGCAAGGACGTTCTGGAGCTCGACGATGTGCCGGGCCACACGCTTGTTCAGTCCTGTCGAGTCGACACGGGTCAGACGTCCGATCCCGAATTCGTCATCACGCGGGAGTTCGTCTACGGGCAGTCGGACGAGCGGCCCGGCCAGGGGCGTTTCTACGGCTACTCCACCTACGTCATGAAGGGAGGCGACAGGGTCTTCATCCGGTGGGAATCCGATCGTGTGGCACGGATACCCAACAGATCGGTTGGTCGAAGAGAACATCCTCGATCTGCGGTGGTGACGCCAGGTCGGGCGAGCTTCGGACTACTCCATCCCCTCGATGTCGCCGAGGTCCTTTGCGCGGCCGGTGGCGCGCTTGTTCTTGATGAACGCGGCACGGCCGATAAAATCGGCCTGAACGCCGCCCACGTCCTGGCACACGCGTCCCTGCCATGCCTCTTCGAACGGAAGTCCGGTGAGCGCCGTGAGGATGTCGATGCGCCCAGGGGGAATGCCGATCTGATAAACGACGCCAGGTCGTGAGAAGTCGGCCTCGGCGATCTGCGCCATGGGTGCGCCGAACGCGGCAAGCGCGCTCATGACGCGCGGCGCGTTCTCGGGCGTCGCGTCAACCCAGACATCGAGATCGCCGGTCGCCCGAGGCCGGCCGTGCAGCGCGAGCGCGTAGGCACCCACGATCAGGAAGCGGACGTCATGGGAGACGAACGCTCGCAACAGATCGACAAAGTCCTGGTTCATCTGGGAACTCGCCTCGCCAGCGCCACAGGTCTTCGCTCAGGCGCCAGACCTGGAGCAGACGATTGGGTGCGGGAATGGAGAGCCAGTACTCGAGATCGTGGCGGTCTGCGTCTTCGGCCGATGCGAATCGGCACACGACGATCCGGCCGGCTCGCGAGCTGGGGATGCTGGGTGGCACCGAGGCATTGTACCGGAATCGGGCCGGCCCGGCGGCGGATCTCGTCGGCCTGGGGCTTTGCTTGATTCTGGCGTCTGTCTGCTGACTTCCTGGAATCATCCCCCGCTGATCATGTGGATGACCTGCACGTCGGCGCTGTCGGGAACGACCGTCTTGTCGTAGGCGACGCGCTTCACCAGCTCGCCGTCTATCTGCACCGCGATCATGCGGAAGATGTAGTTGCGGATCTTCAGGATGTCGGCGGCGGTCATCCCGTCCCGCCACTCCATCGTGTCGCCGTTGACTGTGATCATGGGTTGATTCCAAAGCCAAACCCAACGAGACGCGCCATCCGCCGCCGGGCATCGTGGGCGCCCGCGCTCGACAGCGCCGAACCGGAGCCCGGAGCCGCCGAACCGGGCGACGACTGCCACCTCACCAGCCGGCGGCCCCGTCGTTGGTCCCGAATCCTGACTCCCGAATCCTGTGCGCGTCCTACAAGTGCGGCGTCACCACCGCAACGACCTCCGAAAAGTCGATGTTGAACTTCTTCAGCGTCTCGAGCGTCGGGATCGCGTTGTTCGTCCAGCCGCGTCGCGCGTAGACCGCGTCGCACAGCTTGTTGCAGCGGCCCTCGCGCCACTCGCGGTGGATCGCCATCTTCCCCTCGGTCGACTTTCCCTCGGGGTCGATGCCAATCAACTCCTTCATCTGCTTCTCGTACCGCTCGGCGCGCGACTCGTACTCCTCCTTCGTCAGCGGCCCCATCGAGCGGTACGGCGGCCAGTCGATCTGGCGCCCGCCCATGCCCATGCGCAGGTTGAACACGCGCTGGAAGTTGTAGACGCAGCAGGTCGTAGGCGTCCATCACCTCGACCAGGTGCGCGGTGCCGATCGACCGCATCTTGCACTGCTGGTCGTCGAAGTCGTGGATCTCCTTGGCGCGAGCACCCGCCCTACTTTCGTCGTCCGCTGGAAGTCGGCGGCGTGGTTGTGGTCGCCCTTCATCTTGGGGCCGTGCACCACAAGCGCCTTGATCTTCTTGTCGCGGAAGACCGTGCCGATGCCGCCGCGCCCCGCCTGCTTCAGGCGCGCCGCGCCTGGGGTCGAACCACGAGAAGTTCAGGCAGCCGATCCGGCTGTGCTCCGCCCCCTTGCCCGCCGACACCACCGACACGTTCACGAAGTCCTTTTCATCATCGGCGTACTGGTGCATGAACACTTCGGCCGCGACGTGGCTGTCGGGGTTCTCCTCGGGCGCCTCTTCAATCGTGATGGTCTTCTTCGGGCCGTCGATGAGGACGACGACGTCCCGCTCGGCCTTGCCCTGAATCTCGAGCGCGTCGTAGCCGGAGAACTTGAGCAGCGGGCCGAAGTAGCCGCCGACGTTGCTGTCGATCGGGATGCCGGTGAGCGGCGACAGCGTGACGACGAGCGACTTGCCGGACCCGGCGTAGGCCGTGTCCCCGGCCAATCAGCCCGGACTGATGACGATGTCGTTCTCAGGATCGTTCCACTTCGTCGTCGGCTTGATGGCGTTCCAGAGGTACCCGAGGCCGAAGCCGCGGCCGCCGATGAAGATCTCCTTCATCCTCGGCGTGACGGCCTCCCTCGTGCGGCCGCGGTGATCGAGGCCAGGGCCCGTGAACAGCGGCTGTTCATCGGCGAGGCGACGAGCGAGCTGCCCGCCCATCTCGACGCGTTCGACTTTCTCGCCGGCGTCGATCTCCGGCCGTCGCTGCGATCGGTCGGCCTCGACCCCAACCGTTGGTGGCTCGCGGAGTTGCGACCGACGCAGCGGACCCTGCGCCCCTCTGATCAAGGGGCGCTGGCCGTGAGCCTGCCGGCGGTCGTCCAGGCTCGGATCCGCGGTCCCGCGGCCGCTGTCTCCACGGCTGGCAGACAATGACCGCGGGTCGTATCGTCGGTCATCGACTGGACGTCCGGCGCCTTCCGCCGTCTGTCCCCGTTTGGACAACGGCCGCCGACCTTTCGGGACTGTGCGGTATTGGACAGACGGACCACCGCGTGTGGATCGATACTCGACTCGCGGGTGACGACCACGAGGCCCGAGGGACTCGTGCCGATGCGAAGCGGCCTGCGGGCCGAGCAGAGGGGCGCCGCCTATGATCCCAATCGGTGATGATGACACCTCTCGCAGCACCGTTCCGCTGGTCACGTATGCCTTGATCGGCCTCAACGTCCTGTTCTTTCTCGTCGAGCACAGTGGCGGTGACGCATTCGTCGGGAAGTGGGCCTTCGTTCCCAGCCGTTTCCTTGCGGCCCCCATCGGTGATGCTCCAACGCTCTTCAGTTCCATGTTCATGCATGCCGGGTGGCTTCACCTGGGAGGCAACATGCTGTACATGTGGATATTCGGTGACAACGTGGAAGACCGATTCGGGCACGCGAAGTTCGCGATCTTCTACGTGCTCTGCGGGCTTGCGGCCACGTTCGCGCAGTTGGCGTTCAGCCTCGGATCGCACGTGCCGAACCTGGGCGCATCCGGGGCGATTGCTGGGGTGCTCGGCGCGTACATTGTGCTGTTCCCGCAGGGAAAGGTGAGGGTTTTGCAGGGCCAGCGGGTGATTCAGGTGCCCGCGCTGATTGTCATTGGGATCTGGATCGTGCTGCAGTTCTTCAGCGGCATCGGTTCCATTGCCAACACAGCGCAGGGGGGCGGCGTCGCCTACATGGCGCACATCGGCGGATTTCTGGCAGGGGTTGTGTTGACCTTCCTGCTTCGTGGGAATCGCGAAGCGTAGTGCCGTTTTTTCCGATGTCATTTCTCCCTTCCCGCCCCGATGCTGCGGCTCACGCAGCCGGCAGCCCGGCTGCGGAGGGCTCCGAGCGTGGCGACACCCAGGCGGCAACCGGTCACGCAGGCTCGGACCGAACGCATGGCGCGCCGACGCCGGGCGGGACACAGGGTCGGATCCGGCGCCTCTTGTCGGTGTTGGGTCCCGGGCTGGTGACTGGGGCGTCCGATGATGACCCTTCCGGCATCGGCACGTACTCTGTGGCGGGCGCGCAGTTCGGGTATCAGACGGTCTGGGTCAGCCTCGTTACCTATCCGCTCTCCGCAGCCGTCCAGGAAGTGTGTGCCCGCATCGGGTTGGTGACAGGGCACGGGCTGGCCGCGATCATCAAGCACTACTTTCCTCGGTGGGTGTTGTACGCTGCGGCCTTTCTGCTGGTGGTCGCCAACACCCTCAATATCGGGGCGGATATCGAGGCGATGGCGGCGTCCATCCATCTGGTCGTGCCCATCCTGCCGGTCGCGTTGTCCGCCGCGCTCGTGGTGGCGCTCACGCTCGCGCTGCTGGTGGCGATGTCATATGCGACGTATGCGAAATACCTGAAGTGGATCGCACTCGTGCTCTT